>CAJUQS010000143.1 GCA_910588365.1 uncultured Oscillospiraceae bacterium | reverse complement strand
GCGCGGGGGCCGGCGCGGGAGCGTCGGGGACGCCGCCGGCCATCAGCCGCTCGATCTCCTCCTGGCTCATGGTGCCGCCGGAGGACGCCGCGGGCGCGGGGGCCGGCGCGGGGGCGGGCGCGGAGGACGCATCCTCCGCCTCGTCCAGGTCCACGCCGAAGCCGGAAACCAGCTCCCGGACCAGCTCCACGCTCATCACGTTCATGAACTCGCTCTCCACGACCCCCTCGATGGACAGCTGGAAGCTGACCACCACCACAGGGCCATGGGTCACGGGGAAGTGCTCCTCCCGGACCGTGTCCAAGTTGTCCATTTCAAAGGACTCCGGGGTGGAGATGTTCACCATCCGCCCCAGCAGGTCGGAGAGCGCCGTGGAGGCCGCGCCCATCATCTGGTTCATGACCTCACAGACCACACTCACGCTCAGCTCGTCCAGCTGGAAGTCCTCGTCAGCCGTCTCCGTACCCAGCAGGATGTCCACAATGGCCTTCACATCGCTGCGCTTGAGCATCATGATATTGCTGCCTTCCAGACCGCAGACGTACTTGATCTCCACGCCCACGGCCGGCTCGATTTTTCCCAGGCTGAATTCCTCCGCATTGACCACCGTAACCTTCGGCGTTGTGATGTCGACACGGTGATCGAGCATATTGGAAACCGCCGTTGCGGAGGAGCCGAGGCTGATATTCATGATCTCTCCAATGGCGTCAATGACCATTGGGCTAAAAATAGTATCTCCCATCAGGTTCCGCTCCTTTAAACCTTAATGTATGTCTCACCGATTTTCACGGCCTTCTGCTTGTTGTGAACGCCCATCCGCCCGTCAAACCAGCGCCGTCCGCCGATGTTCAGATAGATGGGTGCGTCCTTCGGCCGCTTGATGTCCACCACGTCTCCCACGTTCAGATGGTACAGATCGCTCAGCAGCAGCCGCGTCCGGGCCAGCTCCGCCACGATCTCCAGATCGCTCTCCCGCAGGGAGCCGAAAATCTCGTCGGACTTATCCTCGCCCGTGGTATGGCGGCCCGTGTTCTTGCTGATCTCCGCGAAGATGTTGGTCAGCATCACGCCGGGCAGACAGACGCTCAGGCGGCCGTCGCTGTCGTTGGGAAAGCGGATGTTCATGCCCACAATCACCACCGTCTCGTCAAAGCCGATGAGCTGTACCATGGTGGGGTTCACCTCGGTGCGCACATACTCGAACTTGAGATTCATGTAGTTCTCCCAGCTCTGACCCAGCACGCCCATGAGGTCCCCCATGAGATCCGCGTACATCTTCAGCTCCAGATCCGTGAGGTTGTACTCCGACTCCAAGTTGTTGTCCGGGTTCCCCTCGCCGCCCATCATCCGGTCGATCATGGTCAGCAGCACGGTGGTATCCAGATGGACCAGTATCGGCGTCTCCTCCTGGAGCTCCTCCTTGTCTATCTTCACCAGTGCCAGCACGTCGCTGTCCCGCAGGGCGTTGGAGAACTCGTTGTAGCGCTGCTCCTCCACCGACTCCACCTCGATCTCGCAGGAGGAGTGGAGCATGGCGTTGATCCGGGAGTTGATGACGCGGGTGTAGTTCTCAAAGATGCTGCTGAGCATCTTCAGGCGGTCCTTGGTAAACTTTCTGGGGCTGTAAAAATCGTATTTCCTGTATTTTTTCTCTTCTGACTCCTCTGCCGGCGCGTCCAGATCCATTGCCCCGCTCTGGGCCGCCGCTAACAGGGCGTCAATTTGACTTTGTGATAAGACTTCTGCCATATTGTCTCCTCATTCCGGGTAATGGATTCACGTCTCGGCCATCAGAGCGCCGGAAGTGCTCACGGCGCGCTCTGGGTCACGCCGGGCTGGTCCCGCCCGGTGGTGGTGTAGTACTGGGCGATGCTGTCGGAGAGCTTATCCTCCAGATCCTTGCCGGTGATCATCATCTCCACCCGGCGGTTCTTGGACCGGTCGGCCTCGTTGTCGTTGGGCGCCACCGGCCGCCACTGGCCGTAGCCCTTGGACTGCACCCGGGCCGGGTCGATGTCGTTGCTGTTGGCCAGAATATAGGCCGCCACCTCCGCCGCCCGCATACTGGAGAGCTTGTAGTCCCAGGCCGGGTCATAGGTCCCCATGGCCGAGGCCGTGTGGCCGGATATCTCCAGCGCGTCGATATAGATGCCCACCTGGTTGAGGGCGGGGATGATCCCGTCCAGCAGCTCCTTTCCCGCCGGCAGCAGCTCCCACTTGTCGCCGGCAAAGAACACCGCGCTGTCGAAGGAGACGTAGATGAACCCGTCCCCCTCGCTGACGGTGATGCTGTCGTCAGCCTGGGCCGCCGCCGTGTTCTGCAAGAACTGCAGCAGCTCCTCCATCTTCGAGTCCATCTCCGTGGTGGCCGGCATACCGCCGCCCAGCTCGTCCTGGTTCATCCCATCCGGGCCATGGGGGGTGTCGTCGGTGCTGACCTCGGCGGTCCGGTTGAAGCTCTGGACAATCATCATCCACTTCTCCTGGTCGATGGTGGACATGGAGTACAGCAGCACGAAGAAGCACAGCAGCAGCGTCACCATGTCGCCATAGGTGTCCATCCAGTTGGCGCCGCCTCCGCCGCCCTTTTTCTTTTTAAGTGCCATAGCGCGCCTCCTTTTTCAAAACCGTCATGGCAGCTTACTCCTCGCCGCCGCCGGAGCCCTTCTTTCCGCCGCCGCCGTCACGCTGGCGCTGAGCCACGAAGGTGAGCAGCTTCTCACGCAGGAACTTGGGGTTCGCGCCGGACTGGATGGACATGATGCCCTCCACGATGATCAGCTTGCACAGGACCTCCTCCTCGTCCCGCTGGCGCAACTGTGTGGCAATAGGCCCGAAGAGCATGTGGGCCAGCACGCACCCGTACAGGGTGGTGACCAGGGCCGTGGCCATGGCGGGGCCCAGGTTGCCGCCGCCGCTCTCCACGTCCATGGCCTTCAGCATGTTGATAAGGCCCACCAGGGTACCCACCATGCCGAAGGCCGGTGCCACGGCACCCGCTTTATCGTACATGCCCGCGCCGGCGTCGTGCCGGGCGCTGGCCTGCTCGATGTCGTTCATCATGATCTCCTTGACCTGGTCGGCGTCGTTGTTGTCCACAATGAGCATGATGCACTGCTTGAAGAAGGGGTTCTCCTGCTGGTTGCCCTTTTCCTCCAGGGCCAGCAGGCCGTTCTTTCTGGCCACCTGGGCCAGCTCCACCAGCTCGTCAATGATGGCCAGGGGGTCGTTGCCCTTGGTGTTGAGCAGAATCTTGAAGTGCTTGGGGATGTCCTTCAGGGCGCTGGGGGGGAAGGACGCGATGACAATCAGGAAGGTACATCCGATAACGATGAACACGCTGGCCGGGTCCCAGAAGTTCATGACCTGCGTGGGGGTCAGCAGTCCGCCCTCTCCGCCGAACATCATACCGACCAGCATGATTACAAGGGCGCCGACTACGCCTATGATATACGTAATATTCATAACTTAACTTTCACACCCATTTGACTCCCGAGGGAGAAATATCTTTTTCATACGGGGCGCATTTGATCAATGTCGAGGCGCGGACGCCGCCCCGCGCTCCACCCGCGGCTCAACATCCCTCAAACGCGCCCCCTTCACGCCCGGTCAGCGCTTGTCTACGACGGTAACGGTGCGGTGAACGTCCTGCACCTTGGCGTTGTACTCCTGGATCCGCTTGATAATGACCTCGGGCTCCTCCTTGACGATGAAGTAATCCCTGTTCATCATCACGATCTTCGACTCCGGGATCATCTCAATGGACTCGATCTGGTTGTGGTTGAGCAGAAACCGTTCGTTATTCCGCTTTGTCAGCACGATCATAGCCTTTCTCCTTTCTCCTTCGCCCCCCGGCCGCCGCGAAGCGGCCGGGGGGACTGCTGTCTGCTTACCGGGTCATTGGCCAGGGGGACGCGTCAAGCCCTTGGCTTAACGCTTCATGTTCACCAGCTCCTCCAGCATGGAGTCGGTGACGGTGACGATGCGGGTATTGGCCTGATAGCCGCGCTGGGTGAGGATCATGTTGGAGAACTCGGTGGCCACGTCCGCCGTGGACGCCTCCAGGCCGCCGCCCTGGATCTCCGTGCCGGCGGTCTTGCTCAGGGCCTCATCCAGAGGCGGGCTCGTCTGGTCATCGCCCTCACCCGTGACGGTCTTGTTGTTCAGATACTTGCCGGCCATGATGCCGCCCACGGCGCCCACGGTGATATCGCCGGCGCCCTCCAGGGCCGAGTAGTAGGGACCGCCCAGGTGGGTCACGCCGTCGGGGGACGCAACCGTGGCGATAGCGGCATAGCCCACCACCACGGTCTGGCCGTTGCCGCACTGACCGATAATGGCACCCATGTCATTGACAGACAGGCCCTTGATCTCAATGCACTTGTCATCGAAATTGGGAATTCCGCCGTCATACCTGGTGAGCGCCGTCTCGCCGTCCGCGGAGCCCATTCCCTCGGGCAGCTTGGTCAGATCCAGCTTGCCGTTTTCGTCGTAATACTCAGGGTTTGCCAGAGAAATATTGTACCGGGCGTTGTTGTTGTCCTCCTGCACAGCGCCCATCATCTCGTAAACCGGATCGCCGGCTTCCCAGTTGAGGCTTCCGTCCGCGTTCTTTCCGCCGTTGGCCTCCGTGGGCTCCTGGGCCGCCAGGGGCAGGCGCAGGGGGACGAGGCAGCTGCTGAGGATGTAGGGATCGCCGATATTTCTGCTGGGCACCTCCGCCTTCGCGTCCGCAATCTCCTTTTCCGTGGCGTCCTTATCGTAGGCGGGGTTCGCCACGGTCTTGAAGCCGTAGACCACGTTGCCGGCGCGGTCGGTGATGTACCCGTTGGGGTCCACCCAGAAGTTGCCCACCCGGGTGAGCATGGGCTTGGTCAGATCCGCCGCGCTGTTGATGGTCATGTCCTTGTCGCCCACCAGGAAGAAGCCGTCGCCCTCGATCATGCAGTCCAGGTCCCGGCCCGTGGGGTTGAAGGTTCCCGGGGACATGTTCAGGTCAATGGAGCCCACCTGGGCGCCGTAGCCGATCTGGGAGGGGTTGTTTCCGCCCCGGGTGACGCCGCCGTTGCTGCCGGCCTTGCTGGTGGTGTAGAGGGACTCCTGGAAGGTCATCCGCTGGTCCTTGTAGCCGGCGGTGTTCACGTTGGCGATGTTGTTGCCGATGACGTTCAGGTTTGTCATATGGGTCTTCAGGCCGCCGATGGCGGCATACATAGCTCCAGTCATGCGATAAAATCTCCTTTTCTCTTGGCGCTGCCGGTCCCCTGCCAGTCGGGCGGGGAGCCAAAGCATCCTTAAAAGGTCCTGCTTTTCTCTATTTCAGGAGCACAGCGCCGTCGATATTGGTAAAAATATTCTCCTGCATCTCCTCCTGGGACATGGTGGTGATCACCCGCCCGTGAGGGACGTTGATGATAAACGCCCGGGTCGCGTCAAAGGCCAGGATATTGGTTGCTCCCTTGGCGCTCGCCCGCTCCACGGAGTCGGCCAGCTGGCCCATGAGGGCCGGGGTTACCTCGATGCCCCGCTCCTCCGCCCGCGCCATGGCGTGCTTGGAGAAGGCGATGGCAAAGCTCTCGCCCGCGTCTTCCGTTCTGTGGAGCTCCTGCTGGAGCATCGCGCCAAACCTGCCGGCCGCGTCCCTGCGGCAGACCTGCTGCACACGCTCCACCTGTTCCAGCTTATCAATTGGGGTAATCCGATCTACCATACGATCATCCTCTTTCGGGCACGATGCAGGAAACGCTTCTCACATTCCCAGGTGTGCCGTTTTCACGTCCGGCGGCATCCGTTCCGCCTTCGCTGGGACTCGCTTAGGTTCCGGGGCCTACCAGCCAGCTGGGCACGCCGCTGACCACGGCCTGCTCGCTCTGGGTGAGCAGCCAGCTGGGGATGTCGCTCTCCCTGGCCTGGGCCTCGGGGCTTCCGTTCTCAAAGAGCCAGCTGGGTACGCCGCTCTCCTCCTCCCGGGCCTGAGACGCCGTCTCGCCGCTCTGCACGGCCGGGGTCTGGCTGGTCTGAGGGGCGCTGCTGCCGGTGCTGGGGGTGTAGGAGGGTCTTGCCGCCGCGGACGCCATGCTGCTGTAGGCCGGGGTGTTGTCCCGCAGTCCCAGGGAGGCAACCGCGGGCTGGCTCTCCGGCGGCACCGTGTTGTCCTCGCCGCCCGTGCCCTCTCCGCCGGATCCTTCGCCGTTCTCCACCTTGTCGCCGTCCTCGTTCTCGCCGCCGTCCACGTTGTCCCCGCCCTCGGTCTTGTCGTCCTCGTCGTCGGGCTTGGGGGGATTGACTCCGTCAATGGCCTCGTCGGGCAGCTTGCCCACGGACATGATGCTGCTCAGGGGGTAGTACCTGTCGCCGATGAAGATGACTTGCTGTCCGTTATATGTACCGGTCGCGGTGACGGTGCCTACAATCTCCTCGGCCAGAGCGCCCTTGGCGTCCAGGACGCCCACGGTCACCTCCTTGCCCACCAGGGACGCGGAGTAGCTCATGATATTGGCTGTGGTCAGCTCCTCCACCTGGCTGGTCATCTCGGTCATGGCCTGCATGACGGTCATTTGGATGAGCTGGTTCATCATGTCGTTGGTGTCCATCTGGTTGTCGATGGTCTGGTTCTGCATCTGGGTCACCATCAGAAGGAGCATGTCGTCAAAGGTGAGGGTCGAGTTGTCCTTCTTGGTTTCCTCTTTCGTGCTGGGCAGCAGCCAGGGCTGGTCGGTCGGCTTGGTCTGTGCGCTCTGGTTGATGTCCACGCCTCTAAAATCGCTCATTTGCTCTCGTTCACTCCTTTCGGAAGGTTGTTCAGAGCTCCTCCGCGCCGAACAGTCCCAGGCGGAGCTTCTGGAGGAAGTCGAAGTCCTCGCCGCCGGTCTGCTCCTGGCGGCGCTCCTCCTGCTGCTGGTGCTGCTGGTTGCCGCGTCCGTCGGGGTCCGCGTGCTGGAAGTGCTGCTGCTGGGAATCCTGATTGCGCTGGACCTCCACGTGAACGGGCTCGGGGCCGTAGCTCTGGAGGGCCGTGTGCAGTCCGTCAAGGTGTGCGCTGAGCAGTCCCGCCGCCCGGCTGTTGCTGGCGTGGAGGACCACCTGCAGGGCTCCGCTGGCGTCCTTGGTCATCTCGATGGTCAGCGCGCCCAGGTTCTCGGGGGTCAGGCGGATCTCCACCTTCTCGCCGCCGGTCTGGACCGTCTGCTGGATGGTCCTGGCCAGCTGCTCCTCCATGTCGGGGGCCTGGGTGTCCACGCTCTCATAGCTCTCGCCCACCTTCACGGGCGCGGCCTTGGCCTCGTGGAACACGCTCTGCTGGACATCCGCCGCCTCCTCGGGCTCAGGGGCCTCCTCCCGGGGCTTGACCACCTCCACCTCGGGTGCGTCCTCCGTCTCACGGGCCGCCGGCTCCGCGGTCTGCTGGACCTGGGCGGGCTGATCGTCCTGGACGGCCTCCGGCGCCTGCTCGGGGGCGGCCTGCTGCTCCTGGGGAAGCTCCTGCATGCTCTGCTGGAAGCTCTCCTGGTTCTCGCCCATGGAGACCTCCGCCTGGACCTGGCTCTCCACCTGGGTGTCCAGCGCGGGCATCTCGCCGCCCAGATCCATGTGGGCCTCCTCTACGGCCGGCTGGGGAATCCCCTCAACGGGCACCTCCACCAAAGCCTCGCCCGCCGCCGTCCCGGCAATCTCGGGCCGGAAGAAGTCCAGGTACTGGACCACGTTGGGGTTGGCGGTCATGTCCTGGGGCCGCAGGGTCTCCTCCTCCTTCTGGACGGGGGCCTTCTCCTGGGTCTGGACAGTTTCAGCGTCCTGCTGGTCGCCGTCCTTGACGGGCTTCTGCTGGGGCACATCCTTCTTGCTCTCGGCCGAGGAGGCGCTGCCGGCGGTCTGGTCCATCATCTCCTGGAAGCTGGAGCCGTCCTTGTCCTTGTTCCCGCTGGTGCCGGTCTGGGGGATGCCCGTCATACCGGCCGCCATCTGCTGCATCTGCTGAAGCATGTAGCTGTCTGTCACATTCACTGCTGTTGTTCACCTCTTTCTGTCTGGGGTGTGTCGGAAATTGCTTCTTCCCTCTGCCTTCTGGTCAGAAGCTGGGTCAGCGTCTCAAAGCTGTCCTCCTCTTCCGTGAAGATATCGTCCGTATCCGACAAGTCGAAGTAGATGCCGAGCTCCTGGAGGCGCTTGAGCATCTGCTCCAGCTTCACAGCCTCCGGATGTTCGGGGTCCTCCTGCTTGAGGCGGGCAATGCGCTCCCCCATCTTCGCGGTCAGATCCGAGGCGGTCTTATTGACGCTGGCCTTCTCGCCGGTAACGTCCTTCTTGCCGCTCAGGGCGTCCAGAACCTCTCCCAGGGCGTCCACGATGGCCTGCTGCTCCTTGTCGTCCCTGGTTTTTTCAACCTGGGCCTGCATCTTGTTGAGCATGCTGGTGTAGAAGTCGCTCTCCGAGTCCATGATCTGGCGGCGCAGCCCGGCCTTCTCCGCGGCCTCGGCATTTTTATCCTGCTGGGCGTCCATGCGGTTGATGTACCCGGCCAGGACCTTGTGCAGCGCCTCCTGCGTCTCCAACTCTTCCTGCCCGGCGTGGCAGCTGCCCAGCTGCCACTGGATGCGGTCATTAATCCACCGGTAAACATCACCGTCAGCTTCCCACCGATTGAACAGCGGTGTGCTGCCATCCGCTTTCACAGGCCCCACAAATGCGTACATGGTCAGGTTCTGCATATCGTCAGAATCAAAATCGCCCACAAAGCCCTTGTAGCCCAACTGCTTCTTCTCGAAATTGGAGATTGCGCCCATGCTCTCCAGGTCGTCCAAGAAGGCGTAAAAAGTCTCGTCGTCCATGTCGTGGACATCGTACTTGTTGGCCAGCACCGCAATCTCCGTGTCGGAGAGATGTGCCCTGGTCTCAGAGCCGTTGTAGAGCTTTGCGCCCGGATCCGTGGGCTTCCCCCTGCTCTCCAGCTCCTCAAGCATCTTCCGGTACTCATCTGCCGCCGCATACTTGACATCCGGCAGATTGGAGTCGGCCTGACCGGCAGTTTTTGGCGCGAAATAGGGAATTCCTTCGCTATAATGCTTGATGATATCCATTCTCTATCTCCTGTCGTAAGTTCTCCGCGCGTCCGCGTGGGTCAGTACGGCCAGCCCTACGGCCCGGCCCTCCGCTCACCCCCTTCCCTCTGGAATGGGATCACGCTGAGACCGCCTCACCACCTTTCCTATACCGCGAAATGCCTGTGTATCTATTTGAGAACGCCCGGTGGGCGGTACTCACAAATTTAAACCGTCTGCGCCGCCATGGCCCGCTGGGTCATGACAAACTCGTCGATGGCGGCCTCCTCGGCCTTCTGGACCGACTTGCGGTACGCGTCCAGCTTCTTCTCCTTCAGCTTCTCAATGGAGGAGGTCTCCTTTTTGGCCTCCACCACCTGGTTCCGTTTGGCCTCCTCCTGCTCCCTCAGCTCCGCCAGGTGCTCATAGGCCTCCTGAATCTGGCGCTCCATGGCCCGCAGGTACTGCTCGTACTTCATGGCGTCCAGGATGTTGATCCCCTCCACCTTCATCCGTCCGAACTTGTGGTCCATGTGGCGGTAGGCCGCCTCCAGCTCCTCTATGTACGTCTCCTGCTCCCGGATCCGGGCCAGGATGGCGCCGTGCTCGCTCTGGAGGGAGGCGAGGACCTGCTCTTTATAGTCTAACACAGTTTCCAGAGAAAAGCGAAACTTTTTCATCGTCTAAAAAATCCCTTTTTCGCCCTTTGGCCCTCCCTGCCCGTCACGCCAGAATGCGCCGCATCTGGGCCAGACTCTCGTCATAGGAAAAGGCCTCGTTGGTGCCCTGCATCAAAAACTGGTTGATGGCGTCCATCTTCTTCAGCGCGTGGTCCAGCTTGGGGTTGGTCCCCGCCTTGTAGGCGCCGATGGACACCAGATCCGCGTTCTTCTCGTACACGCCCATGATGTCCCGGAGCTTTCCCGCCAGCCGGCGGTGCTCCTCGGGGACGATCTCCACCATCAGACGGGAGATGCTGGCGCCCACGTCGATGGCCGGGAAGTGGTTGGCGTTGGCCAGCTGCCGCGAGAGTACGATGTGCCCGTCCAGAATACCGCGGACCGTGTCCGCGATGGGCTCGTTGGTGTCGTCGCCCTCCACCAGCACGGTATACACGCCGGTGATGGACCCCTTCTCAAAGTTGCCGCTGCGCTCCAGGAGCTTGGGCATCTCCGCGTACATGGAGGGGGTGTAGCCCCGCGCCACCGGCGGCTCGCCGATAGCCAGGCCGATCTCCCGCTGTGCCATGGCGAAACGGGTCAGGGAGTCCATCATCAGCAGCACGTCGTACCCCTGGTCCCGGAAGTACTCGGCAATGCTGGTGGCCACGCTGGGGCACTTCATGCGCAGCATGGCGGGCTGGTCGCTGGTGGCAACCACCAGGATGGAGCGGCGCATCCCCTCCTCCCCCAGGTCCTTCTGCATGAACTCCAGCACCTCGCGGCCGCGCTCGCCCACCAGGGCGATGACGTTGATATCCGCCTTCACGTTCTTGGCGATCATGCCCAGGAGGGTGGACTTGCCCACGCCGGAACCGGCGAAGATGCCGATACGCTGTCCCTTGCCGATGGTCAGCAGGCTGTCGATGGCCTTCACCCCGAACTCCATCCGCTCCCGGATGGGGGGGCGGGTCATGGGGTTGATGTAGGCGGAGTCCACGGAGAAGGTGTCCCCCCGTCCGAAGGGCTCCAGCCCGTCGATGGGCTGGCCCAGGGCGTTGATGACCCTGCCCCGGAGGAAGGGGCCCACCGGCAGGGTGAGCCGCTTGCCCGTGTTGCGGACAAAGTTGCCCGCGGAAATCCCGCTCATATTGGCGTAGGGCATGAGCAGGATGTGGTCATTCTTGAACCCCACCACCTCGGCGGGGACCTGGCCTCCGGACTCCCCTGAGTAGATGCGGCAGATGTCGCCGATGGCGGCCCGGCCGCCGGATGCCTCAATGGACATGCCCACGATATTTTCGATTTTGCCGGTCCGGCTCATGGTTTCGGCGGACCGAATCTGGGGAATCAGCTCGCGGAACATACCCGTCCTTTCTCCTCATGCCGTCTTCGGATCAAATACTTTCTTTCGCTGCCGGGCCGCGGACCTGGCAGAACACCGCAATTAAGTCTCGCATTGGCCGTCCGCCCAGGACTCCCCGCTCACTTAACGGGACATCCGCCGTCACCGGGCTGCGGACCTGGCAGAACACCGCAATTGAGTCTCGCATTGGCCGTCCGCCCAGGACCATTATATGCCGCCCAGCTGGTCGTGGAGGATGTCCCGGATATTGGACATCTGGGTGGAGACGCTGGCGTCAATGATCTCATCCGGCGTCTCGACAATGCAGGTGCCGTCCTCCCCGTCCCCCATGGGGACCACCTTGATATGCTGGCTGAGCGCCCCCAGGGCCGTGGTCAGGGTGGGTGAAATCTGTGCCAGCTGCCGGGAGTCGCACCCGGAGATGTAGATGTGGACCCACTCCTGGCGCTTGAGGCGCTCGGTGGCGGTCTGGATCATCCGCACAATCACCTCGCTGCTGCTGCGCAGGCTCACCCGCACCACCTTCTCAGCCACGGCGATGCACAGATCCAGAAGCTCCTCCCGTGTCTGGAGGATCATCTCCTCCCGGGCCATGTCGGCCTTCTCCAGATAGTCCTGCACGTCCTTCTCCAGCCGGGCGGCCACAGCCTCCCGGTCCCGGACGGCGTCCTCCACGGCCTTGGCCGTGCCCTCGGCGTAGCCCACGCGGTAGCCCTCGTCCCGGGCTCCCGCCCGGATCTCCTCCTGCTCCCGCTTGGCCGCGGCCCTGGCGTCCGCCAGGAGGCGGTCCGCCTCCTCCCGGGCCTGCTTCAGAATGAGCTCGGCCTGGAGCTGGGCGTACTGCACGGGGCCGCCGCCGGACTCCTGTGAGGGCGCCTCCTCCCCGGCCGGCTCCGCAGGCGTCTCCATCTCCTCTTCCGCCGGCGGCTGCGGCGGAGGCGGGGACGGCTCCTCGTCAAAGCTGTCAAGCCGGAATACGCCGCCGCTCTCCGCCTCGCCCGCGTCTCCCCCGCCGGCACCCTCAGCCGGCGGGGCGAGGCCGTCTATCTCGATGGAATCGGCGTCGGGCAGTATATACTCCTCTGCCAGGGGATTGAGGAATCCCTTGAGAATATTACGCAATGATATCGTCCTTTCCGCCCTTCAGGATGACAATCTCGTTCCTCTCCTCCAAGTCGCGGATAACACCAACAATGCGCTGCTGGGCGTCCTCCACATCCTTCATGCGGACGTTGGTCGTAATCTCCAGGTCGTCCCGGATGGTCTCCGCCGTACGCGCGGACATGTTGGAAAACAGCTTGTTGGCAACCTCGTTGTTGGCGGTCTTGAGCGCCAGCACCAGATCCCGCGGGTCGCAGTCCCGCAGCACCCGCTGCACGGACCGGTCGTCCATGGTCACGATGTCCTCGAACACGAACATCCGCTTGCGGATCTCGTCGGCCAGCTCCGCGTTGTCCACGCTCAGGTGGTCGAAGATGCTCTTCTCGCTGGAGCGGTCCAGGTTGTTCATGATGCCGGCCACGTAGTCGATACCGCCCAGCTTGACGTTGGATGTGGTCATCATGCTGGAGAACTTGCGCTCCATCTCCGCCTCGATAATCTTGATGGCGGTGGGGGAGGCGCTCTCCATGGTGGCGATAGCCTCCACCACCCGCACCTGCCGCTCCGGCGGCAGCTGCTCGATAACGCCGGCGGCCTTGTCCGGATCCACATAGCTGAGGACCAGGGCCATGGTCTGGGGACGCTCGTTCTGCAGCGCGGAGTAGAGGCTCTTGACATCCGCCTTGTCCAGGAAAGCAAACTCCCGGTTCTTCAGGGACTTGGTCACCTTCTCCAGCAGCGCGCTGGCGGTCTGGCTGCCGAAGGCCTTTTCCAGTACGCTTCTGGCGTACTCCAGGCCGCCCTCGGTGACCGCCTTGTTGGTCATGCAGCTCTGATAGAACTCGCTGAGTACCTCCTCGGTCTGGACCGCGTCCAGATATCCCAGACGGGCCACCTCCAGCGTGAGCTGCTCCAGCTCCTCAGGCTCCATGTACTGATAGAGCAGGGACGCCTTCTCCGTTCCCAGGGAGACGATGACCGCCGCTGCCTTCTGGGAGAAGGAGAGTTCCGCTTTTTTTCCGTCAGCCATTCTCCGTTTCTCCTCCCTTCAGCCACGTCTTGACCATCTGCGCGGCCAGCTCCGGGTTGTTCTGGACGAACTGCCGGACCGACTTGCGCAGCTCCATACTCTTCTCGGTGTTGATCTCCATAATATCCGCGCCTCCGGCCGGCGGGACAGAGGCCGCTATGCTGGCCGCCATCTCTGGGGTGATGCCCTCCATGCCGGCGATACCGGTGATGCCGCCCAGGCCGGTGATGCCCGCGACGCCCTCCAGCTCGCCCATCTGTTCGGCTGCGGCCGCACGCTCCTCTTCCTCACGCTGCTTGCGTTTCCTGCGGATGCTCAGCAGGACCACCAGCACCACAATCAGCAGCAGCAGTGCCGCGCCGGCGATGACGAGGTAGACGATCATGTCGTCTGTAAGGACCGCGTTGGCAAGCTCCTCCTCGCTCTGGAGGAAGGGCGCCACCAGCACGGATACATACTGCTCGGGGTTCTCCCCGCCGATGCCCGACGCCGTGGCCACATGGCTCTGCAGGGTGGCCACGTCCACGGCGGCCGCGTCGGGGTTGGCCCGCTCGTTGATGGTCACGGCCACGGTCACATCCGTCACCGTGTAGGCCACGGCCTCCACCTGCTCCTTGCTCTCGTTGATCTTGTTGTCCCGGTCGATGACCTGTCCGGCGGTGTCGCCGTCCCCGGCGCCCTGGATCAGGTCCTCCACATAGGTGGACAGATCCGCGTTGGACTCGGTGCCCACCACGCCGCCTACCGGCTCCAGGCCCTCCCGGGTGATGTAGGCGACGATCTGCTCCCGGCCGATGAGGCCGCCGTTCTCATACGAGCCCGCGGGCTGGGTGTAGTTGGTGTTCTCCACAAACCGCCTATCCACGTCCACGGTGGTGTTGACCGCCACCTTCACGTTCTCCGCCCCGTAGATGCCGGTGAGCGCCTGCATGACGTTGGTGCGGATGAGGTTGTTGTAGTTCTCCTGGATCTTCAGCTTCAGGGCGCTGCTGTCCTGGCGGTCGCCCATGCTGTCCCCGGAGTATGTATTGCCCTGGGTGTCCGTCACGAACACGGACTCAATGTCCAGACCCGCGATGGAGTGGGCGACGAGGCCCCGGATGGCGTCGGCCGTCTTGTCGGGCAGCACGTAGCCGTCCCGGAGCGTCAGCTTTACGGAGGCGGTGGTCTCGGTGCTGATGTCCTCCAGCACGTACGTCCGGTCCTCCCCCATGTCGATGCGCACCTGGGCGTCCTTGACCCCCTCGAAGGTGCGGACAATGGCGCTGAGGTCCTCCATGACGCTCACCATCTCGGCGGTGGCCCGCTCAGAGGTGGTGGACATGGTGCCGGTGCGCTCAAAATAGGTGCCGTAGAGGCTGCCCGTCTTGGGGTAGCCCGCCAGTGCCAGCTGTGCCAGCAGGGCCTGGCGCTGGTCCGCCCGGACCAGGATGGTGTCCCCCGTATACTGATAGTCCTTCAGCCCGTTCTCGTCCAGGTAGCTGAGCACCGCGCTGGCCTCGTCCGTGGTCAGGTCGGTGAACAGCGTCTCATAGGGCCGGTTGTTGGACCAGAGGGCAACGGCTGCCGCTGCGGCGATGATCAGCACCACGGCGGCGGCAAGTATGATGCGCACCCTGGTGCTCATATTTTTGAAGAAGTCCTTAATCTTTTCCCAGACGCCCTTCAGCTTTGTATCCACACTGATTCCCTCCGGCCTTTCTTCTTAAATGGCATGGCGGCGCGGCCTTACAGGCTGATGCGCGTCAGCTCGCTGTAGACGTTGATCGCCCGCTCCCGCAGCTCCACCAGCAGGCTCATGGCGAGCTCCGCGTTGGCGCTGGCCAGGCTCATCTCGGCGGGGTTGTCCAGCTGGCCGGTGGACAGCAGGTACTGCTTTTTCACCTTCTCATCCTCCGCCTGGCGGACGTTGTCAATGGCGGCGCGGAAGACGTCGGCGAAAATCGCGCCGCCGTCCCCCTTCTCTGCCGGCTGAACCTCGTGGTTGGGAAAGGTCTCCCACAGCGGCGAGAGCCGCTGAATCTCCATGCTCATATCCCGTTCTCCTCCAATGTTGAATTCATAGGACGCGAATCAGACCCGCCGCGTCCTTTCTCAGCAGGCAAGAATAAGGCCAGCGAATCAAACGGAATCTCTTGATTGCGTGGCCTCTATTCTATCTCTTATTATCTTCCAATCTCCAAGCCGGTCGAGATGACGTTCTTGATGACGTTGAACGCCGTCACGTTGGCGGAATACGCCTGGCTGGCCGCCATGGCGTCCGCCACCTCCTTCACCAGATCCACGTTGGGCAGCTCCACGTACCCCTCGTCGTTGGCGTCCGGATCCGAGGGATCGTACTTCAGCTTGAAGTCCGTGGTATCCTCCCAGATGTCCACCACCTGCACCCCGCCGGTGGTATTGCCCTGGGCGTTGCTGACCAGGCCGCTGCGGGTCCGGGCCAGCACGTTCCGGAAGCTGTCCCGCCCGTCCACCGCCTGGAAGACCGCAACCTTCCGGCGGTACGGGCCGCCGGCCTCGGTGCGGGTGGTGTTCATGTTGGTTACGTTCTCGCTGATGATGTCCAGCCGCAGCTGCTGAGCCGTCATGCCGGAGCCAAGAATATTGATCGTACTGACAAATGCCATCGGAAACCTCCTGTTCTCTGTCTGCCGGCGCGGAGGGGGCGCGCCGCGCCGGCCCCCGCCCCGTTTTACCGGACCTCCTCCGCTTACTGGCCGCGGATGGCCATGCGCAGGCAGTTGATGTCACTGCTGATGGCCCGGTAGATGTGCTGCATCTGGTAGGCGCTGCGGACCAGCTCAATCTGCTGCTCCGCCACGTTCACGCCGTTGCCGTCCATGCGGGCGGTCTCGTCATCGGCGGTATGAACCACCGGCGAGGAAGCGCTGATGGCGCTTCGCATGGACATCCTGGCATTGTCACCCAGGGCGGCGCTCTGAATGTTCTTGCGCAGCGCCTCCTCAAAGGTCACGTATTTTGTCTTGTAATTCGGTGTCTCCGAATTGCTGATATTGTCCGAGATCGCCCGCTGCTTGCTCCACTGGAAGTTCATCGCGCGCTCGAGCATGATCATTGAATTGGAAGAAAAGAAATCCGCCATCAAGCAGCCCCTCCATCTCTCTGTTATTCTTCCGCACCAGTGCGCCGTCCGCCGGGAGTTGGCAAACCATCCCCCACCCCGCAGATACCCGCACAATGCAGCGATTTTGCAAGTGCCTCTATTATAATACGTTTCCCGGTGAGACGCAAGTCAAAAATCAAAAATTGTCGATCTTTGACATATTTTTGATTCAGCTCCTCCAAAATTTTGATAGTTTTCCAATAAATCTTCCAAATCATGACAATATCACCAGATTTCAGACCACTTTTCCGGGCTATCCCTCCAATTTACCGGCATAAGCTGGAAAATCCATCAGCCAGCCCCGTCAAAATAACAAAACGCCCATAGGCTTTATATGAAGCCCATGGACGTTCTATGCCACTATTTTTTTTCGCCGGGCGTCTCCACATCTCCCGCCGCCCCCCGGAGCATCTCCAGAAGCGCCAGGGGCGAGGCCTCCTCGTCCGCCGCCTCCCGGTTGGTGGCCGCCGCGTTCTTCAGCTCGCTGCGCAGAATGGGCACGCTCTTGGGCGCCTCAATCGCCAGCCGGACCCGGCCCGCCTCCACGGAGAGCACGGAGATCTCAATCTCCTCGCCAATCAGCAGGGACTCCCCCGCCTTCCTCTGGAGGATCAGCATGGCCCGCCCTCCTTCCGCCCCGCGAACTCCGAGAGAAGGTGGTGCATCTGATAGCGCCCCTCCTCCAGAATCACCTGTACGGCCTGACGGGTGCGGTCGTTGATGGCTACCGGACAGCGCAGGTTCACCGTGCTCTCCGAGGCGGGGTTCCGCACCACGCACAGGGTATAGAAGCATAGCTCCTCGCTCCGCTCCACCCCCAGCTCCCGCAGCTCCTCCGCCGTCAGCACGGGGGCGTAGTCCGGCGAGAGCATGAACGGATCCATCGCCACGAAGGCCAGGGCCGGGGTGGCCGCGCTCTGGAAGCAGAGCAGGCTCCCGCCGCTCCCCTCGAAGGGGAGCAGACAGAACGCCTTCTCCTCCTCAAAGCCGAACAGGCCCCTCGGGAAATGGAGAATCTGGTCCTCCGGGCAGTCCACCTGCCCGAAATATTTTGTTTGCAGCAGCACGGCTCTTCCTCCTGTCTCCACACGCGGCAGCGGCCCGCTTCACACCCAAAACGGCTGCCCGGCAATCAGCCCCTCACATCCACGGGCTCATAGTTGGGGTCCGAGGAGGGCGGGACGTAGATGGGCCCGCCGATATACTTGATGATGACCTCCGGGCGCTGGGTGACGGTCAGCTCAATGTCGCCGGGGGTGAACTTGAAGTCGCCCTCGCCGAACTTCCAGTCGAAGTTCAGCTTATCCATCTCGTAGCGGATGTTCATCTCCCCCACGTCCCAGGTGATCTCCGGGCCCGTGCTGGGCAGGAACGTCAGCCCCACGTCCTTGACGTTCTTCATCAGCGACTCCCGGGAGAACTTGGTGATGACCTCCTCCCCCAGCTTGGTCTCCATCATCAGCTTGCCCTGCTGGGCGTAGGTGGCAGTGGCCTGATAGGCCGCCTGCTGGCCCTTCTGGGCCCCCTGCTCCAGACTCCGCGCCAGGGTCGGCGTAATGGAGTTGCGGGCCTCGAAGGTGTCGATATTGACGCGAATGGGCCTGCTCTTGATGTTCAGCCCGCCTTTATCCCGGGAGATCTCCATTTCCACTGTTCCGCGGGCATACTCCAGCTTGGCATTGGTGGTCTTCATCTCGATTTGGATGGGGACCGTGGTGATCTCAATCAATGGCTTCATTGTGTGACGCGCACTCCCTTCTGCTTATTCTTGCGGCATCCATACCGCCTGCACACAATTGCGTCAAAAGAGGGAAAACACTCTAAAAATCGGAATTTTGTGAATCAGCGCATGTAGTCGATCAGCGACTGGCTGAGCAGCTGGGTACCGATCTTCAGCGCCGCGCTGTAGCAGTAGTAGTCCCAGGAGAACTCCGTGATGGCGTCGGCCAGATCCACCTGCTCCAGGTTCAGAATCTCCTCCGCCAGGTAGTCGCTCTGGTCCTTCAGCCGGTCCTCGTTGGCGTTCAGGTACTGGCCCTTGGTGTCCGTGTCACTGTAGGAGCTGATGAGCAGATCGTTGGCGTCGCTCAGCTTGCCGATCAGCCGGTCGTACTCCTCGCGGTTCTCCGGGGGCTCAAACTTATCCGTCTCCGAGTTGTACCCGTCCAGGATCTCCCCCAGGCGCATTATGATCATCACGCCGTTTTTGGGATCCCCATCCGCGTCAACGCCGTAGCCCAGCATCTTGATGCCCGGCAGGGACATGTCGAAGGCCGTGCCGTTGACAACCTTGCCGTTTTCGTCCTCCATCAGGCCCATGCCCAGGTCGGTGTTGACCTGCGCGTTGGCCAGCTCATCCAGGCGCTTGACGTCGCCCTGGTCCTTGTAGTAGGCGGCCCACGCCTCCTCAATGGGGCCGTTGGGCTTGAAGTTGGGGTCGTTGAGCTGCTCCGGCACGCCGTATTTGTCCTCAGTCCCCCAGTTGGGCGGATCCGAGGGCTTGGGTACAGTCGTGTCAGGGGGCGTTTGGGCCTGGGCATTGTAGTAGTCAATCCACGCCTGCTCCATGGCGTCGTCGCTCTGGGCGGGCATGTTTTCCGGCAGGTTTGTAGCGGGATCGATGGCGCCCCAGTCCGGTTCCGCGGGCTTCTTCACCAGGCCGGCGTTGACGTTCACGCCCTGGTAGTAGAGCGTCTTCCCGTCCTCGCTCCAGGTGAAGGGCGCGTTGAGGGCGTCGTCGCCGCCGAAGACGAAGTGGTCGCCGTACTTGGCGCCGTTCATGGCCTGGATGATGGACTTGGCGGTGTTGTTCAGCACCGTCCCCAGGGGCTCCCGGCCGTCGGCGGTGGGGTCGTTGCTGCCCCGCAGCTCCGCCGTGGTGGCGGCCTTGTCATACAGCTCGGTCTTGATGGTGCCCAGGGTGGTCCAGGCGATGTTCATGCGGGCCTTGGCGTCGCTGTTGTTGACCAGGTAGCTGTCATTTTTCGAGAAGGCCCGGCGCAGGCGCCACGCGTGAGTGGCGGCGGCGGGGTCCTCGGCGTAGCTGTTGAACTTCCGGTGGGTGAGCACCTTGTTCCGGGATCCGTCCATGTTCTTGGTGGAGCCCTGGAGGTTGTAGCGGTAGGTGTTCATCATCATCCCCGTAGTCACACGGAAACTGCTCATATCAGATTACCTCCTTTTTCCAATCTGCGGTTAGATGGCGGTGCCGTTGATCAGCTTATCCAGCATGGAGTCCAGGGTGGTCAGAAGGCGGCAGGCCGCGGAGTAGGACTTCTCAAACTGCATCATGCTGGTGGCCTCGTCGTTCAAATCCACGCCGGACACGCTGGCGCGGCTGTTGTCCAGGTTCAGGGATGTGACACTGTGGTCGCTGTAGAGCTTGGTGGTGGCATTCCTGTCAGTGGCCAGGGTGCCGGAGATGCCGGTGAACATCTCCTCAAAGGTTCCGTTGAAGAACGCCTTGCCGCCGTCGTTGACGTTGGCCACCGTGTCCGATGCCACAAATCCCCGCTTCTCGCCAATGAGGTTGATCATATGCAGGATGTTGTCCTGGCGGGTGGTGTGGGACGACCACTCACCCTTGGAGGCGTCATACGTGTTTGCCTCCTTGGTGTTCAGCACACGCACCGCGCCCTTATCCCAGTCGTAGGCGATGGAGATATTCTTGGCTGTGATGCCCGTGGGGTCGTTGCCGTCGCCGCTGTTGCTGAAGAGCACGCCGCCATCGTAGAAGGAGTACTCCTCCTTGAGCTGCGCACTGTCCCGCAGGGCCTTCAGCTCATCGGCGGTGTAGTCGGAGATCTCCTTGGGGATCATCTTTTCTTTGCCCGTTGCGGGATCAATGACAGGATTCCCGTCTGCATCCAGCTCCTTTTTCAGGGAGCTGACAGGTACTGTGTTTCCGTCCTTGTCCTTGTAGGTCACGTGCATTCCGTTGGCATCCAAAAAGCACCCGTCAGCTCCGGCAGGATCTTTGTTATCGTTGGGGGCGTTTTCCGTTGTCTTATACACCACGGCGGGGTCCATCTGGTTGGCCGCGTTGAAGACCTCGGCGAAGGTCTGGGCCCAGTTGTCCATCACCTTCTGGTAATAGGGGATACCCCGCTTGGTCTTGGCGTTGGGGTCCAGCGCCACGTCGTAGTCCTCGGAGAACTCGCCCTCCTCGGTCAGGATTTCCCGCAGGGACTGGATCGAGCCATAGAGCAGGGTGTCGCTGACATCCACGGGCTCATCCTTGATCTCCACGCCGTATTTGTCCCGCATGTAGTGGCCCTTTTCGTCCACCATGTCCGTCAGCTGGAACAGATAGCGGTTCTCCTCCAGGTGATCCTCGGAGAAGCTGTAGACCTTGGCCGCCTTATCCGGATCGTCGGTGGGCTCGAAGAATTTGTTGATATAGTCGGGATCGCTGTAGTCAACGTCCTCGGGATTGACGCCGTCCTTCAGCTTCAGGTACTTCATTCCCTTCACATACGTAGCATCGTAGTCGGGGTTCTTCTGCTTGGCCGCCAGTTCCGGGTCGTTGGTGGCGTTACCCTGCGCATCCAAATACTTCATCCCATCGGTGCTGGTGGGATCGTATACAACTTGAGGATTCTGTTTGTTGTTCTGCGCGTTATTTGCCAGAATTTCCGCTTCGTCTCTGTTATTCGTGAGGGTTCCATCCGGCTTGACATACCGCATACTGGTAGGATCATCCTTATCCCAGTTCGGATTCTCCTTACGCGCCGCGTTTTTCAAGCTGTTGGTTGGAATGCCATTTTCATCAACATACTTTTTCAGCGCGTCGGAATTCGGATTATACTTGTCATTCTTCACCAGCGCGGCCAGCCGCTCGATATCCGTGGGCTTGCCGTCCTTGCCGATGTACATCATGCCCTTGGGATCCTTGGGATCATAGGCGGGGTTGGGCATGGCGGACTGCTCCGGCATGTCGAACTGGCGGCCGTAGATGCCGTCCACCAGGACGATGGGCGGGTTGCCGCTGTCGGCCAGGGAGACGGTCATCTTCTCCACCTCGGTGTACTGGTCGATCTTCTCCATGGAGTAGGTGACGTTGATCTTCATGTACTTGGACAGCTTGTCGAGCTCCACGTTCCGGGCGTCGCGCAGCTCCAGGGCATTATCCCCGTAGATGCCCTGGGTGCGGATCTGCTTGTTCAGATCCCGGATGTTGTTGAGAATGCTGTTGACATCCTTCATGGAGTCCTGGAGCTTCTTGAATTCGTTCGCCCGGATGGTCTCCAGGCCCTTGGCGCCGCTGTTGAAGAGCTTGACCAGGGTGGATCCGGCCGACCGGACCAGATCGTCGTACTCGTCGGTGCCCACCCGCTGCTGCAGGCCCTGCAGGGCGTCAAAGAACTCGTGGATCTGGTCGGCGATGACGCCGAAGTCGTCCGTGCCCCGGCCCACCTCGTCCAGGATGTGGCTGAGCTGGTCCAGGCCCTCCAGCCAGGTCTCGGTCTTGCCCACCGCGGCCTGCTCGTTGCGGAAGCGGATATCCATGTAGGGGTCCCGCAGCTGGGAGGTGCTCTCGCACAGCACGCCGTAGCCCACGTCCACCATAAAGCTGCTGGCGTACTTCGCCGTGCCGGTGGAGTTGAGGCTCACCAGATCCATACGCTGGCGGGTGTAGCCCACGGTGTTGATGTTGGCGATATTGTTTCCGGTCACGTTCAGCGACGCCTGGGAGGCATAGATGCCCAGGCGTGCGGTTGTGAACGAGCCGAAGGTCCCTAAAACGGCCATAATTATTTTCTCCTTATCATCTTATCGTCGCCGGCAACGGCCCGTTATCCCCGAAAATCGTACTGCCGCGGCTCCGCCGGCGGGGCGGCCTCAGCGGCCTTCTCCTGGCTGGCCCGCATCCTCTCAATCACCCGCAGGTTGCACTCCAGGGTGTTCCTGGCCACCGAGGCGGCGGACTGGAACATCTCGTACTGGCGCCGCAGATCCTCCACGGCCCGCCGCGTCTCCAGCTCCAGCCCCTCGGGGCTGTACTGCTCCAGCTGGCTCAGGGAGGTGTCCGGAATGCCCAGCTTGGAGAGCATGGCGGTGCGCCGCTGCTCAAAGCCGCGCAGGGACAGGCTCAGCGCCTGCTCCCGGGTCATGCAGTCCTCCACGGCGTTCAGGTTGCTGCTGCTGACCGCCTCCGTCTTCTTCCGCTCAATCTCCGCCAGCTGGTCCATGGTCCGGCCCAGGCCCTCCAGCAGCTTCAGATATTCCCTCCAAAGTCCGTGGTCCATCACTCGGCCTCCTCGCTCAGCAGCAGCATCCTGGCGGCGGTCTCCCTAGGGGAGATCTGGTACTCGCCGGAGCGGACAGCCCCGCGCAGCTCCTGGATCTTGCCGGTGGTGTTGTGGGTGCGCACCTGATAGGACAGGTTCGCCACCGCCTCCCGGAAGCTGCGTCCGTCCTGCTCCGCCGCGGCGGAAGCGGTGTAGTTGTCAAAACAGCCCTCCGGGCTCTGGGGGCGGTTCACGCCTGCGGGGCTCACGCGGCGGGCGGTTTTCTTTTGAACGGGCAGATAGCCCTCTGGTCCTGTAATGATCATGAAAATGACCTCCCAACTTGTCGCGCCGGCCAGGCCGGTCTGCCCGGCTCCCGCAGCTACAACGACAGCATTGTATTATTTTTATCGGACTGGAAACAAAAAAAATAACTTGCGGCGGGAAATTTTTTGTGAAATTCCCCGCCGCGGGCCCGTCCCCCGCCGGGAGCACCCCACAAAAAAACGGAAACTTTGCAAATTTTGATTGCAAGGCGGACCGTTTTCCGATATAATAGGGAGAAATAACGGCGCGGCGCACCCGGTGCGGGCCGCGCGGGACAATAAATTTTAAGAGGGCTGTTTACATGGCTATTTTGGAGTATTGCAAAAGAGCGGAGATTTTTGACTCGGACGGGGATCTCCTGGTCCAGGCGGGCGTGGAGCAGGGGCCCATGGACAGTGTACTGCTCATTGTGCCCCGCAGCTTTGACTTTCATCTCCTGCCCTACTTCCAGATTGTGTTTTATGATCCGATTCTGGGGATGCTGACCTGCCGGTGTTCTCTGAATTCCCCCCTGGATCTGCCCGAGCAGATGCGCTCGCTCCGCTGCGAGATCATCGACCGCCTCTCCCAGGAGCAGCGCCGCCAGGATGTCAAGGTGTCCGTCGGGGAAAAGGTCATGCTTCATACCTCCCGCCAGCCCGGGGACGCGGTCCAGATCCCGTCGGAGGGGGTCCAGGCCACGGTGCTGAACATCAGCGCCGGCGGCGTCTACCTGCGCACCAGTCTGGCGATGGACAAGGGGCGCCGGGTGTGGTTTGACTTCAAGGGGGCCGGCGGCACCATTCCCCTGGTCGCCAAGATCCTGCGGGTGAGCGACGAGACCGTCTATCCCAGCCAGCCCCTGTACGGCTACGGCTGCCGCTTCATGGACCTGCCCGCCCGGTACGAGTCCCAGCTGCGCAGCTTCGTGTTCCGGGAGGACCGGCGGCTGCGCAAGAAGGACTGAGCCGCCAGGGGTATACATACTTTTCTTGAAAGAAAAGTATCAAAAGAACTTTTGCGCAAAGCTGCGCCTTGCTCAGGGCTTGTTTGATAAATGGCGGAAAAAGATCCGCTGTTTGGGCGTTTTGATATGTTTCAAACAAGCCCAAAGAATACAGCCGCCCCGGAGGATTCCCGGGGCGGCTGTATTCTTTTTCAAACAAGCCCTACTTTTTCTTGTTGGAAAAAGCGGGCTCCGCCAGCTTCAGCCGCCCCCGCTCGATGACCGAACGGAACAGCTCCCGGATCCGGGCGCAGTCCCCCTCCTCCATCTGCCCCTTGGGCAGGATCCACGCCTGACTGCCAGCGATAAAGAGGTAGAAGGCCCGGCGGGTCTCCCGCACGCGGGCCAGCTTGTCAAAGCCCAGCCGGGCCTGATCTTTGCCCACGGTGACATGGACGCCGAAGCCGTCGATGCGGGTCTGCTGGACGTAGCTCTCCCGGCCGGACCGGCGCAGCTGGCCGCGGACCCTGGCCGCCGTGGAGAGGGTCAGAGCCGCCCAGGCCAGCAGCATCACCAGCCCGGCCCCGGCCAGGACGGCGGCGGCCCGGAGGGGCGGGGACAGGCCCAGCTCCCCGGTGTACAGCACCGCCGTCAGGGCCCCCGCCGCGCCAAAGCCCAGTATCCCGCCCCGCCACTTCTCCCGCATCAGCAGCAGATACAGGTCCCGGGTTTCCCGCAGGCCGATGGTAAAGTCCCACTGTCCGTTCATCCGCAAGCGCCTCCTTCCGCGCAGCCGTCACCGGCACAGAAAGCTGAACCAGCCCTCGCTCCGGCCGGTCTCCTCCACTGTAAATCCGCTGGCCTCCAGGGCCCCCCGGACCTCCTCCGCCCGGCCGTCGATGATGCCGGAGCACAGGAAGACTGCCCCCGGGTTCATCAGCGGGCGCACGGCGGGCGCCAGGGCGATGATCACGTCGGAGACGATGTTGGCCGCCACGATGTCCGCTCCGCCGCCCATCTCCCGGCGGAGGGCCGGGTCGCTGAGCACGTCCCCGGCCCGGACCGTGTAGCGGTCCCGGCCCACCCCGTTAAGGGCGGCGTTTTCATAGGCGATGTCCACCGCCTTCTCGTCGATGTCGCAGGCGAAGGCGGACGCCGCCCCCAGCAGCAGGGCGGCGATGGAGAGTATCCCGCTGCCGCAGCCCAGATCCAGCACCCGCATACCGGGCCTCACATGCCGCTCCAGGGCCGTCAGGCACAGCCGGGTGGTGGCGTGGCTGCCGGTGCCGAAGGCCAGTCCCGGATTCAGGCGCAGGGCAACCCGGCCCCCGGGATCCGCCTCCTCCCAGTCGGGGATGACGATCAGCCGCTCCCCGATCTCCATGGGCTTGTAAAACGCCTTCCAGTTGTTCTCCCAGTCCGCGTCCTCGATGCCGTCCACGCTCAGCAGCAGCGGGGCGCAGGCCGGGCGCTCCTTTTTCAGCTGCGCCAGGGCGATGCGCACGGCGGCCATCAGGGCGAAGCCCTGTTCGTTCTCCTCCAGGTAGAAGGTGACGCGGCACTTGCCGGACATGGAGCGGTCCAGCTCCTCGTCCACGTAGTCCCAGTACTGCTTGTTCTGCTCCAAAAACTGGCGGAAGTCGTTCTCATCCTCGATGACCAGGCCGTCGATGCCCAGGGAGCTGAGCATGGTTTCCACCGGCTCCAGGCCGGCGGGGGAGGTGTCGATGTGAAGGGCGAGCCATTTCATTGGTGGTTCCTCTTTTCTCAGCGTAAGTCTTATTATAATATGGAATGGGGGCGAAATCTGCAAAATCTTCGCGCCGTCCCGGCGCGGGGCGGTTCTTTTCGACGCGGAGGCAAACGGGGCTTACGCAGCCCCACACCCCGCGGGTACTTTTCCCACGCGGGAAAAGTACCCAAAAGCGCGCCGGAACCTACGGTTCCGGACTCCCTTACTCGGGGCCGTCCCGTTGGGACGGCCTGCCTCGGCGGGGGATTTACGGACACGCTCCCAGGTGAAGAGCTGCTGTGTCCCGCGAACAAGAGAGTCCTTTGGGGTTCTGATCTGGCGGACTGGCGGTCAACCAACTCCGCCCGTGGACCGCCACAGGCGGCTTAGGGTTGCTAGTGGCCGTAGGCCACTGCACACCTGCCGGCCTCTTAAAGGGGTAGAGCCAGCATCGGGGGCCCTCTGAGTCGATGCGCAGTAAATTTGCACCGCACTCCCCCGCTGCTTCGCCTATCGTTAGGACCCGTGGGTAGACGATAGGCAACGGCAGACGAAGGGCAGGCACCGTCGGTAGAATCAAACCAGTTTGGTCGGAGCGCAAATAAACAACAAATGGAGTATCGCCCGAAGGGCGATGCCGGGGGGACCGGGGGTACTCCCCCGGCGGTTTTTTGGTACCTTTTTGTCCGCACAAAAAGGTACCCGGGGTCCGGGGCCGGGGAGGCCCCGGGCGCTAACTAGCAGGCGATCCCGCAGACAACCTCCACCACCTGCTCCGCCCGGCCGGCCAGCGCCCGGTGGAGCAGTCCCATTTTCCGGATATAGTCCACCGTGGCGGCGTCATAGGCGCACCCGTCGCCGAATACGTCGCCGCTGACGATTACCAGCGCCGCCGCCCGCTCCAGAAGGGACTCGATCCCCGCCAGAATGTGCTCCACAGCCCCCTCCCCGGCCCCCTCCGGGGACCAGATCTCGTTGGCCAGCAGATTCCCCAGGTCCTCCAGCAGGACAAAGTCCCCGGGCAGGACCTCCGCCGATCCGATGTCCGTCTGCCGCTCCAGAGTCTGAAAGGCGCGGCCCGCCGCCGCGCCGTGGGCCGCCCGCATGGCCCGGTGGCGGTCGATGCGGGCCCGGGCCTCCTCCCCTCCGGCGGACATGGTGGCCAGGTACACCGCCCGGCCCGGCTCCCGGCCGGCCAGGGAGAGCAGCCGCCGCTCCGCCCAGGCGGACTTGCCGCTGCCGCTGCCGCCCCAGACCAGGATCAGCCGCCCGCTCACAGGGGCTGATAGGCTTCGATGCCGGCGTTGTCAAAGCTCGGCATGTCGAAGTACACCCGCAGCGCCATGTCGATGAGGGGCATGACGGACACCGCGCCCGTGCCCTCCCCCAGCGCCATCCCCAGCCGCAGCAGCGGCCGGAGGCCCAGGGCCTCCATCACATGCCCCGCCCCCGGCTCGGCGGAGAGATGGGAGGCGATGAGGGCGTCCCCCGCCGCCGGGCACAGGCGCACCGCCGCCAGGGCGGCCACCGTGGAGATAAAGCCGTCCATCACCGCCGGAACCCGGTGGAGGGCGCAGCCCAGGTAGAATCCGGTCATGGCGGCAATGTCGTAGCCCCCCACCTTGGAAATCACGTCCACCGGGTCGCCGGGCTCCGGCCGGT
This sequence comes from uncultured Oscillospiraceae bacterium, assembly GCA_910588365.1. Lineage (GTDB taxonomy): Bacteria > Bacillota > Clostridia > Oscillospirales > Oscillospiraceae > Pelethomonas. Next base: position 21,937 of record CAJUQS010000143.1, on the reverse strand, counting down.
GGCGTGCCAGGGCGCGGTCGATCACCTCGATCTTCCGCCGCAGGCCCTCGTCGGAGAGGCCCGCCCCCTTGCCGGTCATCTCCGATGCCGGGCGGCCCAGCAGGGCCGCGGCCACGGCGCTGGAGGTGGTGGTGTTGCCGATGCCCATCTCCCCCGCCGCCAGGATGTCAAACTCCTCCGCCAGCTCCCCGGCCAGCTCCAGCCCCGCCAGCAGGACGGCCAGGCACTGCCGCCGGGTCATGGCCGGCTCCCCGGCCAGGTTGGCGGTGCCCCGGGAGACCTTGATGGATCGCATCCCCGGCACCTCCGTCAGCATCCCCGCGTCCACCGGCAGGACGGCGGCCCCGGCCACCCGGCCCATGCAGCACACGCTGGCCGCGCCGGTGAGCATGTTCCCCGCCACCACGGCGGTGACGGAGCTGTCCGTCTGGGTGACCCCCTCGGCCACCACGCCGTTGTCCGCGCAGAAGGGGACCACGCACTTGCGCACCTCCCGCTTCAGCGGGGCCGTCCCCGCCATCCGGGCGATGACCTCCTCCAGCTGCCCCAGGCCATTCAGGGGCTTGGCCACCGCGTCCCAGTGGCGGCGGGCCGCCGCCGGGCCCTCCTGATCCATGGGCCGGATCGCCGCCAGGGCCCGGGCCAGCCGCCCCTCCAGAATCTCCAGATCTTCCATCTCTCACGCCTCGTCTTTCTGAAAAATTTTCCTCAGTTTTCTATAGCATAGCGCATAGTGACGGAAAAGGCAACCGTCCCGCCCTATTTTTCCGGCGTTTCTCCCGGCAAAATATGCTTGCAAAGCCCGGCCCTCTGTGGTATAACAGCCCGTGACGACTATAAACTATCCAGGAGAATCCCATGGAAATAACAAATCAGACAGCGCCCGCCGGAGACGCGGGCGAGCTCGGGCGCCTGGAGGCGGCTGCCCGGACCAACGAATACCTCTATCAAATTCTGGACATCGGCCAGGCCATGCTCCAGAGCGGGGCCGAGGTCAGCCGGGTGGAGGACAGCATCCGGCGGCTGTGCCTGGCCTTCGGCGCGGAGCGGGCGGACGTGTTCACCATCACCTCCAGCATTATGGTCACCGTCTACTCCCACCGCTTCGGCGCGGTGACCCAGACCCGCCGCGTGGCGGGAACCCAGTACGACCTCCACCGGCTGGAGCTGCTCAACCACCTCTGCCGGCGCATCTGCGCCCAGCACCTGACGCCGGAGGAGACGGACCGGGCCCTGGACGCCATACAGGCCACGCCCCAGTACAGCTTCGGCACCCAGCTGTTTACCTACGCCCTCATCTCCTCCTCCTTCTCCCTGTTCTTCGGGGGGAGCCTGCTGGACGCGGCGGCCTCCGGCGTCATCGGCATGGTGCTCAAGTACCTGGACCGGGTGATCCGCCGCACGGAGGCCAACGCCTTCCTCTCCGCCCTGCTGTGCTCCTGCCTGGGCGGACTGCTGGCGGGACTGGCGGTCCGTTCCGGGCTGGGGGACAACACGGACATGATCAGCATCGGGAACATCATGCTTCTCATCCCCGGCATCGCCCTGACCAACTCCCTGCGGGACATGTTCAGCGGCAACACCATCTCCGGCCTCATGCGCTTTATCGAGGCCATCCTGCTGGCGCTGGTCATCGCCTGCGGCTTCGCCCTGGCGGCGGGCATCATGTTTTCTTGAGCGAAACAGGTGAACTGATATGGATTACACGAAATTTCTCATGCAGCTGGCAACCGCCTTTCTGGGCTCCCTGGGCTTTGCCATGCTCTTTCACGTGCGCCGGGAGAAGCTCCTGCTGGCCAGCCTGGGGGGCCTGGTGGCCTGGGGGGTGTATTTGCTGATGGGCCTTGTCTCGGATCAGGACGTGGTGCGCTACTTTGCCGCCTCCGTGGTCATCACGGTGTACGCCGAGGTGCTGGCCCGGGTGGTGAAGTGCCCGGCCACCCTGTTTCTGGTCACCGCCGCCGTGCCCCTCATCCCCGGCGGCTCCCTGTACCACACCATGGAGTACTTTATGGAGAACGATCTGGGCGCCTTCTCCCACCAGGCCCTCAACACGGTGCTGCTGGCGGTGGCCATCGCGGTGGGGATGCTCTTCCCCACGTCCATCTTCCAGCTCATCCGGCGCTCCCAGGCGCTGGTCGCGAAAAAAGAGACGCCCTGATACGATTTCCCGATTAAAAGCTTTATTTCGTTACCGTGTGGAAACCTTGGAATTGCAATGGTTTGAAGAGCGAAAGTAAAGTTCTTTTTGATACTTTTTCTTTCAAGAAAAAGTATGACAGCCCCGCCTGGATTGACAGAAGGAGGCGCTCCGAACGGAGCGCCTCCCTTTTTGTCTGGAAACAGGCGGACTCAGAGCTGGACAATCCAGCCCATGTCGTCGGCCACGGTGCCGGTCTGCATGCCGTAGATGTGGTCGTAGAGCTTCTGGCTGACCGGGCCCACGCCGCCGCCGTGGATGACGATGTCCCGGTCCATGTAGCGCAGGTAGCCGATGGGGGAGATGACGCAGGCGGTGCCGGTGGCCCATGCCTCCTGGAGGGTGCCGTCCTTGCTGGCGGCCTCGATGTCCTGGATGGACAGGCGGCGCTCGGACACCTGATAGCCCCACTTGCGCAGCAGGGTGATGGTGCTGTCCCGGGTGACGCCGGGGAGGATGGACCCGCCCAGGGGGGCGGTGATGACCTCGTCGCCAATCATGAAGAAGGCGTTGGAGGTGCCCACCTCCTCCACGTACTTGTGCTCGTGGGCGTCCAGCCACAGGACCTCCTTGCAGCCGTTCTCCAGGGCCTTCTTGGTGGCACGCATACCGCCGGCGTAGTTGCCGCCCACCTTGGCAAAGCCGGTGCCGCCCACGGCGGCGCGGATGTACTCGTCCTCCACATAGATGTGGCTGCCGGTGAGGCCGCCCCGGTTGATGTCGTAGTAGGCGCCCACGGCGCACAGGATGATGATGAAGTGGTAGTGCTTGGCCGGCTCCACGGAGAAGCTCACCTCGTCGGAGATGATGTAAGGCCGGATGTAGAGGGCGGTGCCGGGGGCGGTGGGGATCCAGTCCGCGTCCACCTTGACGGTGGCCTTGACGGCCTCGATGAACAGCTCCTCGTCCATGGGGGGGATGCACATGCGCTCATTGGTGCGGTTGAGGCGCTTGGCGTTCATGTCCGGGCGGAAGAGGTTGATCTTTCCCTCCGGGGTGAGATAGGCCTTCATGCCCTCGAACATCATCTGGGCGTAGTGGAGGACGCAGGAGGCGGGGTCCAGGCTGATGGGGCCGTAGGGGACGATCTTGCCGTCATGCCAGCCCTGGCCCTCGTCGTAGTCCATGATGAACATGTGGTCGGTGAAGTACTTGCCGAAGCCCAGGTTGGACTGGTCGGGCTTCGGCTTGGGGTTCGCGGTGCGGGTCACGGGAAAATTGTAAGACATGTTCTATTCCACCTTTCAGGTTGTTCATACTTTTTCTCGAGAGAAAAAGTATCAAAAAGAGCTTTTTGCGCGAAACTATCGTTTCGCTTATGCCGGAGGCTATGCCTTGCCGGTACTGCCGATTTCCAGGAGGTTGCCCTCCGGGTCCGCCGCGTAGAAGTTGCGGATGCCGAAGGGGTAGGTCGTGGGCGCGCCCAGGGGGAAGGATACCCCCAGTTCCGACAGCCGCGCGTACTCTGCGTCCACGTCGGCAAACCGGGGCAGCCACAGGGCGATCTCAAAGGTCTGGTTGATCCCCTCCGGCGGGACATAGCCCACCCCCAGGGACTGCGCAAAGGCCCTCCGACTGTACATGAACAGGGACAGCTTCCCGCTGGCCGTCTGGAACTCCGCGAAATCTCCCCCGTCCCATTGTGTCTGAAAGCCCAGTGTATCCCGATAGAAGGGGACCATGGTTTCCATGCTTCCGGCCAGCAGGCAGGCGCCGATTCGCGCTTCTTTCCCAATTTTCGTCATGTACTCACCTTATATAACTCCGGCCGTCTGTCGCGGAACACATTGATGGAGGAGCGGATGCCCTCGATGACAGAGAAATCCAGCTCACTGGTGATGGTGGCCTCACTATCCCCGGCTTGGGCCAGATACTCCCCCCAGGGGTCGATGATCGCGCTGTGCCCGCCGCAGGCGGTGTCGCTGGCAGCGCTGTTGCACAGGGCCAGGAACATCTGGTTCTCAATGGCCCTCGCCCGGGCCAGGGTCTCCAGGTGCATGGTCCGCTTGGCCGGCCACTGGGCCACCACGAAGAGGAGGTCCACCCCTTCCAGGGTCATGGAGCGGGTCAGCTCCGGGAACCGGAGATCGTAGCAGATGATGAGGCCGCAGGACTTGCCGTCCAGCGTGAAGCGGCAGGTGTGATCGCCGGGGCGGAAGTACTCATGCTCCCTGGCGTAGGTGAAGAGGTGGGTCTTGTCGTACTCCGCAATCACTGCGCCAGTGCGGTCAAAGACATAGGCCGTGTTGTAGAAGCCATCCGCCTTCCGGTTGGCCACGCTGCCGCAGACAATGTTGACATTCAGCTCCCTGGCCAAAGCGGAGAATACCTCCTTGGTCCGCGCGCCGTCCTTGTCGGCGGTGGAGGCCAGATCCGCCGGGAAATACCCGGTGTTCCAGGTCTCCGGCAGGACCACCACGTCCGGGTGCTCCGCCTCCGCGGCGGAGCGGATAAGCGCCTGGGCGCGGGCGAAGTTGCAGTCCACCTCGCCTAAGCGCATGTCCATCTGAATGCAGGAAATTTTCATGTATTGTCTCCTTCCAGCCGGACCGCCGTCTCCAGCGCAATCGACAGATACCGCTCGTAGGCGGACTCCGGATGCTGTCCCATCAGTCCACGGTTCCATTCGCTCCCCGCCAGACTGTCAGCGGTATACAGGAACTGATAGACCTCTTTCCCCCGGTACTGCCCGGCGGCCATGACGGAGGCGCACTCCATCTCCACCGCAGCGCAGCCCTCCGCACGGCGCTCCGCCGCTTTCCCGGGCGTTTCCCGGTAGATTGCGTCCGTGGTCCAGGTCCTGCTTTTTACATAGGGCAGTCCCAGCTCGTCGAAAATCTCCGCCAGACGGTCCGCCGTGGGGATGTCCACATAGTCGGAGGGCGGCAGGTAGTGGAAGCTGGTGCCCTCGTCCCGATAGGCAGCGGTGGGGACAATGAAATGCCCGGCGGGCAGATCCGGATCCAGCCCGCCGCAGGTCCCAAAGAGCAGCACCTTCTCCGCGCCCTTGACCCAGACCTCCTCCAGGATGCCCGCCGCGGCGGGGCCGCCGACGGTGGTGAGGAGCAGCCCCAGAGTCTGGCTCTGGTAAGAAAAACGGTAGACGGGAACTTCAACGCAGGCATTTATGGTGCTGACAACTTCTGTCGGAACCCGCTTTTGCAGCGCCGCCACTATCTGACGCTGGAATGTTACCAGTACGGTTTTGGGGAACCCCTCTACCGGCTGAGCAAGGTGGGAGGGCTTCAGCAGCTCCTCTCCGCCGTCAAAGCCGTGGCGGATCATTGGTAGTCCCTTCCCGCCTGGAGGGCCTTCATGTTCAGCTCCACCAGCTGGGCTTTCGCCGGGGGCACCAGCTTGGCCACCGTGGCCTCGGTGCCGTCGAAGGTCAGCTCCGGGTTGTTTTTCAGCACGTGGCCCATGATGACCATGTTGGCCAGGGTGGGCACCCCGGCGTCGTTGGCCATCTGGGTGGCGGGGATGTAGTAGACCTCTACGTCCGTGCGCTCCACCTTCTCGGAAATCAGGGTGGAGTCCACGTAGATCTGCCCGCCGGGCACCACGGCGTCCACGTACTTCTGGAGGGAGGGCAGGTTCATGACGATGAGCACGTCCGGGTCCGTGATGATGGGGGAGCCCACCGGGTCATCGGAGAGGATGACGTTGCAGTTGGCGGTGCCGCCCCGCATCTCGGGGCCGTAGGAGGGGAGCCAGCTCACCTGCAAATCCTCCAGCAGGCCCTTGTAGGCCAAAAACTTCCCGGCGAACAGGATGCCCTGGCCGCCGAAGCCGGCAATCAGAATCTGTGTGGTTTTCATTTCGCCTCAGCCTCCTTTGCAGCGCTCCGGTCCTTGTACACGCCCAGGGGATAGTAGGGGAGCATGTCGCTCTCCACCCACTCCAGGGCCTTCTGGGGCGTCATGCCCCAGTTGGTGGGACAGGCGGAGACGACCTCGATGAGGGAGAAGCCCTTCTTGTCCATCTGGTTCTGGAAAGCCTTCTGGATAGCCTTGCCGGCGGCCTTCACGTTCTTGACGTTGTTGACCGCCACACGGGCGATGTACTCCGGGCCCTCCAGGGTGCTCAGCAGCTCACAGACCTTGATGGGCCAGCCGCAGTGGTTCACGTCCCGGCCGTAGGGGGAGGTCTGGGTGACCTGCCCGGGCAGGGAGGTGGGGGCCATCTGGCCGCCGGTCATGCCGTAAATGGCGTTGTTGACGAAGATGACGGTGATATTCTCGTTCCGGGCGGCGGCGTGGACCGTCTCCGCCATGCCGATGGAGGCCAGGTCCCCGTCCCCCTGGTAGGTGAAGACGATGTTGTCCGGGCGGCAGCGCTTGATGCCGGTGGCCGTGGCGGGAGCCCGGCCGTGGGCGGCCTCGATCATGTCGCAGGTGAAGTAGTCGTAGGCCATCACCGCGCAGCCCACCGGCGCCACGCCGATGGCCTCGCCCTCAATGCCCAGGTTGTCAATGGCCTCGGCAACCAGCCGGTGGATGATGCCGTGGGGGCACCCGGGGCAGTAGTGGAGCACCGCGTCCGTCAGGGCGTGGGGCTTCTGAAATACGATTGCCATATCAGTTCACTCCTTTCTGAGCGCTGCGGATACTCTCAAGCACCTGATCGGGCGAGGGGATCATGCCGCCGGCCCGGTTGCAGAGGCTCACGGGCCTCGTACACTCGGTGGCCAGGCGCACGTCCTCGATCATCTGGCCCATGTTCAGCTCCACGCAGACGAAGCTCTTGACCTGATCCGCGGCCTTCCGCAGGGCGGCCTTGGGGAAGGGCCAGAGGGTGATGGGGCGGATGAGCCCAACCCTGATGCCCTCCTTCCGGGCCTGCGCCACGGCGTTCTTGGCCACACGGGAGGCGATGCCGAAGGCCACCACGCAGATCTCCGCGTCCTCCATCATGTACTCCTCGTACATGACCTCGTTCTCCTCGACGATCTTGTAGCGCTCATAGCGCTCGATGTTCTTCTTCTCCAGCTCGTCGGGCTTCAGGTACAGGGAGTTGACGATGTTGTGCCTGCGTTGCATCTTCGTGCCGGTGAGGGCCCAGGGCTTGTCGTAGCTCTCAATGGCCGCGTCCTCGAAGGTGATGGGCTCCATCATCTGGCCGATGGTGCCGTCGGCCAGGATCATGGCGGTCATGAGGTACTTGTCCGCCAGATTGAAGCCCTTGATGGTCAGGCTGGCCATCTCCTGGACGGAGGCCGGGGCCAGCACGATCATCCGGTAGTCCCCGTGTCCGCCGCCCTTGGTGGCCTGGAAGTAGTCGGACTGGCTGGGCTGGATGCCCCCCAGGCCCGGGCCGCCCCGCTGCACGTTCACCACGAAGGCGGGCACGTCGGATCCGGCTATGTAGCTGAGGCCCTCGCTCTTGAGGGAGATGCCGGGGCTGGAGGAGGAGGTCATCACCCGCATCCCGGCGGCGGCGGCGCCGTAGACCATGTTGATGGACGCAATCTCGCTCTCCGCCTGGAGGAACACCCCGCCGATCTTGGGCATCTTCTTGGCCATGTAGGCGGCAACCTCCGTCTGGGGCGTGATGGGGTAGCCGAAGTAGTGGCGGCAGCCGGCCCGGATCGCGGCCTCCGCGATGGCCTCGTTGCCCTTCATCAATACTCTTTCTGCCATAATACTCTCCTTAAATCTTTAGGCATACATACTTTTCTTTGTGAACAAAGAAAAGTATCAAAAGAAAAACTTTTTGCGGCAAAACGTTGTTTTGCCTTTGTTGGTCAGTGATTTTGTCCAGGACAGCTGCTCAATTACGCACAATCTGCGTCGCCGGGCCGCAAACCTGGTCCACCGCCGCGCCGAAGTCCCGCATTGCCCGTCCGGCTAGGACTCCACTGTGATGATGCAGTCGGGACACATGGTGGCGCAGAACGCGCAGCCAATGCACGAGTCCTGGTCCGTCATGACAGCGGGGGAGTACCCCTTTTTGTTGATCTGGTCCTTGGCAATGGCCAGAATGTGCTTGGGACAGGCGTTCACGCACAGGCCGCAGCCCTTGCAGAGGTCTGTCTGAAATGTGACTTTTGCCATAGTGTTTCTCCTTTTATATACCAAAATGGATAACGAATTGATGGGCCCGCTCCGCCTGGTCAAGAATCCGGCGCACCGGCTGAAGCCCCGGCCGGTCCTCCAGGGCGGAGAGCAGGACGGGCAGGGAATCCGGCGGAACGAGGGTGACGCCATACCAGGCCAGGCCCTTGCTGGGGCGGTCCAGGGTTTCCCAATAGCAGTCTACATTGGAGACGGCCTCCGCCGCCTCCTGGAGGGCGTCGTCCTCCACCCAGGCGCAGACGTAGCGCTCCGGGGCGTAGTCCCCGTAGTCCCGCCCCGGCTCCGGGGGCCGGTCCATGATGCCGAAGGCGTGGGTATCCCCCCGGCCCAGCTCCATAACCACCATGGTATAAGCCTCCCCTGGGATTTCCAGGCCCGTGGGGGCGAAGTGGAGCTTCTTCCAGAACCGTTCGCTCTCCCGGTTGCCTTTCACATAGCCCAGCCGGAGATACCGGTAGGGGAGGCGGAAGAGCAGTTCGCTGAAGATCTCTGTCCCCGCGCCCCGGCCCTGTAGATCCCTCCGCAGGATGAACCAGCCGATGAAGGCCGTCTCCGGGGTGGGATAGTGCAGGATTAGATCCAGCGCGGCGCACAGCCGCCCGTCCTGGTAATAGCCTAGAAAATACTTGTCCTCGCTCGTGGTCCGGGGCGGCAGCTTGGCCAGGTCCTCCCGGAGATTCTCCAGGGTGGGCCGCTGGCCCAGGTGCTCATAGTAGGTAGTATTTCCCTCGGCCAGCTCCAGCAGCTCCGGCAGATCCGCCTCCGTCAGGCGGCGGACGGCGTACCGGGCGGACAGCCCTTGGATGTCCATCGCCATGTCAATAGTCCTCCACGTCGAATACCCGGTCTTTATAGTAGTACTTCCGGTCCTCCTCCGTAATCTTCCGGATCACCCGGCAGGGGTTTCCCGCAGCCAGGGACCAGTCGGGGATGTCCTTGGACACCACGCTGCCCGCGCCGACGACGGAGTTGCTGCCGATGGTGACGCCGGGGAGGATGACCACGTCCCCGCCGATCCACACGTTGTCCCCGATGGTGATCGGGATGCCGTACTCATAGCCGGAGTTCCGGCTGGCCGGGTGAATGGGGTGTCCGGCGGTGTAGATGGAGACGTTGGGGGCCAGCATGACGTTGTTTCCAACGGACACCCTGGCCACGTCCAGGACCGTCAGGTTGTAGTTGGCGTAGAAGTTGTCGCCCACCTCGATATTCCACCCGTAGTCGCAGTGGAAGGGCGGCTCGATATAGGCGTTCTTCCCCGCCTTGCCCAGCAGCTCCCGCAGGGCCTCGTCCAGCTCCGCCCACTGGCCGGGCATGATCTGGTTGTAGCGGTAGATCTTCTTCTTGCAGGCGGTCCGCTCCTCCTCCAGCCCGTCCAGCCACGCCTTGTAGGGCAGGCCCGCCAGCATCCGTTCTCTCTGGTTCACGCCGGTCATCTCCTTTCGTCAGCCGAACAGCGGTTTCGCCCGGGGCGGGCCCTTCTGCTCCGGCAGATCGAAATACTTCTTTTGCAGCTTCATGGGCAGAAGCCCCGGCACCTTCCCCGCCAGATGCGCCGCCACGGTCTCCTCCGCGCTGGTCATCCAGACGGGCAGACCGCTGAGCTCGCTGAGCTTTTCCATATAGGGCAGCGCCGCCAGCACCGTCTCCGGGGTAGTCTCGTGGGCCAGGTTGGCGTTGTTGACGATGGCGGTAAAGGGCAGGCCCCCTGCGGCCTCGATCTCCCGCATGACCTCCAGGGCCTCCTCCGGTGTTTTAGTCAGAGGGCGGCAGGGGTTGGCCACGAAGGCCATCCGGTAGTCGTTCTCCTCCAGGATGAAGGGGGTGTACCGCCCCAGGGCGTAGGCCCCCCGGTCGTCGCCGCCGATATCCATGACGGCGAAAAGGCTCTTGTCCTCCACCAGCCGGTAAGCCTCCGCCGGCAGGGCGGGCAGGTCCACGTTGGAATTGGCGAACCGGGGGGAGATGAGCGCCACCCCGGCGGCGTCCAGCTCCGCCGCGCTGTCCTTGGTCCTGAAGTAGGGGTTGACGATGTCCAGATCGACGATTGCCGCCTGTTTCCCCTCCCGCGCCAGGAGCAGGGCGTAATTTACCGCGATATTGGTTTTTCCCGAGCCGTAGTGGCCGGCAAAGAGGGTGATTCGTTTATGATTCAATAGTAAACTCACCTCGTTCCTCATAGGACGGATGTTACTTTTCCCTCGCAGGAAAAGTAACCAAAAGTGCGCCGGGGGAGGGCCCCCGGTCCCCCCTCTCGGGGCCGCCCATAGGGCGTCCACCTCGGCGGGGGGATCTGCGGACTGCTCTGCAAGTGAAGCGCTTCTCAGCCGCCGAACCGGCTTTCTTTTTCGCTCCATACCTCGCTCGCTTCTCATCCAACTGCCGCCCGGCTCGACTGGAAAGCGCCTGCCGTGACGGGTTGCAGGCCCTGGGACTTGCAGCGCGCCGGCTCGGAGGGACCCCGTAGATAGCTCTACCCCTTTAAGAGGCCGGCAGGCGGAGTGATTCAAGTACCAGACCACTAGATCAGAACCCCGAAGGAGACTTCTCATTCACGGGGCACCGCAGCTCTTCACTTGGGAGCGTGTCCGAGAAACCCCCGTTTATTTTAGGGTTCTTAGGGGCTTGCCCCTGAGCGGTTTTTTGGTTACTTTTTGTGCGTACAAAAAGTAACCGCGGGGCGCGGGGGCGCGCAGCCCCCGGACAGGCAATAAGCCTATTATAGCTTACCGCGAATAATCTTCCCACTGGTCGTTTTAGGCAGCTCATCCTTAAAAACGATGATCCTGGGATATTTATAGGGCGCGGTATGCTTCTTGACGTAACTCTGGATCTCCTTCTTCAGCTCCTCGGTGCCCTCGGTGCCGGGGACCAGGACGATGCTGGCCTTGACCACCTGGCCCCGGACCTCGTCCGGCGCGGCGGACACGCCGCACTCCAGCACATAGGGCAGCTCCATAATGACGCTCTCAATCTCAAAGGGCCCGATCCGGTAGCCGGAGGACTTGATGAGATCGTCCACCCGGCCCACATACCAGAAGTACCCGTCCTCGTCCCGCCAGGCGGTGTCGCCGGTGTGGTACATGCCGTCGCGCCACGCGCTGCTGGTGGCCTCCTCGTTGTGGTAGTAGCCCCGGAAGAGGCCGCAGATGTCGGTCTTCTCCGCCCGGATGACGATCTCGCCCACCTGTCCGTCGGGGACGCTGTTGCCGTCCGGGTCCACCAGATCCACCGGGTAGAAGGGGACCGGCTTGCCCATGGAGCCGGGCTTGGGGCGCATACCCACCAGATTGCCGATCATCACCGTGGTTTCGCTCTGGCCGAAGCCCTCCATCAGGCTCAGGCCCGTGTGCTTCTGGAACTGGTGGAAGACCTCCGGGTTGAGGGCCTCGCCGGCGATGGTGGCGTGCTCAACGCTGCTCAGATCGTAGCGGCTCAGATCCTGCTTGATGAGCATCCGGTACATGGTGGGCGGGGCGCAGAAGGTGGTGATGTGGTACTTGGCGAACATGGGCAGGATATCGGAGGCGTCAAAGCGGTCAAAGTCGTAGACAAACACCGCCGCCTCGTTGAGCCACTGGCCGTAGAGCTTGCCCCACATGGCCTTGGCCCAGCCGGTGTCGCTGATGGTCAGGTGCAGGCCCTCGGGGTTGACGCAGTGCCAGTACTTGGCCGTGACGAAGTGGCCCAGGGGGTACTTGCAGCACTGGGCGGCCGCCTTGGGGAAGCCGGTGGTGCCGGAGGTGAAGAACATGAGCATCAGATCCTCGCCCGCCGGGGCGTCCTTTGTGCGGATGAACTCGTCGGAGAAGAGGCGGAACTCGCTGTCAAAGTCGTGCCAGCCCTCGCGGCAGCCGTCCACCATGATTTTCACCATGCCGGGGAAGCCCTCCGCCGCCCGCTCCGCCTCATAGGAAACCTGGCCGTTGGAGGTGCACACCACGGCGGAGATGCCGGCGGCCTCGTAGCGGTAGGCCAGATCGTGCTCCATCATCTGGTTGGAGGCCAGCAGCGCCACGGCCCCCAGCTTGTGGAGGCCCAGGATGGCGAACCAGAACTGGTAGTGCCGCTTGAGAATCAGCAGCACCCGGTCCCCCCGCCTGATGCCCAGGGACTGGAAGTAGTTGGCCGCCCGGGAGGAGTAGCGGGACATATCCTGGAAAGTGAAATAGCGCTCCTCCTTGTGCCGGTCCACGTGGAGCATGGCCAGCTTGTCGGGCTTCCGCCGGGCCAGGCCGTCCACCACGTCGAAGGCGAAGTTGAAGCTGTCGGCGTTCTTGAAGTCGATTTTTTGCAGGGAGCCGTCCTCCCCCTCCTGGACCTCGATGAACTTCTCCCAGATCTTGGGCTCCCGCTCCGCCGCCTCCGGCTCCGCCCGGCGCTCCAGCTTCTTCTCCCTGACGGGTGCGGGCAGGGCGTCCCCGGGGCCCTCCAGGACGATGGCGTAGAAGATGCACTCCCTGCCGCCGGTGGCGATCATGCCGTGGGGGGCGGTGGAGTTATAGTAGATGATGTCGCCGGGGTTGAGGATCTCGATGTGCTCGCCCACCTGGACCTTCAGCTGGCCGGAGAGGACAATGTCGCACTCCTGGCCCTCGTGGCTGGTGCAGTCGATGGGCCGCAGCTGGGCCTCCTCGCTATACTCGGCCACCACGTACAGGGGCTCGGCCACGCGCTTTTTGAACCGGGCGGCCATGTTGTAATAGGTCATGCCGTGGGCGTGCTCGATGTGCTGTCCCTCCCCGGCCCGGGTGAGGGTGTAGTTGCTCAGGCGGGGGCTGGCGCCCTCGATGATGTCGGTGACGTCCACGCCGAAGGCCTGGGCGCAGCGGTAGATGAAGGCGAAGTTGAGATCGCTCTCCCCGGCCTCGCACTGGAGGTACTCCTCCAGATCCACGCCGGTGAGCCGGGCCATGTCCTCCGGGCTCAGGCCCACGATCTCCCGCAGGTCGCGGATGCGCTGGGCCATCTCGTGGAGCTTGAAATCCAGTCCTGATGTGGTCTTCATTTGTCGGTTCCTCCTTGCGTTTTCCTTTGGAGCAAAAGAAAATACCCGCCCCAAAGATACGGTAATCTTTGAGACGAGTACAGATATCATACCCGCGGTACCACTCAAATTGCGTCCTGTCGGAACGCCACTCATCGGGCTCCAGCAAGCCCTATGCTCTCACGCGGCAGTCACGGGAGGGTTCTACTTCCGGGGAGCCCGGTTTCTTCCCTCCAACTCAGGAGCTACAAACTCGCGGGTCTGTTTTCCCGGCTCACACCAGCCGCCGGGTTCTCTGAAAAACATCGCCGGAGCCCTCTCCGTCACAGTTTTTATACGCGGCCCAGGGGCCGCTATTGGATTGTGGCACTATTTTACCATATCCGAATGAAAAAGGTCAAGAGGAAATTTTATTTTTTCATGCGGGTTCTGTTCCGGGGGATTTTCCCGGCGGGGCTTCGCGCCCCAGGGCGGCGCTTGCACCGCCCGAGCGGTCGTTCGGCTTTGCCGAATGACGCGAGCCAAGTGGGGCCTACGCGGCCCCACACCCCGCGGGTACTTTTTGTACGCACAAAAAGTACCCAAAAAGGCGCCGGGGGTGTCCCCCCGGTCCCCCAAAATATACGGGGGTTTTTCGGACACGCCTGCAAGTGAAGAGCTGCGGTGCCCCGTGAACGAGAAGTCTCCTTCGGGGTTCTGATCTAGTGGACTGGCGGTCAACCAACTCCGCCTGCCGGCCTCTTAAAGGGATAGAGCCTGCAACGGGGGCCCCTCCGAATCGCTGCGCGGCAAAAACGCACCGCACTCACCCCGCTGCTTCGCCCTCCAATAGGATCCGTGGGTAGACGCAGAAGTCCGGCAGACGAAGGGTATGCACCATCGGCAGAATCAGTCCAGCCACAGCAAAGGGCAAATAATCAACAAATGGAGTATCGCCCGGAGGGCGATGCCGGGGGGCCGGGGGGACTCCCCCGGCGGCCTTTTGGTTACTTTTCCGCCGAAGGAAAAGTAACAGAGCGTCCCTGCCGGTGCAACAGGCGCTTAGAGCTTATTGCGCATAATCTTCCCGCTGATGGTCTTGGGCAGCTCGTCCTTAAAGACCACAATCCTGGGATACTTATACGGCGCGGTGTGCTTTTTCACGTAGCTCTGGATCTCCTTCTTCAGCTCCTCGGTGCCCTCGGTGCCGGGGACCAGGACAATGCTGGCCTTGACCACCTGGCCCCGGACCTCGTCCGGCGCGGCGGACACGCCGCACTCCAGCACATAGGGCAGCTCCATGATGACGCTCTCGATCTCGAAGGGCCCGATCCGGTAGCCGGAGGACTTGATGACATCGTCCCGCCGCCCCACGTACCAGAGGTAGCCGTCCTCGTCCTGCCACGCCACGTCCCGGGTGTGGTAGAGCCCGTCGTGCCAGACCTCATCGGTCTGCTCCTTGTCCTGGTAGTACCCGGCAAACAGGCCGCAGGGCAGCTTGCCCTCCTCCGTCCGGATGCAGATCTCGCCGTTCTCGCCGGGAGCCACCGGCTCGCCGTTCTCGTCCACCAGCACCAGATCGTAGGTGGGAATGGGCTTGCCCATGGAGCCGATCTTCTGCCGGTTGCCGATGAGATTGCCGATGGTCAGGGTGGTCTCCGTCTGGCCGAAGCCCTCGTAGATCTGCAGCCCGGTCTGGGCCTCGAACTGGCGGAATACCTCCGGGTTCAGCGCCTCGCCGGCGGTGGTGGCGTGCCTGATGCTGCTCAGATCGTACTTGGAGAGGTCGTCCTTGATGAACATGCGGTACATGGTGGGCGGGGCGCAGAAGGTGGTGATGTTGTACTTTTTGAACATGGGCAGGATGTCGGAGGCGTCAAAGCGGTCAAAGTCATAGGTGAATACCGCCCCCTCGCACAGCCACTGGCCGTACAGCTTGCCCCACAGGGCCTTGCCCCAGCCGGTCTCGCTGATGGTGAAGTGGAGGCCGTCGGCGTGGACGCAGTGCCAGTACTTGGCCGTGATGTAGTGGCCCAGGGCGTACCGGTAGCTGTGGGCGGCGATCTTCGGGTAGCCGGTGGTGCCGGAGGTGAAGAACATGAGCATCAGATCATCGCCCGCCGGGGCGTCCGCCCCCCGCTCGTAGGTGCCCCGGTACATGGCGTACTCCTCGTCAAAGTCGTGCCAGCCCGGACGGCTGCCGCCCACCAGAATTTTGAGGTTCAGGCTGGGGCTGTCCTTCTGGGCAATGTCCACCTGGTTGGCCGTGTCCCCGTCGGCGGTGCAGAGGATGGCGCTGACCCCGGCGGCGTTGAAGCGATAGGAGAAGTCGTGCTCCTGCAGCTGGTTGGTGGCGGGGATGGCCACGGCGCCCAGCTTGTGGAGGCCCAGGATGGCGAACCAGAACTGGTAGTGCCGCTTGAGCACCAGCATCACCCGGTCCCCCCGCCTGATGCCCAGGGCCTTGAAGTAGTTGGCCGCCCGGGAGGAGGCGCGGGACATGTCCTCGAAGGTGAAGCGCCGCTCCTGCTTGTTCCGGTCCAGGTGGAGCATGGCCAGCTTCTTGGGGTACCTGGCGGCAATGGCGTCCACGCAGTCGAAGGCGAAGTTGAACTTCTCCGCGTTGGGGAAGGTGAGGGACTGGAGCACCCCGCGCTCGTCCTCCTTCGCGTCGATGAACCCCTTGCACACATAGTCCTCGCTGGAGCGGGCCTCCACGATGGAGCGGCGCACGGACATCTCGTCGGCCTTCTCGCCGGAGATGACCACGGCGCAGAACACGCACTTGCTGCCGCCCACGGCGATCATGCCGTGGGGCGTGGAGGAGTTGTAGAGGATGCTGTCGCCCTCGCCCAGGATTTCCGTGTGCTCGCCCACCTGGACCTTCAGCTGGCCGGAGAGGACGATGTCGAACTCCTGGCCGGCGTGGGTCGTGAGGTGGATGGGCATCCGCTGCTGTGTCTCGTCATAGTCGTAGGTGCAGCAGTAGGGCTCCGCCAGCTTGTTGCGGAACAGGGGCGCCAGGTTGGAGATCTCAATGCCCGGCTCCCTGGCGGTCTGCTGGCCCTGGCCCTTGCGGGTGATGGTGTAGCTGGAGAGGTTGGCGCTGCGGCCCTCCAGCAGGTCGGTGATGCCGATGCCGAAGGCCAGGGAGCACTTGTGGATGAAGGTGAAGGGCAGATCCGCCCTGGCGGCTTCGTAGGCCCGGTACTCCGCCAGGGTGGTGTCGGTCCGGCGGGCCATCTCCTCCTCGGTGAACCCGCAGATGCCCCGCATCTCCCGGATGCGGAAGGCCACCTCCAGCAGCTGGTTTGAAACGTGGGTTGTGTCCATAGCTCGTTCCTCCATGAAAGGTGTGTGGTGAATGAGAAAAAGCGCCGGGGGAAAAGAAAAACCCGTCCCAAAGATTTCTCTTTGAGACGAGTTCATAAAACAATTTATGTACCCGCGGTACCACTCAAATTGCGCCGGCACGGCGCCGCTCCTCGGACTCCAGCAAGCCCTATGCTCTCACGCGGCAGTCACGGGAGGCGTCTACTTGCCCTGGGCGTTCGGACCTCCAGCTCGGAAGGGATAGGACCGTGAGACAATCTGCTGCCAGGCTTCCACCAGCGCCCGGCTCTCTGGGAGCAGACGGCCTCGTCCGTCTTCGTCATCGCTTTTCTTATTCACTTGCTATGCAGTTTACACGATACCGGCCGGTTTGTCAAGGGCAAGTTTCAGAAGTCCCTTTTAAGGAAAGTGTTGCTGGGATATAACTTCGGCAGTTTCTACAAAAGCACATTGATATTGTAGAAACAATCTGCTATAATCAATTCGGCAAATTGGGATTTAAGGAGAAAGAATATGAAAAATTTTTCTATGCCAGAGCAAGTTTCTCCGACATTAGAAATAGATGAATTGATGAGGTTGAAACATAGTTTGGAAAAGAATATATCAAGGGAAGTTGCAGAAAGCATACTAAAAGAAATTCCATTATCTGTAAATTCAACGCCGGACATTCGAGCTGAGTGGGTAGAAAAGCTATCTGCTATTCTTGAAAATAGATTTGATAAGGAAACGGTAAAAAACATTCGCCAAGAGTGCTATTGTAATGAAAATGGCAGGTTAGAAGATACAGCAAACAGCTTGAAACAGCTCTATCTCTCTATGGATAAGGATTTGCATAGATTTGTCAATGCTTTGAATGAAAATGGTGCCGGTTGGTTTATTAAAGATAATCAATTGTATACAAAAATGTTTTCTTGTGAATGTCCTATGTTAGAAAGAGCAAAAAATTCAAATTCATTAACATGGTGTCACTGCACTGCTGGATATAACAAAAAATTATTTGAGATTGTTTTTGAAAAACCTGTCTATGTAGAAATTGTGCAAAGCATACGGCAAGGATTTGATTTTTGCCTTTTGAGAATTACAGTTCAATAAATTCCGATTTATCGGACAGTCATCCATCAACAGGGGATTGCCCGCTTTGGATATTTTGACGCGCGGTTTGACGAAGCGGCTTTTCGTAACACCAATCTGAAAAGGGATTTTCAGAACCTGTATTCATGGAAAGTTTTCCCCGGCCGGAGCCTCCCCGTGTGACCTGCATCAAGTGGTCCAGAGTAACGCAAACCATTGGTATGACTGGTCTGTTTACTCTTGACCACCTGGTCCAGAGTAAAGGAAAACTCACTGGCTCAACGTTTACTCTCGACCACCCTGTCCAGAGTAAAAGCCCTTGCGCCGCAGCGGTTTGCGTTACTCTCGACCACTTAGCGCCTCTCTGACGGGGGAGCATCAACGCGGACGCGGGGCCGCCGCGGCGCCCCGGCCTCCTCGCGCCGCCGCCCCTGTTCCCCATTTTCTTCCTGACATCTGCCCCGGTTGCCCTGCACCGCCCGGCCCGCCCATGAAAATGCGGACTTGAAAATCTCACCATTCCGGCGTACAATAACAGACAAACGGCATAAGAGCCTGTTTGGAAATCACCCATTCGCCCAACCCGCGCCTATGCGCCTGATTATTGTAGGAGGAACCATGAATTTTCACCTGAAGCCCGGCATGCTGCTGGGCGCGGCCTCTGCCCCGATACACAGCGAGGGCGGCAGCCAAAGCAACATCTGGTACGACTGGTACCGCCAGGGTCACATCAAGGACGGAACGGATCCCTCCGCCTTCCCGGGCCTCCGGGGCCGCTGGCAGGAGGATCTGGATCTGATGAGCAGCCTGGGGCTCCAGTGCTTCCGCCTCGGGGTGGAGTGGAGCCGCGTGGAGCCGGAGGACGGCGTGTTCGACGAGGCGGCCATCGCCCATTACCGCCAGGTGCTCCAGGCGCTGGCGGACCGGGGCATCCGCCCGCTGCTGACGCTCCATCACTTCAGCTGCCCGCTGTGGATGGAGCGGCGGGGCGGCTTCGCCGGGGACGGCAGTGTCACCTGCTTCCTCCGCTTCGTCCACCGGGTTGTGGAGAGCGTGGGAGATCTGGTCAGCGAGTATATCACCATCAACGAGCCCAATATCTACGCCTACAGGGGCTTTCTGGAGGGCTCCTGGCCTCCCGGCAGGCGGAGCCTGCCGGATATGGCCCGGGTGATGACCAATCTGTCCGCGGCCCATATCGAGGCCTACGGCCTCATCCGCAAGACCCGGCTGAAAATGGGCTTCACGGACACCCGGGTGGGCTTTTCCAACCACCTGCGCTCCTTCGCCCCCCTGGACCCGGCGGACCCGGTCCACCGCTTCTGGGCCTCCCGGTCCCGGCAGCTGTTCCAGGGCAGCCTCACCCGGGCCATGTGCACCGGCCGGGCCTCCTTCCCCATCGGAAAGCACCCCTCCATCATCCCCGGCCAGTACTGCGACTTCCACGCCGTCAGCTACCGCGGCCGCTCCACGGTCAGCGGCCCCGGCAAGGGCCCCGGTCACGGCCTGCCGGCGGACGACCTCGGCCGGGAAATTGATCCCCAGGGCATCGTGGAGGTCTGCCGCGAGGTCTGCAAACTGCTGCCCCGGCCCGTCTACATTACGGCCAACGGCGTCTGCGACGGCGCGGACGCCTTCCGCGCGCGCTACATCGCGGAGCACCTGGAGGCCCTGTGCGCCAGCGATCTGCCCGTGGAGCGGTACTACTACTGGTCCCTGCTGGACGGCTGGGAGTGGGCCCTGGGGCGCTCGGCCCGCTTCGGCCTGACCGGCGTGGATCCGCAGACCGGCGCGCGCACGGTAAAGCCCAGCGGCGAATTTTACCGCCAGGTCATCGCCCAGGGGGGCGTCAGCGAGGAGCTGTACCGCCAGTTCTGCGATGTACCCTATCCCACCTGTTAGGAGGGCCGCTATGGAATGGTGGAAAGACGCCCTCATTTACCAGATTTACCCCCGCAGCTTCCAGGACTCCAACGGCGACGGCATCGGGGACATCCCCGGCATCATCAGCCGCCTGGACCATCTCCAGGCGCTGGGGGTGGACGCCGTCTGGCTGAGCCCCGTGTACCGCTCCCCCAACGGGGACAACGGCTATGATATCAGCGACTACCGGGAGATCAACCCCGAGTACGGCACCATGGAGGACATGGAGGAGCTCATCGCCCAGGCGGGGGCGCGGGGCATCCGCGTCATCATGGATCTGGTCATCAACCACACCTCCACGGAGCACTACTGGTTCAAGGAGAGCCGGGACAGGACCAGCCCCTACGCGGATTACTACTACTGGGCCCGCGGGGGGCCGGACGGGAGCCTGCCCAACAACTGGACCGGCTTTTTCGGCGAGGAGTGCTGGGAGTTCGACCCGGAGCGGTGCGAGTACTACCTGCACCTGTTCGCCAAGGGGCAGGCGGATCTGAACTACCACAACCCGGCGGTGCTGGAGGAGGTCAAGGACATCCTCCGCTTCTGGCTGGGCAAGGGGATCGCGGGCTTCCGGTGCGACGTGATCAACCTCCTGTGGAAGGACAGCCTGGACAGCTCCAAAAGGCGGCTGGCGCTGACCGGATGTGAGCACTACCTCACCCGGGAGGGCACCCATGACATCCTCCGGCAGCTGCGGGAGGTGCTGGACGAGTATGGCGCCTTCACCGTGGGGGAGGCGGTGTTCGTCACCCCCCAGCAGGCCAGGGAGCTGTGCGGCAGGGACCGGCGGGAGCTGGACATGGTGTTCTCCTTTGAGCATATGGAGTGCGATCAGTACTATTTGAAGTGGTTCAAGCGGAAGTTCCGGCCAAAGGTGTTCTTCGACTGCCTCATCAGGTGGCAGGGGGAGCTGGAGTGGAACGCCCTCTATCTGGAAAACCACGACCAGCCCCGCTCCATCCCCCGCTTCGGCAGCGAGAGGAGCTGGAAGCAGAGCGGCAAGCTGCTGGCCGCCCTGCTGCTCACCCTGCGGGGGACCCCCTTCCTCTACCAGGGCCAGGAGATCGGCATGACGAACTTCGACTTCACCCGGCTCCGCCAGGTGAACGACGTGGAGAGCCGGAACGTGGACAGGATCCTGCGCCGGTTCCACGTGCCCCAGAAGCTGCGCTGGAAGATCATCTCCCGCACCAGCCGGGACAACGCCCGCACCCCCTTTCAGTGGGAGGCGGGGCCGGGGGCCGGCTTCACCACCGCCCGGCCCTGGCTGGGGATCAACCACAACTGCGCCAGCATCAACCTGGCCGCCCAGGAGGAGGACCCGGAGTCCATCTGGAACTGGTACAAGGACCTCTCCGCCCTCCGCCGGGAGCGGGAGGTGCTGCGCCGGGGGGACTTCAAGGTCCTGGAGGCCGGCAATCAGATTTTTGCCTACCGGCGGAGCCTGGGGGAGGAGCGGCTGACCATCCTCCTGAACTTCAGCGACGACCCCGCCCGGATCGGGGTGAAGGGGGAGGTCCTCCGCTCCAATTACGCCCGGAAGCGGTTCGAGGGGATCCTTCAGCCCTGGGAGGCCGTCATTCTGGAGCAGCCGGGGGACGCGGGGCAGAGCGCGGCCCAGGCGGAAGGAAAGGACCTCAAATGAGCGAAGCGCCATCCTATGAGCTGCTGAGAAGCAAGCGGAAGACCCTCGCTCTGGAGATCACCGCCGACTGCCGGGTGCTGGTCCGGGCCCCGCTGCGGCTGAGCCAGAAACGCATCGACCAGTTCGTGGCGGACCACGCGGGCTGGGTGGAAACCCACCTGGCCCGCCAGCAGGCGCGCCGGGACCGCCATCCGGAGCCCACGGAGGAGGAGCGGGCGGACTGCATCCGCCGGGCGAGGGACTATCTGCCGGGGCGGGTGGAGCAGTACGCCGGCCTGATGGGGCTCCGCCCCGCGGGCATCTCCATTACCGGGGCCCGGAAGCGCTTTGGCAGCTGTTCGGCAAAAAACCGCATCTGCTTCTCCTGGCGGCTCATGCAGTACCCGGAGGCGGCCATCGACTACGTGGTGGTGCATGAGCTGGCCCACATCCGCCACAAGGACCACAGCCCCGCTTTTTATGACTGCATCGCCCGGATTCTCCCGGACTGGCGGGAGCGGCGGGCCCTCCTGCGGGAGTAGTGAAAGATATTTTTCCACATAAAGCAGGCGGCTGGCTCTGCCAGCCGCCTCCCTTTATTTTGACTCCCAATTCGCTTCTGTGTTCCTAACGCCTTGATTCTAGACTTTAGTGTATAATAATTCATCCATCCGAATTATACAGATTATGCTTCAACTCTGTGCGCAGTAATTATTGTATAGCTATATGCGTTCACAGTTATTTTG
>CAJUQS010000142.1 GCA_910588365.1 uncultured Oscillospiraceae bacterium | reverse complement strand
TTCGCTGACGTCGCCCAGGTTGAGCTCATCGTCGGCGCTGGCGACAGCCATGAGGGAAAGGCTCATGACGAGTGCCAGCACCAGTGCGAGAATCTTCTTGAGATTTCTCATGTGGGTGTTTCCTCCTTTAAAATTGCCGGGGAGAGCCGGGATAGAAACATGCCGAAAAAGTTGCGAAAAACAGCTGAAAACGGCTTGTACCAAAGCACTTACCCGGGGAGGGCGGGGAGGCGGAAGCCCTGCAGCGCAAGGGGTTGAGTGGTATCGCAGGAATGGGCTGGTAGCGTGTTTTTTAAAACTGGTAGCAAGCAGATAATTTATGTCAATCAGTAGCGTTATGAACGCTGGAATTGCAGGGGCTGCACCGGATGCGGGGCTGGTAGCGCGGTGGTAGTGGTGGGAATATACACCGATATTATATTCGGATATTTTTTTAACCTAACCAAACTGACCGCTATTTTATCATATTTTGCTATAAAATATTCCCTATAGTTTGCCAAATTTACATAACATCAGAAGCTTGCAGCCGGCGTTCCTGTCCTGATTGCACCATTGCATTATCTGTGATTTGTGGTACACTGATAAAGACCAATTTTCCGTCTCCTTGTACCGCATCTGCGGCGGTGTATCGGACGGCATACAATAAACAATTTCTGTGGGGGCAACGCTATGGCAAATTGGCTGGGACATTTTCAGACCATCACCGCCCATAAGCTGCGTGTGATGCACTACTGCTTCCGGGTGGGACTGTACCGTCAGGGACTGCTCCACGATCTGAGCAAATACGGCCCCACTGAATTCCTGGTGGGGGCAAAGTACTATCAGGGCGACCGCAGCCCCAACGAGATGGAGCGGCTGGATGTGGGCTACTCCTCCGCCTGGCTCCACCACAAGGGCCGCAACAAGCACCATCTGGAGTACTGGATCGACTACGCTCCAGAGCTGAATTACCGCATGGGCGGCATGGAGATTCCGGTCAACTATGTCGTGGAGATGTTCTGCGACCGGGTGGCGGCCTGCCAGACCTACCAGAGGGAGAAATACACCGACGCCTCCCCCTGGGACTACTATGCCAGGAGTCTGGATCACTACATCATTCACCCCAAAACCCAGGCGCTGCTGGAGGAAATGCTTCTCATGCTGCGGGATGAGGGGGAGGAGCGGACCATCGCCTACATCCGCCGGGAAGTGCTGAAAAACGTCCGATAACCCGAAAGTTTCCGGAATGTAAACCGGCGGTTAGCAAAATTTTCGCCCTGGTTGGTAGCCCGGGCGGGACATTCTCTGCTACACTGGGAGAGAAAGGAGGTCGATGCACAATGACCCTTGGCGAGCGCATCGCGGAAAAACGCAAGGAGAACGGCCTGAGCCAGGAAGCCCTGGGGGAGGAGCTGGGCGTCTCTCGGCAGTCCGTCTATAAATGGGAGAGCGGTTCCGCCCTGCCGGAGATCGAAAAACTCATCGCCATGAGCCGCCTGTTCGGCGTGACCATCGGATGGCTTCTCGGCGTGGAGGAAGCGCCTTCCACCCCAGAACCCGCCCAGCCGTCGGACAGCGGCGAGCTGACGGAGCAGCAGCTTCGGATGGTGGAGGAAATCGTTGGTCGGTACATTGCCGCCCGGCAGCCGGCTAAGAAGCGCCGCTGGCCCTGGGCTGTTGCCGCGGCGACGGGCGCCACGCTGCTGCTGACCATCAACAGCATAAACGGCGAACTGCAAACATTGCGCAGCGAGTACGGATCCCTGCAAAACAGCATCAACTTCGTCAGCTCCGATGTCAACATCCAGATCAGCAGCATCACCAGCCGGGTGGAGGAAATCCTGAAAAGCCAGAACGCCTTTACCGCCAGCTGCGATGTGGACATCATCTCCGCCGGCCTGGCAGAAAATACCGTCACCTTCTCCGCCCGGGCGGTGCCAAAGACCTACACCGACGGCATGGAGGCGGTGTTCCTCCTGGACTGCGGCAGCGGCCCTGTGGAGTTCCCCGGCACACTGGGGGCGGGCCGTGAATTCACGGCGGAGCTCACCTGTGATCTCACCGACAGTATCACCATCTCCGTTGTATTCATCGACGGCGAGGTCCGGGAGACCCAACTGCTGGACAACTTCACCTATCTCTATACCGGCTCCCTGCCGGAGTATTGGCCCAGTCCGGATCACCTTCTCATGTGGAAAAGGCTGGATAAAACCGGCCAGCTGACCTGGACGAACGAATACGACTATATCTCCCGGAACAGCTCCAGCAGCAGCGCGACCAATGCCGTCATTGGCCGGTCCGAAATTGCAGAGCTCCACCTTGGCCTTTTCCGCAACCAGGAGCTGCTGGCCTGGCTGGAGCCCTGCGAGAAGCCATCCAGCTACCGCGGCTTCGAGGACTGCGACTTCTACCGCCTGCCGGACCTGTCCGTCACCCCCGGGCCGGGGGACGTCTTTCATGTTTCCGCTGTGATCATCGACAACTACGGGCGGGAGCTTTTCAAGCCGGGCCTTCCCTACGCATTGGACGAGGACGGTACGCTGAAACCCACAGATGTGGTGGATACGGTCCAGTGGTACAACGGCAACGCTTATTCATACACAGTTATCCATTGATATTATTTCCAAATTTAAAATTTGGAAATAATATATTTGAGTAAAACCGTTTTGCTCGCCGCCATAAACGGCGGCAACCGCAAAACATGGCTATAAAAGCCCCGGCGGCACTCACAGGAGCGCCGCCGGGGCCATTTTCAGACATTAAAGTTTCTTTTGATCCTTTTCTTTTCAAAGAAAAGGATGTCTGCCTTTACTTCTTGTTCAGATACTCGTCAATCGCGCTGGCGGCCGTCTTGCCGGCGCCCATGGCCAGGATGACGGTGGCAGCGCCGGTGACGGCATCGCCGCCGGCGTAGACCGCCTCGCGGCTGGTGAGGCCGTCCTCGTTGACAATGATGCCGCCCCGCTTGTTGATCTCCAGGCCCTTGGTGGTGGACTTGATCAGGGGGTTGGGGCTGGTGCCCAGGGCCATGATCACGCAGTCCATCTCCATCTCGAACTCGCTGCCCTCCTTGACGATGGGACGGCGGCGGCCGGAGGCATCGGGCTCGCCCAGCTCCATCTCCACGCACTTGAGGCCGCAGACGGAGCCGTTTTTGGGATCCCGCTTGTCCTCGGGATTGTTGTAGCCCAGGATCTCGGTGGGATTGTTGAGGGTCTTGAAGATGATGCCCTCCTCCTTGGCGTGCTCCACCTCTTCGGCACGGGCGGGGAGCTCGGCCTCGGAGCGGCGGTAGATGATGTACACCTCGGCGCCCAGACGGCGGGAGCAGCGGGCGGCGTCCATGGCCACGTTGCCGCCGCCCACAACGGCCACCTTCTTGCCCTTGAGGGGCATGATGGGGGTGTCGGAGCCGTCCTTGTAGGCCTTCATGAGGTTAATCCGGGTGAGGAACTCGTTGGCGGAGTACACGCCCTTCAGGTTCTCGCCGGGGATGTGCATGAACATGGGCAGGCCGGCGCCGGAGCCGATGAACACGGCCTCAAAGCCCTCCTGCTCCATCAGCTCGTCAATGGTGATGGAGCGGCCCACCACCACGTTGGTCTCGATCTTCACGCCCAGCTCCTTGAGCCCGTCCACTTCCTTCTGGACGATGGACTTGGGCAGACGGAACTCGGGGATGCCGTAGACCAGCACGCCGCCGGCCAGATGCAGGGCCTCGTAGACGGTGACCTCGTACCCCTTCCGGGCCAGATCGCCGGCGCAGGTGAGGCCGGAGGGGCCGGAGCCGATGACGGCCACCTTGTGGCCGTTGGAGGCGGGCTTCGCCGGCTTCTCCGTGGAGTTGGCGTTGTGCCAGTCGGCCACGAAGCGCTCCAGGCGGCCGATGCCCACGCTCTCGTGCTTGATGCCGCGCACACACTTGGACTCGCACTGGGTCTCCTGGGGGCAGACGCGGCCGCAGACGGCGGGCAGGGCGCTGTCCTGGGCGATGATCTGGTAGGCGGCCTCAAAGTCGCCCTCCGCCACCTTGGCGATGAACTCGGGGATGTGGATCTTCACCGGGCAGCCGGAGACGCAGGGCATGTTCTTGCAGTTAAGGCAGCGCTGGGCCTCGTCAATGGCCTGCTCCCTGGTGTAGCCAAGGGCGACCTCTTCAAAATTGCCGGACCGGACCACGGGGTCCTGGTGGGGCATGGGGTTCTTGTTCGGACACATATTCGCCATCTTACTTTACCTCCTGCTTGAACAGATTGCACGTCTCTTCCCGGGCGTGGAGCTCGAAGTCCCGGTACATGGCGCCGCGGGCCATGGCCTCGTCGAAGTCCACCAGGTGGCCGTCGAACTCGGGGCCGTCCACGCAGGCGAACTTGGTCTCGCCGCCCACGCTGAGGCGGCAGCCGCCGCACATGCCGGTGCCGTCGATCATGATGGGGTTCATGCTGACGACCGTGGGAATGTTGTACTTCTTGGTCAGCTGGCAGACGAACTTCATCATGATGACCGGCCCGATGGCGATGACCCGGTCATACGTGACGCCGGCATCGATCTGTTCCTGGAGCAGCTCAGTGACCAGAGCCTTCTTGCCGTAGGAGCCGTCGTCGGTGCCGATGATGAGGTTGGTGCTGGCGGCCTCGAACTCCTCCTTGAGGATGATGAGATCCTTGTTGCGGAAGCCCACGATCAGGTCCACATGGCACCCGTCGTCGTGGAGCTTCTTGGCCACGGGGTAGGCGATGGCGGTGCCCACGCCGCCGCCGATGACGGCCACCCGCTTGAGGCCCTCGGTCTCGGTGGCCTTGCCCAGAGGACCGACGAAGTCCTGGAGGAACTCGCCCTCCTCCTTGTGGTTGAGCTTCTCGGTGGTGGCGCCGACGATCTGGAAGATGATGGTGACGGTGCCCTTTTCCCGGTCATAGGCGGCGATGGTCAGGGGGACGCGCTCGCCGTTCTCATCCACGCGCAGGATGATGAACTGGCCGGGCTCCGCCTTCCGCGCCACAGCAGGAGCCTCGATCTCCATCAAGGTTACCGTGGGGTTCAGAACTCTCTTTTTGACGATCCGATACATAGTGTTTCCTCTTTCCACTTAGATTCGGTTGCTTTGCGTTGGTGTATGCCATACACATACGTTATTATTTTAGCACAATCCATTGGTTCCGTCAATTTCATTTTTCCTCTTTTTCCACAAAAACGGGGCGGGCGCGCGGCGGCGGGCTTGCCGCCTTACTCACGGAAGGGAATCCCCTCCACCGCCAGCAGCGCCTTCTTGATCCGCAGCCCGCCGGTGTAGCCCACCAGCTGTCCCCTGGCGCCGACCACCCGGTGGCAGGGGATGATGACGGGGATGGGGTTGCGGCTGTTGGCCTGGCCCACGGCGATGGCCGCGCCGGGCTTTCCGAGGCGAATGGCGACGTCCTTGTAGCTGGCGGCGGTGCCGTAGGGAATTTCCCGGAGGGCGGCCCAGACCCTCCGCTGGAATTCGGTGCCCTCCGCCGCCAGGGGGACGGTGAACTGCCGCCGTCCGCCGCTGAAATATTCCCTCAGCTGTCCGGCGGCCAGCTCCAGGACGGGTGAGGGGCGGTCCCCTGCCGTCCGCACATCCCCGAAGGCCAGCGCGGTCAGATATTCCCCCTCCCCGGAGAGGGTCAGCGGCCCGATGGGGCTGTCAATCAGCAGTTGATTCATCATTTAGCCTTTCAGGGCCTGTATTTCCAGCCGGTGAACGCCGCCTTGGCGTCCCTCGGTTATGAATACAGGTTCTCAATCATCAAATCATGTTTCGTGCGGGCAGGCTTTCCCACGGGCCCTGAATGCAGCGCCTGACGCGGCCCATATACGCCCGGCAGGCGCTCCCGAACCGCTCAATGCACCGCGTCTCCTCGGCGAGAATGATCCAATGGGCGGACGCCTGAAAAATCAGGACAGGCCCCAGCAGCACCGGGGACCATCCGCTCATTTCAGCCTCTCTCCGCCGCGCCAGGCGGCTTAAAAAACCGTCACCGTCCAGCGGTTCTCGTACCGCTGGCGGGGCTCCAGGGACACCAGATCGAACTGCTGGCTCAGATCCTCCACCACGCCCTCCCGGGAGGGCAGGCTGACCCAGGGCTCCAGACAGACGTAGGGCGCGTCCGTCTTCGGTTGATGCCAGATGCCCAGATACCGCATCCGGGGGCAGGACAGGGTCAGGCCCCGGGTGCCCTCACCGGCGGAGAGGGTGACGCTGCGGGCGAAATGCTTGAGGATAATGGCGTCGCGGTCAAAGAGATCGTGGCGCAGGGGCAGATCCACGCCGTTCTCCAGGGGGTAGGGTGCCTCGCGGCCGCTGATCATGTAGTTCTCGCTCATAAGCACCTGCCAGGGCTGGCAGGGCTGGGCGAAGGTCAGCCGGTAGTCGGTAAACGCCCGCCCCTCCTCCAGGGGGACCCGGAAGCCGGGGTGGCCGCCCAGGCCGAAGAACATGGTCCTGCCGTCCCTGCTCTCCACGGCGTAGACGATGACCAGCGTATTGCCCTCCAGCACGTAGGACACGTCAAAGCGGAAGGCGAAGGGGTAGAGCTTCCGGCTCTCCTCGCTGTCCTCCATGTACAGGGTGATGTGGTCCTTCCCCTGGGTCAGCACGGAGAACTCCGTGCGCCGGGCGAAGCCGTGGCGGGTCATCTGGTACGCCCGCCCATCGCAGGTGTACGTGTCGTCGGTCAGCCGGCCCACATAAGGGAACAGAATGGGGGCGCGGCTGGACCAGTAGGCGGGATCCCCGCTCCAGAGGTACTCCGTGCCGCCGGCGGCGGTGATGGACTGGAGCTGAGCCCCCAGCCCGTCGATGGTTACGGTCATGTCACTGTTATGAATGGTATACAGCATGGTCCATCTCTCCTTTTCATGCGCCCGGGAAAGACCACCGCGGATCGGACAGCAGCCGGGCCGCTTCTCCTGCTGGCATGAATGTGATGTGGGGAAGCCTCTGTGGTCTGGATACCATGATACTAAACTCTCCGGCAAATTGCAAGGGAGGCCGGGGAAAAATGGGGAATTCCCAGCGGCGGCCCGGGTGCCGGTTTCCGCCGGGCGGAGGGGGAGATCGGCAAGGGGGCGGCAAGAACTGCCGCCCCCTTCCAACAATGGAGAGACTGTATCATAAAAATCCGGTCCCGGCAAGGCGCGCCGCGTGCGGGGAAGCCGCGCTACAGCACGTTCTTGACGCTGACGCTCTGGGTTTCGGACAGCAGGTGGAGCTGGCTGATGAGCTGGGAGAGCAGCTGGTGGAAGTCCGCGTCGTCCGCCTCCCGGCAGACGGCGAAGGCGCCGGCAAAGAGCTGCTCCGCCTCGTCCAGCTCATCGTGGTCCATAATGGTGTGGAAGAAGGTCTGGCTGCTGTTCCAGTCCTGATAGGCGTCAAAGAGGCGCTGTCCGGCCTCCTCCCAGTTCTCCTGACGGCCCGCCGCGTCGGCCGCCTCCAGCTGGGCGGCCCAGTGCTCGGTGCGCAGCTCCACGTACCGGCCGGCCCACAGGGAGAACCCCAGAATAAAAATCAGCAGTCCCGCGGGTATATAGAACGCTTTCAACGGCTCCCCTCCTTTGCCACGCAGACCACTGTCCCCTCCTCGTCCACAGTCAGGAAGAACACCTGCCGGGGGGAGGTGAGATGCCGGTCCTTCAGCTGCCTGTCCAGCCAGATCTGGTCATATCCGCTGGCGGACAGGTTGGCGGACATGACGTGCCCGTCGTTAATGAGCAGGGTGGGCAGGGTCACGTCGTCCTGAACGGTCTGGCCCATCACCTGGGGCGTGATGGGGCTGGCCTTGGTGTAGGGCAGAACGGAGACCTGGCCGCTGGTTTCCAGAACGGCGTACTTCACGGCGGAGAGATCGCTGTAGCCCTGACTGCGCAGCTGCTCGAGCAGCTCGTCCACGGTGAAGCGGTTGCGCGCCATGTTCTGCTGCATGATTTTCCCGTCCCGGATGATGATCGTCGGGTGGCCGCAGACCAGCCCGCGGAAGCGGATGGAACGCAGGCTGAAATAGCTGATGAGCATGGACAGGCACAGCAGCGTCACAATGGGGAACACGCCGTTGACCAGGGGAATGCCGAAATCCTGCATGGGTACGGCCGCCAGATCGGAGATGATCAGCGTCAGCACCAGTTCGCTGGGCTCCAATTCGCCAATCTGCCGTTTTCCCATCAGCCGCAGACCTATCATGAGAATAAAATAGAGAATCACCGTGCGGAAAAAGGCGGTGGTCATTGGCTCACATCCTTTCCGTGGGAGTATTTGCAGGATGCCGGCATTCTATTCCTTCGGGCCTGCTGGCATTTTGCAAGCAGCGCCCGGCCGCCCGCCGGAAAAATTTTTGACAGCTCCATGTTTCGCGCACTTTTTCCCCTCCCAGGGCATAGAATGGGAGGAGTTTTGTAAAGGAGGCACGACAATGGAACATAGTTATCCCCACGGCGATGTGGACGATCTGATCTATCAGGAGGAGTGGACCGTCAGCAGCCGGTAGGCGGCCGTGACGCCGCGCAGCTCGTCTCCCACGGGGAGACGGGCGCTTTCCTTTTTACGCTGGTTTAAAAATAGGCTCTAATCACACCCACCAAAAAATTTTTTCCCCGGAAATCTGAATTGTGGCGTCTTTGGGAATTTTTATTGTGTGAAAGACATTTGTATAGTCAGCATAGCCGCCGCCTATATGCAAAAAGGCTATTGCAAATAAGATGGAATTGGCGGCAGCATATTCCTTTGAACATCCCATAAACGCAATCAAGGGAAGTATTCCGAGTACGGCAGATGGAACAAGATTAATCAGCAGGAAGCGATTTCTCGTAACGGGGGATAGGCACGTTGTTCCTAACCCCTGGTTTGTATAAAAGATGTACACGGAGCTGCGTGCCGGAAAGCAGACTGCATGCAGCAATTCATGCACTGGGAACAATAAGAAGCCGATGGCAAGTCCTATCGTCAGGTACAGCCGTGTAACCGTAAGCCCCGTTAACAGTTTGCTTTTGAGCCAGACAAGAGCAATGAAAACAGCGATAATAGGGATATTACCTTCGAGAAAAATACTAGGAAAAAAGGGAAAAGTATGGTACCATAAGAGATATGGAATATATAGATTTAAGGAAAGTAGGGAGATCAGGACTCAAGGAGATACGCAGGCAGGTCGTACGGCTCAAGAAAATG
>CAJUQS010000141.1 GCA_910588365.1 uncultured Oscillospiraceae bacterium | reverse complement strand
GTTGCGAGTTTTTCTTGCCCTTGCTTTTGCCCTTATGGGCAGTTGGGGCACGGGTAAACTTGTGTGAAACCGAATAAAGGGATAAGGCGAACACACTGTGAAAAATCCTTTGTTTTCAAGGCTTTTGGAGGATTTTATAGAAAACCTACGGTGAGCGATAATCGCTCATAAAATCGTGGTATTCAAATTCCGATTTATAGGGGATTTCATCTTTTGGGTGAAATCCCCCCTCGACAAATGTTCTCTTGCTTCAGCTTCCGAAAAAGCCCCCGCAGCCCAAAGGGCAGCGGGGGCTTGTGCTCAAAAAAGGTGAGCGGGTGCGTCGCGGTATCCGCCGGCATCCGGCCCGCCGTCCGTCCGAACGGGAGGCGCGTCCGTCCGACTCCGGCTAGTTAAGCCGGGCAAAACGCGCTCCAATCCAGCCAGAGCGGCGCTCCATCCGCCGGCGTCCCCCGGCGGCGGCCCGCTCCGGGGCCGCCCGTAGGGGCCCCGTGGAATTTGCCCCCACGCCGGGAGCAAACTTCTGTCTTGCATCATACCACATTCGAGCCCGTTCGGCAATAGGAAATTTCCGCTTGCGCATCCTTTTCGCGGCACGGCGGCCTACCACCCCAGGCAGAGCGCCTCCGGAAGGCAGGCGGCCAGCACCATGACCGCCGCCAGCAGCAGCGCCAACCCCAGCAGCAAATACCGCTTGCGCAGCAAAAAAATCCTCATACGGCCGTCCTTTTTCATCCGGCAGACCTCCCCCTGATCGTTTTGGTACATCCTATGCGGGGAGATCCGGAAACATGCCGGGAATTATCCCAGCAGATAGCCGTACCGGCTGAGCACGGTGCAGATGAGCATCTCGATGTCCGCCGGGAGATCGTTGGGGGCGTTGAGGTCGATTTCCTCCGTCTTCCCGCCCAGTCGCACCAGTACGCGGCTGCCGCCCAGGGGCAGGAAGCCCTGGTTCCGCCCGCTCTCCTCAAAGCCCGCCCGGTCGTGGAAGAGGGTGAGCTTGTCCTGATAGGGGGCGCTGTCATAGGGGCAGAACACCAGGCAGTTGCCGCACTCGTTGCACATCCGGTCCACATGGAGAATCTGGGCCCGGCCGTCGGGCAGCTTCACCACCACATTGGCCCGGTTGGGGCACACGTCCGCGCAGGTCTGGCAGACCACATTGCAGCTCAGGCAGCGCTCCCCCTCCCGCTTGGCGGACTCGCAGAGGATTCCCTTTCTGGCGACGGCCTCCTCCCGGCTGGCGCAGGCGTGGCCGGGCAGCCGGACCGCCCGCTTCCCGCCAATGACCGCTTCAGCGAAGGCGGCGGCATCGGCGATGCCCTCCACCACCGTGGCGGGCCCCCGGAGGACGTCGCCCGCGGCAAACACGTTCTCCAGATTGGTCCGGAAGCCGGGGCGGCCCTTCCCGTCCGTCTCAATGCCGCAGGCGGCCAGGGACGCGCCGTCCACCTGCTCTCCCACGGCGGAAATCACGGTGTCGCAGGGGATCTCCACCGTCTCGTCCGTCTCCACCGGCGCGCGGCGGCCGGAGGCGTCGGGCTCGCCCAGGACCATCTTCCTGCAGATCAGCTTCCCGTCCCGCTGCTCCGCCGGGGAGGCCAGCTCCAGGAACGCTACGCCGTCCGCCATAGCCAGCTCCAGCTCCTCGGCGTCGGCGGGCATGTACTTTCTGGTCCGGCGGTAGACCAGGGTGCTGCTCTCCGCCCCGGCGCGGAGCGCCAGACGGGCGGCGTCCATGGCGGTGTTGCCTCCGCCCACCACGGCCACATGGCCCAGGTTCTCCGTCTTGCCGCTCTTCACGTCCCGCATCCAGGAGATGACCGGCTTGACGTTCCCGGGGATGTCCAGCCTGCCGGGCTTCCAGGCGCCAACGGCCACCAGGATGTGGGTATAGCCCTGGGCCTTCAGCTCGTCCACAGAGGGGGCTAGGGTATTGGTGCGGACCTCCACGCCCACTTTGTGCAGCAGGGCCGCGTCCTTCTCAATGGCCTCGTCGGAGATGCGGAAGGCGGGGATCACCTGCCGGACCACGCCGCCCAGGGCGGACTCCTTCTCGAAAAGGGTGGTGGGAATTCCGGCCCGGGCGCAGAAGAAGGCCGCCGCCATGCCGGTGGGCCCGCCGCCGATGATCGCCGCTTTTCTGCCGTCCTGGACGGGAACCGGCGCTTTCAGGCCCGCCAGCACCTGGCCGTACCCCCGCTCCGCCGCCGCCAGCTTGGTGGCGCGGATCTGGACGGAGCGGTCGTAGAAATTCCGGGTACACTTGTCCATGCAGTGGTGGGCACAGATGGTGCCGGTGATGAAGGGCAGGGGGTTCTTCTCCAGAATGACCTCCAGGGCCCTGGCGTACCTGCCCCGGCGGCAGAGCTCAATGTACTCCGGGATGTCCTGGCCGATGGGGCACCCGCCCTTGCAGGGCGCGGTGAAGCAGTCCACCAGGGGGACCTTCTCCGCCAGCTTCCGCCGCGGCAGCGGCTTGACGGCCTTGACGTGGTGCCGGTCGGTCCGCGCCGAGCGGGCCAGGGCCTCAACGCCCGCCGCGTCCACGCCGCCAAAGGGCCGGAAGGGCAGCTGCTCCAGCTTCTCGCCAATCTGCTTGAAGCGCTGGTAGCCGCCGGGCTTGAGCTCGGTGGTGGCCATGGTGATGGGCCAGACGCCGCACTGGAAGAGCTTGTCGATGTTGAAGTAGTCCGCGCCGCCGGAGTAGCTCAGGCGCAGCTTCCCGCCGAACTCCGCGCTGATCCGCCGGGCCATCTCGATGGTCAGGGGGAAGAGGCTCCTGCCCGCCATATACATCTCCTCGCTGGGCAGCTCATTGTGCTTCACGTCCACGGGGAAGGTGTTGGAGAGCTTCAGGCCGAACTCCAGGCCGCTGCGCCCCGCCAGCTCCATCAGGCGGCGGAACATGGGGACGGCGTCGGCGTACTGGAGATCCTCGTTGAAGTGGTGCTCGTCGAAGGAGACATAGTCGTAGCCCATGGAGTCCAGGATGGTCCGGGCGCTCTCGTAGCCCAGGATGGTCGGGTTGCACTTGACAAAGGTGTGCAGGTGCTTCTCCGTGATGAGGTAAGAGGCGATGCGCTCAATCTCCTCCGGCGGGCAGCCGTGGAGGGTGGAGACGGTGACGCTGCCGGAGATCCGGGGACCGATGGCGTCGATAAAGGCGGCCTCTTTGGGGAACATGGCCTTCAGTACCCGCTTGCACTCCTGGAAAATGGGCGTCCGGGAGGCGTCCTTCATCTCATTGAGGTACTTGTCGATCTTCTCCCCCCTGATGCCCTCCAGGTCGTAGCCCACGGACATGTTGAAGACAAAGCCGTCCGGATCGCCCAGGCCGTAGGCCCTGGCCAGAATCTTGCAGGCGAACCACGCCTTGACGTACTCCTCGTAGGCCTGCGGGACGGTGAGCTCGGTGGACCACTCGCAGTTGTAGCACTCATCCTCCGCCAGGATGCAGGGCCGGCTGATGCAGGCGGCCAGCTCCGCGCCGTCCATCTTCTGGACGGTCTTCAGCTCAAAGAAGCGGGCGCCGGCGAAGTAGCCGGCAATGATATTCTGCGCCAGCTGGGTATTGGGGCCTGCGGCGGGCCCGAAGGGCGTCTCAATTTTTTCTCCGCCAAAGATGGGCAGTGACTTCTCCCCCGCGATATAGGGGCGGTGGACGCCGAAGACCGTCTTATCCCGGTCGTACTCGGCGGTCATCCAGGTCATCAGTTCTTTAAACGGGATGGGGATCATCAGTTCAGACATGGCGGTTCCTTTCTTCGCGCCCTGGGGCGCGAGGTGAGATTTTTCTTTTCGTTGGTTTTACGGGGCTCCCCGCCCCCCGGGCCCCGGGGTTCCTTTTTGGCCGGCCAAAAAGGAACCAAAAAGCCGCCAGCCCCCAGGGGCTGGACCCCCTCATTTTTACGGGGGATTTTCGGACACGCTCTGCAAATGAAGAATTGCGGTGTCCCGTGAGCAAGAGAGTCCTTCGGGGTTCTGATCTGGTGGACTGGCGGTCAACCAACTCCGCCCGCGGGCCTCTTAAAGGGGCAGAGCCAGCAGCGGGGGCCCTCCGAACCTCTGCCCTGCAAAAACGCACCGATGTGCCACAGCAGGGAGTCCCGTTAGGACCCGTGGGTAGACGCAGAAGGGCGGCAGACGAAGGGTAAGCACCATCGGTAGAATCAGACCAGGTACAGCAAAGGGTAAATAATAAAAACATGGAGTATCGCCCGGAGGGCGATGCGGGGGGCCGGGGGATCCCCCCGGCGCTTTTTTGGTTCCTTTTTGTGCGCACAAAAAGGAACCGCTGGG
>CAJUQS010000140.1 GCA_910588365.1 uncultured Oscillospiraceae bacterium | reverse complement strand
GCCGCCGCCCGGCTATACGGTCTTTTTCGCTACAGGATCCACAGCAGCAGCGCCGCGGCCGCGGCTGCGGCTGCGCCTCCGATCAGCCAGCACCACAGGGGGACGCGCCGCCACAGGGGCGGCCTCGCGGTCTGGCCGGCGGCGCAGCTGCGGGCGATCCGGCACGCCTCCCCAAGGACCTGCTGGGAGGTAACCCCTTCCTGGGAAAACACGTCGTTCTTTACGATAAATATCGCCTGTTCAAATAAATTCGGGTCCGGAGAGTCAACAACGATCACACGGCGGGAGGTACCTTTCACCAAGGGGCACCGCTCCTTTCTGTCCTTTGGATTTTGTATTTCCAGTGTTTCCCGGTCCCGCCGTGTTTATACGGTGCCCGCGGCAAATTTCAGAATCTGAGGGGGTGCCGGACAGACAGCGTTCAGCGGTCGTGAATACAGGCTCTTACATCCGGCGCAGAACGCGCTCCCTGTTCTCCTCCCGGGCAAAGTAGCGCCAGGTCCCCTCCGGCACCAGGGGGCGGATCTCCTGCCAGCGCCCGGCCTTGATCAGCTCCCGGACGGCGGTGGCGCTGACGGCCCTCCCCTCCCGCTCCAGCCGGGGCATCTCCACCAGCTCGATCCCCCAGCCGGGCAGGGTGCGGGCCATGGCCCGGTTGTAGGCGTCCGTCACCGGGCAGAAGGGCTCGCTGCCCACAAACCGCCGGGTGATCCCCAGCTTCTCCGCCAGACGGCGGAACACCGCCAGATCCAGCTCCGTCCACACCTCACCCGCCCGGCTCTGGTCCTTGAGGAAGTAGTCCGGGAAGGTGGCCGAGGAGATGAGGTAGGGCCCCGTACCCGCCACCGATACGTTGGGCAGACGGCCGGCGGTCTCCTCCACGATGGCAAGACGGTCCGCGGCAGGCACCGCGCTGCGGTCCTCGGAGACGATGAGCAGGTAGAGGAAGTCACAGCGGGCGGCGGCCTGCTCGATGAGGTACAGGTGCCCCCTGGTCATGGGGTTGCAGTTCATCACCGCCGCGCCGCATACCCCGCGGGCATCGGGTGAGCGGATCGATGCCGCCCAGGCGTCAAAGCCCCCCCGGCGGTCCTCCATCAGCATGGCCTCCCCGCCCCGGGCCACCTCGCAGAACCCCAGGCCCTCGAACTGGGCGAGATTGGCAGGCTTGGTGTAGAGAAACAGCCGCCGCCGACCCTCCTCCAGTGCCAGACGGCGCAGGGCGGTCAGCACCGCGGCCGTGAGTCCCTCCCCCCGTGCCTCCGGCGCCACGGCCACGCACTTGATCACGTCCCCCTCCAGGCTTCCCGCAGCCGCGATCCGGTCCGCGGCGTCCCGGATGAGGACCGTGTGCCGGATGCCCGGCGCGTAGCGCAGGCCCGACTGTGCCAAAAATTCCTTCAGCTCCTCCAGGGCCCGGCCCCGGAGTGGGCTGCCCACCTGCTCGGTATATCCGTAGTTCATGCAGATCTCTCCCCGCATTTTTTCGATTACAGTACACCGGCAGGCACGCAGCCGCCGGCGGACCGCCAGGCGGCCGGAAAATCCTTCCGCCGCCTCTTGACATGGAGCGCACTCCAGGTTATATACTGTTCCCCGTCAACGGCTCCCGCCTCCCTTTTCAGCGTGGTGCTGCGGGGCGCGGGGTCCTATTGTGGTTCGTCGGCATTTCCAAGGCGGCCGGCCTCTCTCGCCTGTTCTATCAGCGCAATATCCGCCCAATCCTTTTCCCGGCCCATTTTCTTTTTCATCCGGATCAGTCCGTCCATACAAACAACAGGGACGCCGCTGATGATTTCCACCGCACCCTCAATCCAGTTTTCAAAAATCTCGACATGTTCAGAATATGAGATTTTTCTGGTTCCATCCTCACAGCGCGAAACCGCATAGCCCTGCTGTTCCAATTTATCCGCCAGGCGTGTACTGCACCCCAAATCAATATCGTGTGTTTGAGGGCGAATTCCATGCAGCACCATAGCGCCGCCGGCAACCACCCAGTATTCCTCCTCGGAAAAAGGGAGCTCCCGAAGCTGTTGAAGCAGAGAAAATTTATCAAACATACCGATTAGGTACCCCCACATCTTGATACGTTGCATTCTGGGCAGGAAGCGTGATGGTATTCCAATTTACCGAACGAATTATAGCACACAACAGCCGCCGTATCAACCTGCTTTTGTGGAGACCGCCGGGTCCGCCGCCTCCCCATTGCCTTTTTCCCCCATACCTGTTATACTCTGGAGGAAAAGAGGTGTTCTGACATGCTGACGTTTGCGATTCCATGCCTGTTCGGCCTGGAGGGCCTGGTGGGGGACGAGCTCCGCCGTCTGGGGCTCCAGGATGTCCGGGTGGAAAACGGCCGGGTTCTGTGCAGCGGGACCCTGGCGGATCTGCCCCGGCTGAATATCGGCCTGCGCTGCGCCGAGCGGGTGCTGATCCTGCTGGGCTCCTTCCCGGCCCGGAGCTTTGAGGCCCTCTACCAGGGGACGGCGGCGGTGCCCTGGGAGGAGTTTATCCCCCGGGACGGCCGGTTCCCTGTGAAGGGCCACGCCCTGGACTCCCAGCTCCACTCCGTCCCTGACTGCCAGAAGATTGTCAACAAGGCGGCGGCGGACCGGCTGGGCCGGGCCTATGGGCTCCAGCGCCTGCCGGAGACCGGGGCGAAATACCAGATCCAGTTCGCCATCATGCGCGATCACTGCTCCCTGTACCTGGATACCACCGGGCCGGGCCTCCACAAGCGGGGCTACCGGGCGGTGGGGGTGGAGGCCCCCCTGCGGGAGACCCTGGCCGCCGCCATGGTGACCCTCAGCCGGTACCGGGGGAAGGATCCCTTCCGGGACCCCTTCTGCGGATCGGGGACCATCGCTATTGAGGCGGCGCTGATTGCCAAAAACCGGGCCCCGGGCCTGGACCGGTCCTTCGATGCCCAGCGGTGGGCCTGTGTGGACAGCCGGCTCTGGCTGGATGCCGCCGGGGAGGCCATGGACCGGGAGTACGACGGTTCCTACGACATCTGGGGCGGGGACATCGACCCCAAGGCCGTGCGCATCGCCCAGGAGAACGCCGTCAAGGCCGGCGTGGAGGACCTGGTCCGCTTCGAGACAGCCGACGCGGCCAAGCTCTCCTGCCAGGGGGAGTACGGACAGCTTGTGACCAACCCGCCCTATGGGGAGCGGCTTCTGGAGAAGGAGGAGGCGGAGGGGCTCTACCGGATGTTCGGCCGGGTATACCGGGACATTCCGCCCAAGTGGCGGGTGCTGGTGATTACCAGCCACCCGGAGTTTGAGCGGTTTTTCGGACGAAAGGCCGATAAGAAGAGAAAGCTTTACAACGGGATGATCAAGTGCGATCTCTACCAGTTCAGCAGGTAGGCTTCTCTTATCCCGGCGGGGCCTTCGCGGCCCCGCCCCCCGCGGACACTTTTTGTGCGCACAAAAAGTGTCCAAAAAGGCACCTAGGGGCTCCGCCCCTTGGGAATCCCCAATTTCTTGTTAATTTGCCCTTTGCTGCAGCTGGGCTGATTCTACCGATGGTGCCTGCCCTTCGTCTGCCGCTGCCTATCGTCTACCCACGAGTCCTAACGGGGGCGAAGCGGTGGGGGGAGTGCCTGCGGTTTTGCGGCGCAGCGACTCGGAGGGTCCCCTTTGCAGGCTCTGTCCCTTTAAGAACCTGTATTCACAACCGTTGAACGCTGTCTGGCCAGTCTTTTTCCCGCCATACTGTGTCGCTTTCCCTTGCAATCCGTCAGGATTGCTGCGGAAAATCTCCTTGTCTGACG
>CAJUQS010000139.1 GCA_910588365.1 uncultured Oscillospiraceae bacterium | reverse complement strand
GTCTATCACATCATGGATAAAAAAGAATCCCTGTTGAAACAGCGTGACGAAGCAAAAAAGGAAGCCGCCCAATACGAGAACCAGGTGAAGATTTTGCTGAACAAGCAGAGGGACGCAGAGCGCCACGCCCGGAACCATCGCCTGATTGTGCATGGCGCAATTATGGAGGGTGTGTTTCCCTTCACCGCCAGCATGGAGGGCGAAGCGGTAGAAGCCTTTTTAATCGCCCTTTCCCGCCTGCCCGGAGCGTGGGAAACGGCACAAAAAGCGCAGAAAACCGAGGACGAGGGATAGTCCGTTGGAACAACGGCGCACTTATACACCGTGTCCGGTGCCGTGCGCCCTGCCGGGGGCTTGTTGCGTCCTGCGGACGCGATGGGGAAGTACCTTCCCCAAACCCCATGTGCGCCAGCAAAAACGAAACATCCGCTTTGCGTCTGTTCCGTTCCTGCTGGCCTATAATACCCGCCAATGACTGCGGAGGAAGGAGGAAAACTGTATAGCAATTTTTCACTGTCCTATTCAAATCATCAAGCGGAGCGTGGGCCGTTCGGCTGTCGCTGCCGCCGCCTACCGGAGCGGCGAACGGTTGACAAACGAGTGGGACGGCAAAACCCACGACTACACGCACAAACCCGGCATTGTCCATAAGGAGATTATTCTGCCCGCCCACGCCCCGCCGGAGTTTCAAGACCGCTCTACCCTCTGGAACTCCGTGGAGCAGATTGAGAAAGCCAGCGACGCCCAGCTTGCCCGTGAAATCGAAGTTGCCCTTCCCGTGGAATTGTCCAGAGCGGAGCAGTTGCCCCTTGTCCGGGCATTCGTCAAAGATAACTTTGTAGCTGCTGGGATGTGCGCCGATTTTGCGCTCCACGACAAGGGTGACGGGAACCCTCACGCTCATATTCTGCTGACGATCCGGCCTCTCCGTCCTGATGGTAAGTGGGGGCCGAAGTGCCGCAAGGTTTATGACCTGGATAGCCAGGGCAATCGCATCCCGGACGGCAAAGGCGGCTGGAAGAATCACCGGGAGGACACCACCGATTGGAACAATCGGGAGAACGCCGAGAAGTGGCGGGCAGCGTGGGCCGCTTACGCCAATCGTGCATTGGAGGCGGCGGGCCGACCAGAGCGGATAGATCACCGCAGCTATGAGCGGCAAGGTATTGATAAAATCCCATCCATCCATATGGGCGTTGCCGCCAGCCAGATGGAGCGAAAGGGCATCCAGACGGAGAAAGGAAATATCAACCGTCAGATTGCCGCAGATAACAAACTGCTGAAGGAACTCAAGGCCCGTATCACCCGGATTTACAACTGGACAAAGGAACAAGCAGCGGTTGAAACGCCCCAGGGCGGCGGCAGTCTTGTGACCCGGCTCTATGAAGCCCAGGCCCAGGTCAACAGCGAGAAAGCCCGTTCCCGGACTGGCAGGATTAAGGCTCTCCAAGAGAACGCAAAATTGCTGGCGTTTTTGCAGGGCAACGGTATCACGTCCATGCAGGAACTTTACGAAAAGGTTACTGCCATGAACAAGGATTATTACGATCTCCGTGGGAAAATTGTCAAGGCCGAACGCCGTCTTGCTGTGCTGGATGAACGGTTGGAAATGTGCGCTCAATACGACAGGTGCAAGGCCGTCCGCCAGAAGCTGGACAAGGTAAAGCCCCGTAAGCGGGAGCAGTACCAGCAGGAGCATAGGGCCGAGTTAGCCGACTTTGAAGCCGCAGAGCGTTTTCTGAAAGATTTGAAAGCGTCCGGCGAGGCGATCACGCCCAAGGCGTGGCGGGCCGAGGCCGCGAAGCTGACCATGCAGAAGGACGCAGATTATCAGGAAATGCGAGCCATGCGGGACGAAATCAAAGCGGTGGAGGCCCTGCGGAAAGCTGCTGACCGGCTGGCCCATGAGGGGCAACACCAGCAGAAGGAAAATGAACGATAATACATCAATTTTACGAAAGGATTTTGCAATTATGGATATGAACCCGTGGGAACGCCGCCAGAAGATTTTGGAGGTTTTGTGCCTCCGGCGGCATGATACTTACAGAAATCTGGCGCATGAGTTTAACGTCAGCACCGGGACAATTCGTCGGGACATTGTGGTGCTGACCTGCTCCTATCCCATTGAAACGGT
>CAJUQS010000138.1 GCA_910588365.1 uncultured Oscillospiraceae bacterium | reverse complement strand
CAGCCGCGATGCAGAAGATCCCGCAGCCAACCCAGATTTTTACCTGATTCTTTTTCATGTAGTGCCTCCAATTAACGAGATATATTTATCTCTTGATAGGACAAATATATCACTTCTCTTTCTTCGTGTCAATAGGAAAATGAGAAATATTTGTCTCTTTCCATTCTGGACACTTCGGAGTGACCATTACAAAACATTTCGTGACATTCAGAGAGCATTTCATAACAAACAGGCGGATGGCTGCTTGCCAGTACAGGGCAGCCGTAGTATAATATTTCGTCATAATCATAAGGGAGGTGGAGCATTCCATGCTGCGTATTGCCATCTGCGACGATGACAGTGCCATCGTCCAATCCAATCGAAGCATCGCAGAGGACTGCCTGAAGCAATGCGGGAGTGCCGGCGAGATCGCCGCCTATACTCACAGCGACAATCTCCTCTACGACATCACCGAGGATGGGTTTTTCTTTGACCTGATCCTGCTGGACATTGAAATGCCCGGCAGCACCGGGATGGAGCTGGCCGGGAAAATCAGGCCCTTTCTGCCCAACGTGAAGATCATCTTCATTACCTCCCATGTGGAGTATGCCATCGACGCCTTTGAGCTGTCCATCTTTCGGTACGTCCCCAAGAACGACATCGCCCGGCGGCTCCCTGGAGCGATTTGCGACGCCATCCGGCTGATCGAGCTGGAGGAGGGGCAGTTCTACACCATCCAGACCAACAGCCGCCTGGAGAAAATCCCGTATAAGGAGATCCTTTTCCTCTCCCGGGACGGCAAAAACACCAGCATCACCACCGCAGGCGGGGCGGCCAAGGTGCGCAAGAGCCTACAGCAGGTCTATGAGGAACTGGCCGCGGAGGAATTTATCTTCATCGACCGGGGCTGCATCGTCAACATGATCCATGTCATGCAGGTCAAGGAGGGCATAGCCGTCCTGAAAAACGGTGCCGCCCTCCCCATCAGCCGCTCCCATCTGCAAGAGGTCAAGGCGCGGATCAACGCCTACTGGGGGGCGCACATATGACGGACGTGTTTCTGCTGCTCTCCGGCCTGTTGACCGGGGCGGTGCGTGTTCTGGTGGGTCTGACTCTCGTCCACCGGCTGCTGTCCATAAAAAGGCCGGATCGAAAAAGCATCGCGGCGGGACTGGCCGGTGCGCTGGTTCTCACGGTTTTGCTGTCCCTGCTCCATGCGCCGGATTTCTACCGAATGGCTCTGGAGGCGGTTCTGATCGCCGCCTGCGCCCACCGGCTGCAAGGGGCCAAGCTGAGAATGGGCCTGTTTGTGGGCATCTTTTATGAGATTGGC
Organism: uncultured Oscillospiraceae bacterium; assembly: GCA_910588365.1. Classification (GTDB taxonomy): domain Bacteria; phylum Bacillota; class Clostridia; order Oscillospirales; family Oscillospiraceae; genus Pelethomonas. Next base: position 648 of record CAJUQS010000138.1, on the reverse strand, counting down.
GTCTCCTTCTGGTCGTTTCTCCTGCCGGCATGGATGGGCGTGCTGTTCCGCTCCCAGGACTTTCTGAGCGCCAGAACGCTGGCCGGACAGTCCGCCCTCTGGCTGCTCCACGGGCTGCTGGCCGTTTTGGCGGTCTGGCTCTCCAGAGGCTGGGAGATTAACCGCAAATCTGCGTTCCGGGCCGTCTCCGCACTTACGCTGGCGGGATTCCTGGGGGTCATCACGCTGTCGGAGCAGACCGTTCTGGCGATTCCCGACGATACCCTCTATATGTGGACCATTCTGGCGGTGGTGCTGATGATGTCGGTGCTGGTGTTCAACATCAACCGGCAGTATGAGGTGGAAAAGGAGCTGGCAAGGCTGAAATCGGAGCAGGCCGAGCTGCTGGAGCGGGACTACACCGCTGTCAACCGTGCCTACCAGGTCAACGCCAGGCTGTTCCACGACCTCCACAACCACATTGGCGTCCTGCGGCAGTTCCTCACCCATGAGAAGTACGGGGAGGCAGTCCGCTACCTGGACGAGTTGCAGGCCCCGGTGCGAAACCTGACCGCCACCGTCTGGACAGGGGACGAGACGGCGGACTACCTGATCAACAGCAAGGCGGCTGCGGCGGAGGCCGATGGCATCCAATTCCAGGCCCAGGTG
>CAJUQS010000137.1 GCA_910588365.1 uncultured Oscillospiraceae bacterium | reverse complement strand
GAATAGCCGGGCGGCGTCTTGCTGACGCCGCCCGGCTGTGTATTCTGCCAGACTGAGACAATATTTCCCTCAAAACCTTGACCTTTCTCCGGTCGGGGTATATAATTTCCGCATATATACGATCCACACAACAGCGCGAGGCGATTTCAGACCGCCGGTTTTCTTTTTTCCGGCGGTCTTTCCGCTCCGCGCCCCCCTGCCGGGAATCCAACGGAAGAACCGGCTGCTGCTCCTGGCGCCGGGGGCCTGAACAGTCCCGTCAAGCCGGCGGCGCGGCAAATACAGCCGGGAGGTATCCGAATTTGAAAAAAGTCAAAAAGAAGTCCTCCGGCTGGAGGTGGGTGCTGCTGGTACTGGCGCTGCTGGCGTCGGCCGGGCTGCTGGCGGCGTATCTCGTCACTCCCGGCGCTTCCCTGCCCCAGGTGGGAGAGGGGGATGTCCTGATCGCGCCGGGGGAGGACGGCGGCATACTGCTGTCCTGGCCGGCGGCGCCGGGCGGGGCCGCCAGCAGGGTGTCCCTGCGCCGGGCGGGGGAGCAGGCATTCCAGCCCCTGGGCGACTTCAGCGAAAACGAGACATCCCTGGAGGGGGACGCGCTGAGCGGGAAACTCTCCATCCGCATCCAGTCCGTGACCCGGGGGAAAAACCTGCTGGGCATGGACCGGGAGCTGGTCAGCCGTCAGGCCATTGAGGTGTCGGTCCAGCCCCGGAACCTGGTCCAGCCCGCCCTGGAGGGGCGGACCGGCTCCGAGGGGGATCTCCACCTGAGCTGGAACGGCGCGGGGGGCTACGAGGTCTCCACCGTGGAGGACGGGCTCTATACCCCCGTCTGCCGGGTCAACGGGAACAAGGCAATTGTCCGGTTCGGCGAGGGCGGGGATCTGGAGATGCCCGGCGAGGATCAGCTGGTCTGGCTCTCTGTCCGGGCCGCCTACCAGGGGGAGGGGTACGTCCTCTGCGGCCCCTACGCCCAGCCCGTCTCCGTGGACCGGACGTCCCTGATGGGCAACGTGCTCTCCCTGGAGTGCAGAAACCTGGGGGAGCGGCTGTACGCGCTGGAATGGAATGAGACCAAGGGCGACTATTACGAGGTCCAGGAGTGGTCCGCGCCGGACAAGAGCTGGGAGACCCTGGCCCGGGTGGAGCACGGGGGGCAGCTGCGCTATGAGACGGGCCTGCTCCGCTCCGGCTCCGACCACCGCTACCGGGTGACGGCCGTGGGCGCCGCGGAGGCCGTGGAGCCCGGCGAGGTGTCCTTCCGCACGGAGATCTCCACCAAATACGCCACCGTCTGGCCGGTGGTTGATCTGGATTTCTGCGGGGACGAGGAGCTGAAGAAGTCCCTGGGCACCATCCCCGCCGGCACGGCCCTGTGCGTGCTGGAGGAGGGGGATGACTGCTTCCAGGTCCGCTGGAAGGACCAGTACGGCTGGGTGGACAGCCGCTTCTGCCTGATCAACCTGCCGGAGTACGTGGGCGACGTATGCGCCTACGACATAACCAACAGCTACAGCTCCCTCCTCGCAGTCCACGACTATCCCCTTGAGCACATCACCGGAGAGGTGGTCAAGGGCTTTGAGGGCATCCGTATGGAGGATGGGACATTTCTGGTCCCCTACCTGTATCCCAGCGCCAAAAAGCTGCTGACCGCCGCCCGGGCGGCTGAGACGGACGGCTGCCGTCTGCGGATCTACGAGGCTTTCTGCCCCCACGAGGCCACCCGCTTTCTCTGCGACACCACCATGGCGCAGCTGGACTGCCCGGTGCCGGAGCGGGGGGAAGACGGAGCGTACGTTTTTTACGTGCCCCCGGAGACGGAGCCCGCCTCCCCGCAGGAACCGGACGCCGGGCCGGTTCTGCCGCCCGATGAGACAGGGGGGGAGGACCAGGCGCAGATGGAATCCACCGCGCTGTCGGAGTCCGCTCCGCCGGCAGAGGAGGCGGACAGCACCCAGGCGGAGCCCGCCCCTCAGACGGCGTCCGCCGCGCCGGAGAACCGGCCCACCTACCGGTCGGTTATGACGGACGGCCGCTTTGAGCTCCCCGGCTTTCTGACGCCGTCAGTATCGGCCCACAGCCAGGGCACCGCCCTGGATATCACCATTGAGCGCCTGGACGGGACCGAGCTGGAGATGCAGTCGGCCATGCACGATCTCAGCTGGTACTCCGCCGCCAGCCGGAACAATGACAACGCCAAGCTGCTGGAGAGCTACATGACCGGGGTGGGGATGAGGGGCCTGTCCGGCGAGTGGTGGCACTTCCAGGACGACGCCGCCCTGGAGGCCATCGGTCTGAGCAAATATCTATACAAGGGCGTCACCGCCGAGGGGTGGACACGGGACAACGTGGGCTGGCGCTACCGGGCCGCCGATGGGAGCTTCCGCAAAAGCACCAACATTACCGTGGACGGGAAGCAGTACACCCTGGACCAGGAGGGCTATGCCGTGGAGTGATACTTTTTCTGGAAAGAAAAAGTATCAAAAAGAACTTTCATGCGAGCTGAACTCGTTGCTGTTCCCAGGTTTTTGCCCGGTGACGAAAGTGTGTTTTTATGGGAGATTCGTATCGGCGTCTCCCGGTGAAGACGGCCCGCCTTTTCGCACAGAGAATCCCCCGGAGCAACGTGCTCCGGGGGATTGGTCTATTCCAGCAGGAATGTCTGGCCGCAGAGGGTAACAGACTCGATCTCGCTCACGTCCAGCAGGACGCCGTCCTCGTACACCCAGCCCAGATACCCCTTCTCCAGCTGCCAGTTCCAGGCCCAGCTTCTGATATGCGGGCTCAGCTCGCGGCTGTCCCTGGCACGCAGGAGGCAGCCGTCCTTGATTACGCGCTGCTGGTACTGATCCTCATCCGCGCCAGCCCCGGAGAGGACAGCATGGACGCCCAGGGGGGAGACGTCGATCTCCTCCAGCACCACGGCCCCGTCCCGGCCGAGGGGCAGGTTGGGATACACCCGGCGGGTGGTGTCCGTGAAGTTCAGCGTGACCTCGCCGAAGTCCCAGGTGCCCTCCCACAGGCTGGTCACGTCGTAGTCTTTCTTCGCCTCGTTCCAGACGGAGTTGTGGAAGAAGTCCGCCAGCTTGAACTGGAGGGTAATCCCGGTTTCCCCGCCGTTCATGGCGCCCTGGGTGTAGTAGAACTGCACCCGGTTGTCGGTGGGGTCCTTGTCCGGCAGCTGGGTCAGGGCACCCATGAATGTCCCCGCCGCCATCTGCTCGTTGTCGTCCGTACAGTCCACCCACACCCAGTAGTCGTCCCGGTCCAGCACCGTGCCCTCGGGGGCCTCCACCTCAATGCCCAGATAGACAGTGTAGTCGTCCCCCACGCAGTCGGTGATGGTGGCGGTCCAGCCGTCCACGGTCACGGATTTGCCCACCGGGGCGCTGCTCCGGTCGTAGGGCGTGCCCTCCCCGAAGAGGTGGTCCCGCAGGGTGGGCCCCGCCACAACCGCCGCCACCGCCGCGGTACCCAGCAGGGCGATCACCGCCGCGATGAGGACTATCTGCCGGGCCGTGGCCCGCCGCCGCCCGCCTGCCTTTGCTTTTCCTGTCATGCCTTTTACCTCCATTCTCAGCGCTTCGGAGGCGTGTACCTGGTCGAAAAGGTCCTTATATTCCTGCCACATACGTCATTCCTCCGTCAGCATGGCCTTCAGCTTCTCCCGCCCCCTGGCCAGGCGGGTCTGGACGGTGGAGGGCTTGAGCCCCAGTATCTCCCCCGTCTCGTCCACGGAATACCCCTCGTAGTAGTAGAGGTACAGCGGCACCCGGTACTTTGCGGGCAGCTCCATCACCGCCTGATACAGCTCCCGCCGGGCGCGGTCCTCAAACGCCGGCTCGGCGCAGCTCTCCAGGGGCACGGTCCGGCTCCGCCAGGGGCGGCAGGCGATGCGTTTGCACTCGTTCACCGCCACCCGGGCCAGCCAGTGGCGCAGATGGTCCTCCCCGGCAAAGGCGGCGTCCGTCCGCCACAGGCGCAGCATCACGTTCTGCGCCGCGTCCTCGGCGTCCGCGGGCCGCTTCAGCCAGTTGAGGGCGATGCGGTAGACCATGTCCAGGTGCCGCTCTGCCGCCCGGTTAAATTCCTGCTCTGTCATGTGTACCTCACTTCCGCGGCCGGGGCCGTGTAAAACGCGTTTCAACTGGAATACCCCGCCAGAGGCCATAATATCCCACGGGCTGCCAACTTATTTTACCGGATTTTTTGCCGGATGGAAAGCGCCGAGAAATGCAGTGGACTTTTTCGTCCGGGTGCGGTATACTGTAACAATACGTGGAAAGAGCCGGCGGGGGTGTGTATGCAGATTGAGGAAGTGAAACAGTCCCAGCGGAAACAGGGCCGCTTCCTGGTGAAGCTGGAGGACGGGGAGATCCTGCGGGTGACGGAGGAGGAGCTGTTGCGCTTCGGCCTGCGGCCGGGGATGGAGCTGGAGGAGGGGACCCTGGAGGCGCTGCGCGCCTCCGCGAGAGTCTCCTCCGTCAAGGCACAGGCGGCCGGCATCATCGGCAGCAGGGCCCTGTCCAAGCGGGAGCTGACCCGGCGGCTGGTGCGCAGGGGCAGCGAGGAGTCCGACGCCCAGGCGGCGGCGGACTGGCTGGAGGACATCGGCGCGGTGGACGACGCCGCCTACGCCGCGGCCCTGGCCCGCCACTACGGCCAGAAGGGCTACGGCCCGGCCAGGGTCCGGGAGGAGCTGCGCCGACGGGGCGTGAGCCGGGAGCTGTGGGACAGCGCCCTGGAGGAACTGCCCGACCCTGCGGAAATCCTGGACAGGCTGATTCAGAAGAAGTGCCGGGGGGAGCTCTCGGACCCCAGGGAGAAGAAGCGGATCAGCGACGCGCTGCTGCGCAGAGGGTTCTCCTGGAGCGAGGTGCGCTCGGCCATGGGACGGTACGCGGAGATGGGGGAGGACGGATATGACTGAGGTGCGCTTCTATGACGGGGTGGAGGACTCCAGGCTGAAATTTGCCGTGATCCTGTCCCGATCCGGTGGAAAACAGGTCCTCTGCAAGCACCGGGAGAGAACCACCCTTGAGATCCCCGGCGGCCGCCGGGAGCCGGGGGAGGCCATCGAGGAAACCGCCCGCCGGGAGCTCCGGGAGGAGACCGGCGCCATCGCGTTTTCCATCCGTCCCGTGTGCGTCTACGCCGTGGTGCGGGACGGCTCGCCGGAGGAGAGCTGCGGGATGCTGTACGCCGCCGAGATCGCCTCCTTTGAGACGGAGCTCCACAGCGAGATCGAGAAAATCCTGCTCCTGGACGATTTTTCCCAGGTGGACTGGACCTATCCCGACATCCAGCCCCGCCTCCTGGAGGAGGCCCGCCGGAGGGGGGTATGGGGCCCTCCCGGCCCCACGTCCGGGCGCGGGAGCCCGGGTGTAACAGTTAGAAAACACCCCTCGCACCCCCTGGGGCGCGAAGAAGGAGGCACTATGCCAAGCTATAAGCTCCACTTCATCTCCCTTGGCTGCGCGAAGAACGTGGTCAACTGCGAGCAGATGATGTCCCTGTGCCAGGAGGCGGGCCACACCCTCCTGGATGCCCCGGAGGGCGCGGACGTAGTTGTGGTGAACACCTGCGGCTTTATCACCTCCGCCAGCGAGGAGGCCATTGAGATCATTTTACAGATGGGCCAGCTGAAAAAAGAGGGAAAGCTGAAAAGGATCCTGGTCAGCGGCTGCATGACCCAGCGCTACGGCGAGGACGTTCCCACGGAGCTGCCCGAGGTGGACGGCATCCTGGGAACCGGCAGCTACAAGGACATCGTCTCCGCTGTGGAGGACGTGATGGCCGGGAACCACCCCCGGCGCTTTGACGACATCAACGCCCCAGTGGACGAGTTCGGCCGGGTGCTCACCACCCCCGCCCACTATGCCTACCTGCGCATTGCCGAGGGGTGCGACAACTGGTGCGCCTTCTGCATCATCCCCAAGCTCCGGGGAAGATACCGCAGCAGGCCCATGGAGAACGTGCTGGCCGAGGCCCGGGAGCTGGCGGAGCGGGGGGTGAAGGAGCTCATCGTCATCGCCCAGGACATCACCCGCTACGGCACGGACTGGGACGGCCGGCTCCACCTGGCGGACCTTCTGGAGGAGCTGTGCAGGCTGGACTTCCACTGGATCCGCCTCCACTACCTCTACCCGGACCAGATGGACGGCCGGCTCATCGACGTGATTGCCCGGGAGGAAAAGATCCTCAAGTATCTGGACATCCCCCTCCAGCACTGCAATGACGGCATTCTCCGGCGGATGAACCGCCGGGGGGACAAGGCGTACATCGAACAGCTGCTGGACAGGCTCCGGGAGCGGATCCCCCGTCTGGTGCTGCGCACCAGCATCATCACCGGACTGCCCGGCGAGGGGGAGGCGGAGTTCGAGGAGCTGTGCCAGTTCCTGTGGGACCAGCGGATGCTCCGGGCCGGCGTGTTCCCCTACTCCCCGGAGGAGGGCACCCCGGCGGCGAAGATGGACCGGGCGGACACCGAGGAGGCCAGGCGCCGGGCGGAGCTGGTGGTGGACATCCAGTCCCGGATCATGGACGAGTGGAACGAGGAGATGCAGGGGGAGGTCCTGGAGGTCCTCTGCGAGGGCTTTGACGGCCAGTCCATGATGTACACGGGCCGCAGCTGGGCGGAGAGCCCGGATATTGACGGGAAAATCTACTTCACCGCAGAGAGCGCCCCGGAAACCGGGTCGTTTGTCCGGGTCCGGATCACCGGCGCCATGGACGGGGAGCTGACTGGAGAGCGGGTCCCCTGATGCTGAAAGGAGTTAACGATGAATCTGCCTAACAAACTGACCCTGCTGCGGATTGTCCTGATCCTGCCCTTTTTGCTGGTGCTCTACCTGGGAATTCCCGGCGCGTCCTATATCGCTCTGGCGATTTTTATTCTGGCCAGCCTCACCGATCTGCTGGACGGCAAAATCGCCCGGAAGTATAGCCTTATCACCGACTTCGGCAAGTTCGCCGATCCTCTGGCCGACAAGATGCTGGTCACAGCCGCCATGCTCTGGTTTGTGGAAAACGGCCAGATGCCCGGCTGGGCCCTGCTCATCGTCATCGTCCGGGAGTTCGCCGTCAGCGGACTGCGGATGGTGGCCAGCGACAAGGGCCGCGTCATTGCCGCCGGCTGGTCCGGAAAGGTGAAGACCGCCTCCACCATGGTGTGCATCATCCTGATGTTCCTGTCCATCCCGCCGGTGGTGAATAATCTGTGCGTGGCCGTCATCGTGGTGACCACCATTTACTCCGGCGTGGAGTACTTCATGAAGAACAGGGACTGCCTCAGCGACATGTGAGCCGGGGCGGTCCTGCCCCTGAGGCGGCGGCCTCAGGGGCTTTTCTGTGACGAAATCGCCGGCGGAGGAAAGAAACGGACAAAAAAGGACAATTTTGTCCATTTCCCCACTTGCCAGGGAAGGGGATTCTTGGCATAATAGGAGCCAAGGGTACAAGACATGCCGGAATGGTGAAAAATACGAAAGGATGTGACAAACGATGCAGCAGCTCATGGAACGCATTCGCAAGGAGGGCAAGGTGCTGCCCGGCAACATCATCAAGGTGGACGGGTTCCTCAACCACCGGGTGGATACCCGGCTGATGGGCGACATTGCCGACGAATTTGCCAAATACTTTGACGTGGAGAACATCACCATGGTCCTCACCGCCGAGGCCAGCGGTATCGCCCTGGCCACCATCTGCGCCCAGAAGTACAACGTGCCCATGGTGTTCGCCAAGAAGGCCAAGAGCGACAATATCGAGGGCGGGCTGTACCAGAGCGAGATTTTCTCCTACACCTACAAGAAGAAGGTCACCCAGATCCTCAGCAAGGAGTGGCTCACCTCCAGCGACCGGGTATTGATTGTGGACGACTTCATGGCCAACGGCGAGGCGGTGCGGGGCCTGTGCGATCTGGTCAGCCAGGCCGGCGCGGAGCTGGTGGGCATCGGCATCGCCGTGGAGAAGGGATTCCAGGGCGGCGGGGACCGGCTGCGGGACATGGGCGTCAACTACCGCGCCCTGGCCATTATTGAGCGGGCCGACGAGAACGGGATTGTGTTCCGGGAGGAGCAGTAGGGCGCGCTTCTCTGTCAACAGAAACTTTTCATAAGGGAGGAAGAAAACTTGTCCCATCAAACGGTTATTGTTCTGGACTTTGGCGGGCAGTACAACCAGCTCATCGCCCGGCGGGTCCGGGAGTGCGGTGTGTACTGCGAGGTCAGGCCCTATACCACCCCTTTGGCGGAGCTGAAGGCCATGGAGCCTATCGGCTTTCTCTTCACCGGCGGACCCAACTCGGTCTACCTGGAGGACGCGCCCCACGTGGACCCGGCGATCTTCGAGCTGGGCGTGCCCGTGCTGGGCATCTGCTACGGCTGCCAGCTGATGGCCCACACGCTGGGCGGCCGGGTCACCGCCGCCCAGGATGACGCCGCCCGGGAGTACGGCAAGACGGAGACCTTCTATGACACCGCCTGCCCCCTGTTCAAGGGCCTGCCGGAGAGCGGCGTGAGCTGGATGAGCCACGGGGACTACATGGAGAGGGTGCCCGAGGGATTCACCCTGGCGGCCCGCTCCAAGGCCTGCCCCAACGTGGCCATTGCGGATGTGCGGCGGGGCTTTTACGGGGTGCAGTATCACCCGGAGGTCAACCACACGGAAAACGGCCTGCAGATGATCCGCAACTTCCTCTACGAGGTCTGCAAGGCCCGGGGCGACTGGACCATGGAGGACTACAAGCGCACCGCCGTGGCCGCCATCCGGGAGAAGGTGGGGGGCGGCCGGGTGCTGCTGGCACTCTCCGGCGGCGTGGACAGCTCCGTGTGCGCGGCCCTGCTGGCTGAGGCCGTGGGGGAACAGCTGACGTGCGTGTTTGTGGACCACGGCCTCATGCGGAAGGACGAGGGGAACGAGGTCCAGACGGCTTTCCAGAGCTGGGCCATGAACTTTGTCCGGGTGGACGCGGAGGCCCGGTTTCTGGAGAGGCTGGCCGGGGTCACGGAGCCGGAGCGGAAGCGGAAGATCATCGGCGCGGAGTTCATCCGGGTCTTCGAGGAGGAGGCCAAAAAGATCGGAGCGGTGGACTTTTTGGCTCAGGGCACCATCTACCCGGATGTGATCGAGTCCGGCGCGGGAAAGGCTGCGGTGATTAAGAGCCACCACAACGTGGGCGGCCTGCCGGACCACGTGGATTTCAAGGAGATTATCGAGCCCCTGCGGCTGCTGTTCAAGGACGAGGTGCGGCAGCTGGGCCGGGAGCTGGGCCTGCCGGAGTATCTGGTCAGCCGCCAGCCCTTCCCGGGGCCGGGCCTGGCCATCCGGGTCATCGGCGATCTGACCAAGGAGAAGCTGGATACCCTGCGGGAGGCGGACGCCATCTACCGTCAGGAGATTGGGGACGCGGGACTGGCGGGGGTGATTGGGCAGTATTTCGCCGTGCTGACCAACACCCGCTCCGTGGGCGTCATGGGGGACGGCAGGACCTATGACTACACCCTGGCACTGCGGGCCGTGACCACCAGCGACTTTATGACCGCGGATTGGGCCAGGATTCCATACCCTGTGCTGGATCGGATCAGTACCAGGATCGTCAACGAAGTCCCGGGGATTAACCGGATCTGCTATGACATCACCAGCAAGCCCCCGGCTACGATTGAGTGGGAATGACCGTCATGTCGTAGGGCAATGTGATTTATCCTGTATAGGGCACTATCCACCAGCCTCCGACATAGAAAAATAAGACCTTGCATCTCACGATGCGGGGTCTTATTTTTGTCCTCCGGACTATCCTTTCCCTGCCTGATATAAGGATT
>CAJUQS010000136.1 GCA_910588365.1 uncultured Oscillospiraceae bacterium | reverse complement strand
TCCTTTTGGGCATGAAAAAAACACGATTGTCAAATCGTGTTTTTTTCTGGATGTTCGATTTTGTCACAAAGGAAAGAATTTAGGGTAACTGCACAATAAAATGTTGTTTTCAGTCTTGTCCTTTATCGGTAACGTCCTTACGCAGAAAATTTGTTGTTTTCTTCGTGTTCTGGTGGTATAATACACCAGAACAAACGCACCCAAGGAGGGACCGACATGACACTGCATGACTATCTGCGCGGCCTGGAGGGGAAACGCGCGGCGGTAATTGGTATCGGCGTGAGCAACCAGCCCCTGCTGAAGCTTCTGCTGGGGGCGGGGGTGGACGTGACCGCCTGTGACAGGAAGGACCGCGGGGCCCTGGGGGCGCTTGCGGAGGAGCTGGAGGCGGCCGGCTGCAAGCTGCGGCTGGGACCGGACTACCTGGAGGACCTGGACCAGGACGTGATTTTCCGTACGCCTGGCCTGCACAGCCGCTTCCTGGAGAAGGCCAGGGCGGGGGGGAGCCGGATCACCTCGGAGATGGAGGTCTTCTTCGATGTGTGCCCCTGTCCCATTCTGGCCGTGACCGGCAGCGACGGCAAGACCACCACCACCACCATCATCGCCCGCCTGCTCCAGGCGGCGGGGCACACGGTCCATCTGGGGGGGAACATCGGCCGCCCGCTTCTGAGCGGGGCGGACGCCATCGCGCCCTCGGACTGGGCGGTGGTGGAGCTGAGCTCCTTCCAGCTGCTGACAATGAAAAAGAGTCCCCATATCGCCGTGCTCACCAACCTGGCGCCCAACCACCTGGACATCCATACAGATATGGACGAGTACATCCGCGCCAAGGCGGCGGTGCTGGACTATCAAGGGCCCGGGGACCGGGCAGTCTGCAACTGGGACAATGAAATCACGCGAAATCTTTCTGACAGAACCGCTGGAAAGGTATCCTTCTTTACACGTATTTCCGGCCAGATTCCCCCGAGGGGCTGCTATATCCAGGGGGAGGCCATCCGGTACCGGGATGAAAACGGGGACCGGCCGGTGCTGCCCCTGGCGGATATCCGCCTGCCCGGGGTCCACAATGTGGAGAACTACATGGCGGCGATTGCGGCCGTCCAGGGTCTGGTGGCGGATGAGACCATCGTGGACTTTGCAAGGAGCTTCGGCGGGGTTGAGCACCGCATTGAGCTGGTCCGGGAGCGGGGGGGCGTGCGCTGGTACAACGACTCCATCGCCTCCAGCCCCAGCCGCACCATCGCGGGGCTGAAGGCTTTCCCGGAGAAAGTCATCCTCATCGCCGGGGGCAAGGATAAGGGTGTCAGCTATGCGCCGCTGGGACCGGTGATCAACGACCACGTGAAGCTGCTGATTCTATGCGGTGCCACGGCCGGTGCCATCCGGGCGGCGGCGGAGGGGGCGGAGAATTTCCGGGATCTGGATATCCTGGAGGCGCCCGACTATCCCGCGGCGGTGACGCTGGCGGATCAGCGGAGTGAACCGGGGGATGTGGTGATGCTCTCCCCGGCCAGCACCTCCTTCGACCGGTTCAGGAACTTCGAGGAGCGGGGCCGGGTGTTCAAGGACTTGGTAAACGCCCTCCCGGAGCGGGATTCGTGATGGACGGGGCAGTCCGGGAAGCCCGCCTGGAGGACGCGGAGCGTATTCTGGAGATTTACGCCTGCTATGTCCGGCAGACGGCGGTCACCTTCGAGTATGAGGTTCCCACGCTGGAGGAGTTCCGCAGCCGCATGGAGCACACCATGGAGCGCTACCCCTATCTGGTCATCGAGGCGGGCGGGGCGGTCCAGGGGTACGCCTACGCAGGCCCCCTCAAGGAGCGGGCGGCTTATGACTGGTCCTGCGAGACCACGATCTACCTGGACCGCGGCGCCAGGAGGCGGGGCATGGGCAGGCAGCTCTATGAGGCCTTGGAGGATGCGCTGGGCCGGATGGGGATTCTGAACCTGTACGCCTGCGTGGCCTCCCCGGAGGGGGAGGACCAGTACCTTACCAGAGACAGCGAGGCGTTCCACCGCCGTATGGGGTACCGGACCGTGGGGGAGTTCCGCTTCTGCGGCTGCAAGTTCGGCCGCTGGTATCACACGGTCTGGATGGAGAAGGTCATCGGGGAGCGGCGGCCGGACCAGCCGCCGGTCGTACCCTATCCGGCATCCCCAGGTTATGAAGACAGGTTCTGAACGTATAGGGACCAGCCTGCGCCTCATAGGAATAGCTGTGAGGTGATGCTATGCGCCGCAGATACCGCCCGCCGATGTCGGGGGCATGGCGGGCAAAGCTGGTCTGCCTGCTGCTGGCCTTCCTGCTGACCGTCCTGGCCATAGTGGCCACCACCCATCTGCGCGCCCTGCTGGGGAATCTGGCGGCGACCCGCGTCTCCAATCTGGTGGGCCGGGTGGTGATGGAGGCGGTCAGCGACGCCATCAACGGCGGGGAGATCCAGTACAACAGCCTGATTTCCCTGGAAAAGGATGCGGAGGGGCACATCACGGCCCTGCAGTCCAACATGGCAGAGTTCAACCGGCTTCAGTCCGCCATTACCCAGGATGTGCTCGGCCGCCTGGGGGAGGTATCGGACATGGACCTGTCCATCCCCGCCGGTACCCTCACCGGCTCAGCGCTGCTAGTCGGCCGGGGGCCCAGCATAACCATTCGGATGCAGTCGGTGGGGAGCTGCTCGGCCCACTTTGAGAACCAGTTCGATCAGGCGGGCATTAACCAGACCACCCACCGGATTCTGCTGTGTGTGGATGTGTCCATGTCCATTCTTCTTCCCGGGTTCCGCACCAGTACCCAGGTGTCCAACTCCTTCTCCGTGGCGGAGACCGTGATTGTGGGCAATGTGCCGGACAGCTACACCTATTTTGATTCCGGGAACCCCATTGAAGACGACGCATTCGACTACTCCATCAACAATGGGTAAGATTCCTTTTTCCGGCGGGACCCGCGGGGCCCCGCACAGACCAGCGGCCACCTGACTTGGTGGACTGACTTGACTACCAGGCTCGTATCAGACAAGGAGGGACCAATGGACTACAAAAGTGAAATGCAGCAGCTGCGGGAGGAGCTGAATCGGGCGAATTACCGGTACTACGTGCTGGATGACCCGGATATGGAGGACCATGTGTATGACCGGCTCCTGCGGCGGCTGGAGGAACTGGAGGCTGCGCACCCGGAGGAGATCACCGCCGACTCCCCCACCCAGCGGGTGGGGGGGGCGGCCCTGGAGAGCTTCCAGCAGGTAGAGCACCCTGTTCCCCTGGAGAGCCTGCAGGACGTGTTCTCCCAGGAGGAGGTGGAGGAGTTCACCGGGCGGATGGAGGAGGCCCTGTCCTCTGCCGCGTACAGCGTGGAGCCCAAGGTGGACGGCCTGAGCGTGGCCTTGGAGTACCGGGACGGCGTGTTTGTCCGGGGCGCCACCCGGGGCGACGGCAGGGTGGGGGAGGATGTGACGGAAAATCTCCGCACCATCAAGTCCATCCCCATGACCCTGCCGGACAAGCTCTCCCGGCTCATCGTCCGGGGGGAGGTGTTCATGCCCAAGAATGTCTTCCACAAGCTCAACCGGCAGCGCGAGGAGGCGGGCCAGCCCCTCTTTGCCAATCCGCGCAATGCCGCCGCAGGCTCCCTGCGCCAGCTGGACCCCAAGATCTGCGCCAGACGCCTGCTGGATATCCGGGTTTTCAATCTCCAGCTTGCGGAGGGCCGGTCCTTCGCCACCCACGGGGAAACCCTGGACTACATCGCCAGCCAGGGCTTCCAGACCATCCCCCACAAGGTGCTGGGGAGCGCGGCGGAGATCGGCGCGGAGATCGCCCGGCTGGGGGAGAGCAGGGAGGAGCTGCCCTTTGATATGGACGGCGCAGTTGTAAAGCTGGATTCCTTGTCAGACCGTGGGACAGTAGGGAGTACCGCGAAATGTCCCCGGTGGGCCATCGCCTACAAGTACCCCCCGGAGCAAAAGCCCAGCCGGGTGCTGGACATTGTGGTGCAGGTGGGCCGGACCGGGGTGCTGACGCCAAAGGCGGTGGTGGAGCCGGTCCGTCTGGCGGGGACCACGGTGACCAATGCCACCCTCCACAACCAGGACTTTATCCTCGGGAAGGACATCCGCATCGGGGATACGGTGGTGCTGCAAAAGGCGGGGGAGATCATCCCCGAGGTGGTGGCGGTGCTGCCCGAGCTGCGCCCGGAGGGGACCGTGCCCTACCATTTGCCGGATGTCTGCCCGGTGTGCGGCGCCCCGGTGGTCCGGGATGAGGACGGGGCGGCGCTGCGGTGTACGGGGGCGGAGTGTCCGGCCCAGCTCCACCGGAACCTGACCCACTTCGCCAGCCGGGACGCCATGGACATCGACGGCATGGGGCCGGCAGTGATGAGCCAGCTCATTGAGAAGGAGCTGGTCAAGACTCCGGCGGATCTGTACTTCCTCACCCGGGAGCAGCTGGAGGGCCTGGAGCGGATGGGGAAGAAGTCCGCACAGAATGCCGTGGAGGCCATTGCCGCCAGCCGGGAGCGGGGGCTGGAGCGTCTGCTGTACGCCTTGGGGATCCGGCAGGTGGGCCAGAAGGCGGGGAAGGTGCTGGCATCCCGCTTTGGCTCCTTCGACGCGCTGGCGGCGGCCAGCGAGGAGGAGCTGACGGCGATTGACGATGTAGGGGCCGTCACCGCCGCCTATATCCGCGCCTGGCTGGAGGACCCGCAGTCAAGACATCTCATCGCCCGGCTGAAGGAGGCGGGGGTGTCCATGGAGGCATCCCGGCAGCCCGCGGGGAACCAGTTCGCGGGCATGACCTTTGTCCTCACAGGGGCCCTGGAGCGCTTCACCCGGGACGAGGCGGCGGCTTTGATTGAGGCCCGGGGCGGAAAGGCCAGCGGTTCGGTCAGCAAGAAGACCACCTATGTGGTAGCCGGCGAGAATGCCGGCAGCAAGCTCCGCAAGGCCGGCGAGCTGAATATCCCCGTCCTCACCGAGGACCAGTTCGCGGAGATGCTGGAGGGATAGAGCTCAGTCAGATGTCCAACGATTTTTACGTGATAAGAGGGGAGAGAAACGACATGCCGATCAAACTGATGAAGGGTGATATCACCAAGGTGAAGGCGGACGCCATCGTGAATGCCGCCAACAACGAGCTGACCCCCGGCTGCGGGGTCTGCGGAGCCATCTTCGGGGCCGCCGGGTGCGCCCAGCTGGAGTGGGCCTGCCGGGCCGTCGGGCACTGTGACACCGGTGCGGCGGTCATCACCGACGGCTTCGCCCTGCCCGCGAGGTACGTCATCCACACCGTCGGTCCGGTTTGGCAGGGGGGCGGCCATGGGGAGGCGGATCTGCTCCGCTCCTGCTACCAGAGCGCTGTTCGTCTGGCCGCACGGCACGACTGCCGGTCCCTGGCGTTTCCGCTCATCTCCTCCGGCATCTATGGCTATCCCAGGGAGGAGGCCGTCCGTGTCGCCCTGGAGGCCATTGACAGCGCTCTGGCGGAAAACGACATGGCCGTCACCCTGGTCCTCTACGACCAGGAGACCTGGGAGCTGGCGGACCGGCTGCTGGGGGAGTCGTCTGGATTTTCCCGGAATACTGCGTCTTCCCATTGACAAAACCCGGTTTTCCCGCTATACTACACTCCGACAACGCGATGACGGGAACAAGTAGCGCCCCATCACCCTGTGAAGAGAGCCCCTGGCCGGTGGAAAGGGGAGAGGGCGGCGGCGTGAATACATCCCTGAGCAGCGGATCGAAGGCGGCTTGGGCCGCTTGTAGGCTCCGCCGGGCGCGCCCGATACAGCGCGGGGGTCCTGCGTGGGACCCTGTGAGGCCGCGCCCCGCGAGGGGGCGGCGAATCAGAGGTGGTACCGCGACGTAGTCGCCCTCTGTCCGGAAATCTTCCGCCCGGCGGCGGAATCGGACAGGGGGTGTTATTTTATGCAGCGACAAGGAATTCTGACGGAGAGGCAGCGGGGCACGCTGTTCGTCTTTCTCGCCGCTGTGCTGTACAGCATCGGGGGACTGTGCATCAAGGTCATCCCCTGGAACGCTCTGAGCATCAACAGTGCCCGGAACATCGTCTCTCTGGTGGTCGTGGGGGGCTATCTGGCCCTGGCCCGCCACCGCCTGCGGCTGAACCGCTGGATTTTCCTGGGCGCCATCAGCGTGTGCGGCACCAACGTGCTGTTCTCCATGGCCAACAAGCTGACCACCGCCGCCAATACCATTGTGCTCCAGTTTACCGCGCCTATTTTTGTGGTGCTGCTCTCGGCACTGTTCTGGAAGCGGCGGCCCCAGCGGCTGGATATGGGCGCCTGCGCCCTGGTGATGCTGGGGGTGCTGTGCTTCTTCGTGGACAGCCTGGAGATGGGCGGGATGCTGGGCAACGCGCTGGCGCTGCTCTCCGGGCTGAGCTATGCGGGCGTGTTTCTGCTGGAGGATCTGCCCGATGCGGACCCCATCAGCTCGGTTTTCTGGGGCGACGCGCTCAGCGTGGTGATCGGCTTCCCCTTCCTGCTTCAGGAGACGGAGTTTACTGCCGCCGCAGTCATCAGCGTGGTGATCCTGGGGGCCTTCCAGGTGGGACTGGCCTACGTGCTCATGTGTATCGGCCTGCGCACGACCCCGGCGGTGACCGCGTCTCTCATCTCCGGCATCGAGCCCGTGCTCAACCCCATCCTGGTGGCGGTCTTCTACGGCGAGGAGATCGGGCGGCTGGCTCTGGCCGGCGCGGCCATTGTGGTGGCGTCCGTGGTGGGGTATAATGTGATCCGGGGCCGCCGGGCGGCAGCCGCGGAGCAGGGGGGACGTCCGATTTGACCGCGCCCGTAATTTTCAAGCAATCAAGCGCTGAGAAGCCATACCTGATTGAACAACAATAAAGGAGTAACATGATGCAATTATACGAGGAACTGGTGGCCCGGGGGCTCATTGCCCAGGTCACCAACGAGGATGAGATCCGAGAGATGATCAACGCGGGAAAGGCCACGTTCTACATTGGCTTTGACTGCACGGCGGACAGCCTGACTGCCGGCCACTTTATGGCGCTGACGCTCATGAAGCGGCTGCAAATGGCGGGCAACAAGCCCATCGCCCTCATCGGCGGGGGCACCACCATGATCGGCGATCCCTCCGGCCGCACGGACATGCGCAAGATGCTCACCCGGGAGGACATCGACTACAACGCCGCCTGCTTCAAGCGCCAGATGGAGCGGTTCATCGAGTTCGGCGAGGGCAAGGCCCAGATGGTCAACAACGCCGACTGGCTGCTGGAGCTGAACTACGTGGAGCTGCTGCGGGAGGTGGGCGCCTGCTTCTCGGTGAACAACATGCTGCGGGCGGACTGCTACAAGCAGCGCATGGAGAAGGGCCTCAGCTTCCTGGAGTTCAACTACATGATCATGCAGTCCTACGACTTTTACCACCTGTTCCAAACCCACGGCTGCAACATGCAGTTCGGCGGCAACGACCAGTGGAGCAACATGCTGGGCGGCACGGAGCTCATCCGCCGCAAGCTGGGCAAGGACGCCCACTGCATGACCATCACCCTGCTCACCGACTCCCAGGGCAACAAGATGGGCAAGACCGCCGGCAATGCCGTGTGGCTGGACCCCAACAAGACCAGCCCCTACGATTTCTACCAGTACTGGCGGAACGTGGAGGACGCGGACGTGATGAAGTGCATCCGGATGCTGACCTTCCTGCCCATTGAGCAGATCAGCGAGATGGACGGCTGGGCGGGCAGCCAGCTCAACCAGGCAAAGGAGATCCTGGCCTGGGAGCTGACGGCCATGGTCCACGGCAGGGAGGAGGCCGACAAGGCCCAGGCGGCGGCCAAGGCCCTGTTCGGCGGCGGCGGGGACAACGCCGACATGCCCTCCACCGATCTGGATCCCTCCAGCTTCACCGACGGCCAGATCGGCGTGCTGGATCTGCTGGTGGCCTGCGGCTTGGCACCCTCCAAGGGCGAGGCCCGGCGGCTGGTCCAGCAGGGAGGCGTGTCCGTGAACGGGGAGAAGGTCTCCGGCGTTGACCAGCGGCTCGACCAGGCCCTGTTCGGCGGCGAGGGCGTTATCATCAAGAAGGGCAAGAAGGTCTTTCACAGAGCTGTGGTACGGTAATCATTGCTGTGGTACGGTAATCATTCTTTTCTTTGAAAAGAAAAGAATCAAAAGAAAATTTTTGCGCAAAACTGTCATTTCGCTTATGGCCAGCAGAAAAGGGGACCGGTACAGATACCGGTCCCCTTTTTCTATGGGGTGAGCGATGCGGAGCTTCGCGTCAAGGTTCTTTTTTGATTCTTTTTTCAAGAAAAAAGAATGGATAC
Organism: uncultured Oscillospiraceae bacterium; assembly: GCA_910588365.1. Lineage (GTDB taxonomy): Bacteria > Bacillota > Clostridia > Oscillospirales > Oscillospiraceae > Pelethomonas. Next base: position 3,381 of record CAJUQS010000136.1, on the reverse strand, counting down.
CTCCACGCCGGACGCCCTGTTCTCCGCCGAGCAGGTCCAGCCGTGGGCCCTGGCGATGGCCGCCACCAGAGCCAGCCCCAGGCCGGAGCCGCCCTTCCGTGCGGCGTCCCCCTTGAAGTAGGGCTCCCAGATCCGGGGCAGGTCCTCCTCCGGGATGGATGGGCCGGAGTTATAGACCCGCAGGCCCCTCTCGTCCGCCTGGACGCGGATCACACCGTCAGAGTGCTCCAGGGCGTTGCGCAGCAGGTTGTCCGTCAGCCGCTCCAGCTGCGCCCGGTCCGCCCGGACTGCGCCGGCGGCCTCCACCGTGACCTCCAGGCAGCCCAGCAGCGGCGTGATGCTCTCCAGCCGGCCGTCCAGCAGCTCCTGCCAGGAGATCTCCTCCGGACGGAGGGAGACATCGTGCCGGTCCACCCGGCTCAACTCCAGCATATCCAGCAGGGCCTTGTCCATGACGGCTGTCTGGCGGGTGATCTCCTGGGTGTACTGGTTCCCCTTCTCCGGGTTTATCCCCTCGGTCAGATTCTCCGCGCAGGCCCGGATCACCGCCAGGGGCGTTTTCAGATCGTGGGCCATGGCGGCGGTGGTCTCCCGGGTGCGCCGCTCGTAGAGCAGGTGGGTCCGCTGGCCCCGCCAGGTGGTGTAGGCCAGCAGCCACGCCGCCGCCAGAAAGCCCCCCAGGCTGATGAGCACCGTGGCCAGCCAGTAGCTCCCCGCCACGCTCCACACGTCGGACCGACCCGCCAGCTGGAGCCAGTAGGCCGGCCGGCTGACCACAACACTGGTTTCCGGGTCCTCCTCCGTTATCACGCGCCCCGCGCCCACCTGGGCGGTGTAGGTCCTGTCCAGCAGGCTCCAGGCCGACTCCTGTACCACCGACTCGTCTACGGTGTAATCCGTCATGTGGCGGCCCTTGGGGTAGTCCACGCCGTAGGCCATCAGCCGGGACGGGTCGGCGGCGATGTCCTCCAGCCGGGCGCTGCCGTTGAGCATGGCCTCAAACTGTATTTCCTTTGTCTGGCTGAAAACCGTGTTATACTCCAGCCAGCGCCCGTCCGGCCTTGCCTTCGCGGCCTTTGCACTGTTGCCGTTGTATGTGCCCAGCGCCCGAAGGTTCTCTGGGGTGTCAGGCAGGCCCTTGGTGCTCTCAGCTGTGTAAATTGTCCCTGGGTTGGACCAGTCACCGCGCAGGGATATGGTCAGAGGGTAGTACTGTTTGCCATCACAGTATGCCTCCAGCCAGATCTGCGTATTTGGATCGGCCTCTATCCCGCTGCGGATCCGCTCTATGACGCTGCTGTCAAAAAAATCCATTAAGGAAAAGGCCATCTCCCCGCTCCCTGCTTCCCGCCCCCAACCGTCCTCTGCATAGTGGATAAATCTACGGCCTGAACCGTCAATGTCCCATGAGTATGAGAGCCCTACCGTGCCAGGCTTTGCCGCCTGCCAATGCGGCTCACCCTCGTAGGTGAACAGGGCGGCTGTCACCAATTCGGACACCTCGCTCCTGCGTACATTGCTGTTCCAGAAATCGGTGTCTATATACAGCTCCCGGTCCTGCATAACTCTGGCAAGATAGTCCTCGTATGAGACATCCTCATTCTCTGGGGCATCCAAAAGGAAGGCGGCATAGCGCATCTGAAGCAGGGTATCCGTGGTCCCCCGCAGTTGGTCGGCCAGATTGTCCGCCGTCTGGATAAACCGATCCCGCTCCTGGCTCCAGGCGTTCTGGAGCACGTAGGCGGAGAACACCCCCGCCAGCGCCAGCCACAGCCCCAGCAGCAGGGCGAAGCAGCGCAGATAGACCTTCCGCCTCTCACGTTTCATATCCATGTTCTTTCTCTCTCCTCTCTGCTATATGCTATGTTTCGTTACCGTGTGGAAATCCTGGTCCACTGCCGTACCAAAGAGCGCATTGGCCGCCCGCCTAGGGCTCCCATTTGTAGCCGGTCTTGAACACGGTCCGGATGCAGCCGGACCAGGGGCCCAGCAGCTTCCGCAGCCGCCGGATGTGGCTGTCCACCACCCGGTCCGACCCCTCAAAGTCCCAGCCCCACAGCCGCAGCAGCAAATCCTCCCGCCGCAGCACCTGCCCCCGGCTCTCCAGCAGCAGCCGCAGGATGGCCAGCTCCTTGGGGGCCGCGTCCACCCGCTCCCCGTCCACGGAGAGGGTGTGGGCCAGGATATCCAGCTCCACGCCGCCGGAGGAGAGGACCTGCCGCCCCGCCTCGCCCTTGCTGCGGCGCAGCAGGGCGCCGGCCTTGGCGAACAGCTCCGCCTGGGAGAAGGGCTTGGTCATGTAGTCGTCGGCCCCCAGTCCGTAGCCCCGCAGGCGGTCCTCCTCCGCCGTCCGGGCGGAGAGGAAGAGGATGGGGACGTCCCCCTGCCTGCGCAGCTCCTGGCACAGGCTGAAGCCGTCCATGTCCGGCAGCATCACGTCCAGAATGACCAGATCCACCGGCTGGCTCCTCGCCAGCAGCAGCCCCTCGGTCCCGTCGGCGGCGGGGAGGAGGCGCCACTGTCCGCCGCTCTTGGCGGTAAAGTAGTCGCCAATCAGCTCCCGCAGGGGCGCCTCGTCCTCCACCAGCAAAATCGTGTGCATCGCGCATCCCTCCTTTCTGATGACAGCATACAGGATGGTTGTGTCTTTTTTGTGACAAAATAAGCGCCGGGAAAATTTTCCCGGCGCAGCTACCCTTTTTGCTGTCATACTTTTTCTTGAAAGAAAAAGTATCAAAAAGAACTTTTTGCGCGAAACATCCGTTTCGCTTATCGGGTGCAAAAAAAGGGGACCGGTATCTGAACCGGCCGCCCTTCCTGCGAATCGGGTGAAACCGAATTTCGCCTCAGAATTTCTTTGTAGTTCGTTTTCTTTTTAGCTACAGCTCGCAGAAGATATAGCGGTGCTTCCGGCCGCCCTCCAGGACGGCCTCGATCACCGGACTGCCGTCTTGCTGGGAGGTGAGGTACTCCACCGACCGCTCCCGCATATACTGCTCCTGCACGTACAGGGAGGGATTTTCCAGGCGCAGCTCCAGAATCTCCCGGCGGCTGGGGGTCAGTGCGCCGGTGCAGGGGACATATTCCTCCCGGATGACTTCATAGGTTTTCATCTTTTTTCTCCTTCTTTTCTTGGAATCGGACAATCCCCCTTATCTTGCGCCGGAATTCCTGAATTTATACAAAGCCCGTAACAAAACTGTAACTTTACATTCCGGGAAAATGTGGTATACTGCTTTCAGAACCTGTATTCATAACCGGGGGATGCCGGATGGACGAGGATTTTTCTCGTCAGACAAGGAGATTTTCCGCAGCAATCCTGACGGATTGCAAGGGAAAGCGACGCAGTATGGCGGGAAAAAGACTGGCCAGACAGCGTTC
>CAJUQS010000135.1 GCA_910588365.1 uncultured Oscillospiraceae bacterium | reverse complement strand
GTAGCACTTGATGACGCCGGCCTCCCGCTGGGCGGGCACGGCCACGAATCTGGCCTCATAGGCTTCCGTGGGATCGCCCAGCTCCACGGTGCAGAGCGTCCCGTCATAGGCCCTGCCGGGCCGGTGCTCGCAGCAGCCCCTGGACTTGTCCGCCCCGCAGATGGAGCACACGGCGCTTTTCACCGCCACCCCCACGCTGACCTCCCGGATGATGCCCGCCTCTATGGCGTCGATGGTGGGCTGGTTGGCCGCGCTGCGCAGCATGTAGCAGCTGAGCACCAGGCGGCTGACGCCGCTCTCGTCCTCCACCGCCGCTGCGTACACCCTGGCCATCTGGCGGCTGCTGCTCCAGTTGTGGTCCGTGATGAAGGGTTTGCCCACGTAGAGCTCCGCCAGTTTCTCCAGGCAGCTGCGGGAGAAGCGCTCAAAATCCCGGTCCACCTGGGTGTCCGCCGCCGCCACCCGGAAGGTGAAGATCTCCCCCTCCTTCAGTTCCCGGAGGCTCTGGGCGTTGATGAGCCCCATGTCTGCCGCTGTGGGCGCGGCCTTCAGAACCACCGCGCCCTTTGTGATGTTTTCCATGCAATCACTCCCTTCCAAAAATCTTGTTGACAGATGCACAGGATATAATTATAATATAATTATGGATAGTCTGAGATTTGAATGGGACCCCGAGAAAAACGAGATCAACAAGAGAAAGCATCAGGTCTCGTTTGAGGAGGCCCAGACGGTGTTTTACGACGAGGAGGCAAAGGTAATCGATGACCCCGAGCACTCAGCCGACGAGGAGCGGTTTATCATTTTAGGCTTCAGCAAAAGAGCCAATCTGCTCGTGGTCTGCCATTGTTACAGGGCCTCCGAAACTGTGATTCGGATCATTTCTGCGAGAAAAGCGACCAAAACCGAGATGCGGCAATATTTTTGCTAGGAGGTGACATCCTTGCGGGAAGAGTACGATTTTTCAAATGCCAGAAAGAATCCTTATACCAAAAAGCTGAAAAAGCAGATCACCATCAACATTGACAGCGATACGATCCAATTTTTTAAGGATATGTCCAGCTCTTCCGGGATTCCTTACCAGACGCTCATCAATCTATACCTCTCAGACTGTGCTGAAAATAAGCGACAGCTCAATATGACCTGGAGCTGACCGGAACCCGCCCTTAGGGGCGGGTTTTTTCTGTACTCAGCTTGCTACTCACTGTCTCCCTTCTGCCCGCCGGCGATGTTGCGCGCCCGGCTGAGTTCCCGGAAGTCCTCCAGTGGGACATAGTTGTGGCTGTTGTACCGGGTGTCGCCGCCTGGCACCGGCGGCAGGTCCTCCAGGGCGCAGATGTCATTGGGACTGTACACCCCGATCTCCCGCAGGATCCGGTACACGTTCATCCGGCTGGCGCTGTCGCCCCGGAGGAGTGCCATCATGTTGTGGCGGACCTCCAGGCCCCGCCGCCGGTCCCCGATGGTCAGCAGCTTCCCCGACTCCTCGAACTCCATCTGCGTGATGATGGGCTGGATGGTGTTCACGCAGAACTCAATGCCGTTCTGCTCATTGCTGGAATAGCTCTGCTTTCCCTCGCCCAGCTTGTACAGAGGTACACCAAAGAATCTGGCGATGTCCGCGATGGTCACCGCCTTGTTCTGTACAAACTGGGCGTCTGTGTTGTTCATGGAGATCGCCTGGTACTCCATGCCCAGATCCAGCACCGCCGTGCGGAAGCCGTTCCCCGGCCCGGCGTGGATTTTGTCCCACTCCCGCCGGATGTAGTCCTTCATGGAGATTTCCGTGCCGTCCGGCAGCGCGGTGGTGCCGCCCAGATCCGTGGCCGCCTTTAATATACCGCTGGGCCTGCCGCCGTTCTCATACAGGGCCTGCTCGTACCGCTGGGCCGCCAAGGCGATCTCCAGGGTCTGCCGGGCCCGGC
>CAJUQS010000134.1 GCA_910588365.1 uncultured Oscillospiraceae bacterium | reverse complement strand
CCCGGACAGCACCACGATCTTGTTGGCGTTCTCAACCGTCCTCATGCGGTGAGCGATGATTAACACCGTCTTTCGTTCCACCAACCGGGAGATAGCCTGTTGAATCTCCGTCTCGTTCTCCGCGTCCAGGGAGGCGGTGGCTTCGTCCAGCAGAATGATGGGTGCGTCCTTCAAGAGCGCACGGGCGATGGAAATGCGCTGGCGCTCGCCCCCAGAGAGGGTGGAACCGTTTTCCCCAATCATAGTCTGATACCCCTGGGGGAGCTTGGCAATAAACTCATCGCACATGGCTTCCTTCGCCGCCTGGATGACCTCCGCGTCCGTGGTGTCCTTCCGGCCAATGCGGATATTCTCCATAACAGTGTTATTAAACAGCGTCACGTCCTGGAACACGATGGAGTAGGCGGTCAGGAGCTTTTCCGGGTCAACCCTACTCACATCCACGCCGCCGACTGTGATTCGGCCCCGGTCTATATCCCAAAACCGCGCCGCCAGTTTGGCTGCGGTGGACTTGCCGCCCCCGGAGGGGCCGATCAGGGCCGTGACCTCGCCCTGCTTGGCGGTGAAGGACACATCCTTCAGCACTGTCTCGCCGCTGTTATAGGCAAAGCCCACATGGTCGAAGGCAATGTCGTAGCCTTTGGGCGAAAAGGCCGATCCGCCCTCCTGGGACGGGGTTTCATTGATCTCGTTCATGCGGTCAATATTGATTTGCAGGGAGTTCATCGCCGCCAGATTTTGCAGGGAGAAGTTCATCGGCTCATAGATGCGGGAAACCACCAGCAGGAACAGGAAGAAGGTCACAAGGGACAGCTCCCCGCTCATCAGACGCATACTGCCCACCAGGGCCACCGAGGCGATGCCCAGTTTCAAAAGCATCTGCGCAGGAACCACAAACATGGCCACGCCCAGCTCGCTCTTGATGTGCCGCACCTCCAGCGCGTTGATCTTCTCTCCCAATCCGTCCAGGTATTCCTGTTCCGCCTTGCTACTTTTCAGGTCGCGGATGGACTCCAGGCACTCCTGCACACCGTCCGCCACAGCGACCAGGGCGTTGTTCTGTCGGCGGGAAAAATAGTTCTGCGTTTTCTTGGACAGGCTGACCAGCAGCAGCGCCACCGGCAGCACCCACAGGGAGGCAAGGGCCATCTGCCAGTCGTAGCACAGCAGGCTGACCGCCACAAGGCAGGTGGACAGGATAGAGCCGTAGAACTGCGGAACATAATGGGAAAACATCTGCTCTGTTACCTGCACATCCCCCATGATGGTGTTGGTCAGGTCGGCCAAGTCCTTTTTGCCGAAGAAGGACAGGGGGAGCCGCCGCAGCTTCTCCGCCAGCCGGATGCGGCAGGCCCCGGATTCCAGGTAAGTGGAGAAGTAGGTGGCATTGTACTTCCAAAACTCCGAGAGCAGCACCAGCAGCAGCGCCACGGCGATGCCCAGGCCGTAGAGGGGGTAGCGCCCCTCCGGGGCGCTGCCGCTCAAAAAATCGCTTGCCAGCAGATAGAGAAGCCCCACCGGGAGCATCAGCATCAGATCGGCCACGGCGCAGGCAATCACGGCCCGCACCAGCCCTTTCGCCCCTTCTTCCGAGAGGGCAAAGCGTTTCATCAGTCGTTCGATCATTTCGCGGCACCTACCTTCCAGCTCACAGAGGTCTGATAATCCTGCCACATCTTGGCGTATAGGCCGCCTCCGGCCACAAGGGTATCGTGGGTCCCGCTCTCCTCCACGCGGCCCTCTCGCAGGACGAAAATGCGGTCGGCGTTCTTGATGGTGGTCAGCCGGTGGGCGATCATGATAACGGTCTTGCCCCTGGAGAGCTTTTCAAAAGCCCGCTGGACCAGGGCCTCGTTCTCCGGATCCGCAAAGGCGGTAGCTTCGTCCAGAATGAGGATGGGCGCGTCCTTCAGCATGACACGGGCAATGGCGATGCGCTGTTGTTCGCCCCCGGAGAGATACACGCCTTTCGTGCCGATCACCGTGTCGATGCCCTGGGGCAGCTTGGCGATGATGTCATCGCATTGGGCGTCATGGAGTACCCGCTCCACCTCCTGCCGGGAGGCGTTGGGCTTGGCAAGGCGTACATTTTCCAGGATGGAGGCTTTCAGCAGGCGGCTGTCCTGGAATACATAGGCCACAGTGTCCATCAGTGTCTCCTTGGGTATATCCTTTACGTTGATGCCGCCGATCTGGATGGAACCGCCAGCCACATCCCAAAACCGGGAGATCAAGCCGGCCACAGTGGTCTTGCCGCCCCCGGAGGGGCCTACCAGAGCCACAGTCTCGCCTGCGCCCACCCGAATGGTCACATCACGGAGCGCGTCCGTTGTTCCGCCTGTGTAGCGGAAGGTCACATTTTCCAGGACAACGTCGTTGTCCGTGGGGACCTTGCCGCTGCGGGGTTCGGGCAGAGGCTCCACATCCAGAATG
>CAJUQS010000133.1 GCA_910588365.1 uncultured Oscillospiraceae bacterium | reverse complement strand
GGTCTATTTCTTGAAATTCAAGAAGAAAAAGCCCGATACCAAGGGCAGCGCCGACCTGGAGGACTACGATTACGGCGATGAGGACGAGTATGAGGACGGCGGCGCAGAGGATGAGGGGGACGAATGAGATATTTTACATCCAATCCCCTGGAACGCCTGATGATGCAGGCCCCTCCGCCCCGGCAGGAGCAGCGGGTCAAGCCAGCGCCGCCCAAGGACCACCCCTGTCACGGCTGTAAACGCTGCGGCGAGAGCTGCGTCCTGCCCTGCTACCGGGGTGTGGAGGTGATACCGCCCATCCCGTCCCCGGACCGCGCCCGGTCCCGGTAAATAATCTGTTGCGGATGTGGGATAATTGTGGTATAATCAAGACACGAAAGGAGTTGAGCTTATGCCGCGAATTATTCCAATCCGTGATTTGAAGGACACCGCCGCCATTTCACAGATGTGCAGCGAATCTACCGAGCCAGTTTATATTACTAAAAATGGATACGGCGAAATGGTGATTATGAGCATGAAAGCCTATGAGGAAAAATTAGCCGTACTGGATGTTTACTCAAAGCTGGCGGCGGCAGAGGAAGAAATTCGAGAAGGAAAAACGGTAGAGGCCCATACCTCGCTCAAAGGGCTGAGGGCAAAGTATGGCATATAAGATCATAAAAACCAGGTTAGCCGAGCAGGATTTAGACAATATCCTTGGATATATTGTACTCTCCCTGGCAAATCCCTCTGCTGCGGCGTCCTTTGCCGATGCGGTTGAGGCGTGTTACTCCGACCTGGAGAAGATGCCGCTGATGTATGAGCTGTGCCGCGACCCCCGGCTTCGTGCGCTGGAATATCATAAAGCAGTTATCAAAAACTTCATCATGGTCTATAAGGTGGATGAAGCCGCAAAAACCGTTCATATCCTGCGGTTCTTCTATGGCAGGCAGGACTATGAAAAACTGATTTGAATTGAATCGAAACCGCAAAGAGCAGTCTGTGTAAGCAGGCTGCTTTTTGTATGTGTAAAAGGAGCGTGATTTTATGTATCGCCTTGTGATCGCGGAAAAGCCCTCGGTTGCTATGAGCATCGCCAAGGTGCTGGGGACCACAGCCCGGAAGGATGGCCACATGGAAGGCGGCGGCTGGCTGATAAGCTGGTGCATCGGGCATCTGGCAGGATTGGCCGAGCCTGCCGTCTACAACCCCAGCTATGACAAGTGGCGGCGGGAGGATTTGCCCATCCTGCCGGAAAGCTGGCGGTTCACCATCGGCAAGGATAAACGGGAGCAGTTCGACATCCTGCGGACGCTGCTGCGCCGGGAGGATGTGTCGGAGGTGGTAAACGCCTGCGACGCCGGACGCGAAGGGGAGCTGATCTTCCGCACCGCCTACCATCTGGCGGGCTGTACCAAGCCTATGAAACAGCTGTGAATTTCCAGCATGGAGGACAGCGCCATCCGGGAGGGCTTTGAAAATCTCCGCCCCGGCAGCGACTATGACGGCCTGCACCAAGCCGCCCTCTGCCGCCAAAAGGCCGATTGGCTGGTGGGCATCAACGCCACCCGTCTGTTC
>CAJUQS010000132.1 GCA_910588365.1 uncultured Oscillospiraceae bacterium | reverse complement strand
TCAGCGTGTGCGGATTGGCGAGATAGATTTTTTGCCCCGCAAGGCAAAAAGCCGCAGAAATCCTGACGGATTGCAAGGATTTTTAACGCAGTCAGGGCGGAAAATATGCCGCCAAGGCGGGCGCGGGGAGATGTTAAACAGGCTCTTAGGACTAGAGAGGTGACAGTTTTAACGGGAGTCTTTTTCAACCCCACAACACGACTGGCTTTTTGATCTGACCTAAACCTGCATGAAAAACAGCCGGACCAGCATGATCCGACTGTCCATTTACAATATAAAACTTGCCTTTCCCTGGATTTTACAAGATCCCTCTTTACAGAACAGCTGGTTTTGTGGCATAATATAGAATCGGACAAAACAAGTGGAATGGAGAATCCGCTATGCTGAGATAAGAATACCGTACAGACTGGAACAAAAAACGACGAATGGAGGATTCTACATGCCGATAATTGAATATGATACCTATAAGCAGAAGCTGGGCGCCCTGGAGCCCCGGCTGGACACCCTGGCCGCGGCCTTGGATCTGGAGGGGGCGCGCCGGGAGGTGGAGGAGCTGGAGGAGAAGACCAACGACCCCAATTTCTGGAATGACGTGTCCTCCTCCCAGAAGGTCCTCCAGCGGACCAAGCAGCTCAAAAACAAGCTGGAGCACCACGCACGGCTGGTGGGCCAGTGGGAGGATCTGACCACGCTGGTGGAGATGGCCATGGAGGAGGACGACGCCAGCCTCCTGGGCGAGATCGAGGAGGGGTACGCCAAGCTGGAGTCCGCTCTGGAGGAGGCCAATCTGGCCACCCTGCTCACCGGGGAGTACGACGCCAACAGCGCCATCCTCACCCTCCACGCCGGCGCCGGCGGCACCGAGGCCCAGGACTGGTGCCAGATGCTCTACCGGATGTACACCCGCTGGGCCGAGCGGCGCAGCTTCGCCGTAAAGACACTGGACTACGAGGACGGGGACGAGGCGGGGCTCAAGTCCGCCACCATCTCCATTGAGGGGGACAACGCCTATGGCTTCCTCAAGAGCGAGAACGGCGTCCACCGGCTGGTGCGCATCTCCCCCTTTGACGCCAACGCCCGGCGGCAGACCTCCTTCGCCGCCGTGGAGGTGATGCCGGAGATCGAGGACGACAACAGCGTGGAGATCCGCTCCGAGGACATCGAGATGCAGGTCTACCGGGCCAGCGGCGCCGGCGGACAGCATGTCAACAAGACCTCCTCCGCCGTGCGCCTCATCCACAAGCCCACCGGCGTGGTGGTCTCCTCCCAGCAGGAGCGCAGCCAGGTCCAGAACCGGGAGAACTGTATGAAGATGCTCCGGGCCAAGCTCATGGAGATGAAGGCCCAGCAGCATGCGGAGAAGATCTCCGACATCAAGGGCGTGCAAATGAAAATCGAGTGGGGCAGCCAGATCCGCTCCTATGTCTTCATGCCCTACACCCTGGCCAAGGACACCCGCACCGGCTATGAAAACGGCAACATCAGCGCGGTGATGGACGGGGACATCGACGGCTTCATCAACGCCTACCTCACCGCCAGCGCCACGGGGGAGCTGAAAAAATAAACGGACGCGTCATGCTGTATCTGACGGGGAGAACCGCCCCGCCGGATACGGCATCGCTATAGAACATAATTTTGAACAGGGGATGGTGCGGGCATTGGACGATCACCCTGCCGCCGGGCAGGCCCCTCTGCCGGGCCGGCGGCGCTCCCCCCGGAGGGGGACTCTCTTCAAATTTCAAGAAAAAGCCGCGGAAAACGGGGCTTTTACTGCGGCAAAGGAGGATATGGCACATGGAGCCCAAATTTGTATGGCAGGAAGAGTACGCGATCGGAGTAGACATCATCGATCGGGAGCACCAGAGGCTTTTCAAGATCATCAACAAGCTCTTCGACTTCCGGGCGGAGGAGAAGGACAGTCAGTGGACGTGCCAGGAGGGAATCAAATACTTCAAAGGCCATGCGATGAAGCATTTCGCGGATGAGGAGGCCTACATGCTTTCCATCCAGTACGAGGGGCTGGAGCAGCACCGGCGGATGCACAGGAGCTTCCGGGAGAACACCCTCCCGGCCCTGGAGCAGGAGCTGGAGCGGTCGGGCTACGCCCCGGACGCTGTGGAGCACTTTTTGGGCGTGTGCGCCGGGTGGCTGATCGGGCATACCCTGACGGAGGATCAGGCTATCACGGGGAAGCAGACACGCAAGTGGGAGAACCTTCTGCCGGGCGAGGAGCTGACGGCCATGAAGAAGGTGATCGTCCAGCTGGTGTTCGACATGTTCCACCTGGAGTCCCAGATGGTCAGCGACGCCTACAGCGGCGAGAAGTTCGGAAGCGGGGTCTATTACCGCCTGGTCTACGGAAAGGGCCGGGAGGAGGAGAAGCAGGAGGTCATCCTGGTCTTTGAGGAGAAGCTGCTCATCAACACGGTGGGCAGGATTCTGGGGATTCAGACCAACAAGCTGGATACCATGCTGACCCACGCCGCCCGCTATACCGCCCGCCAGTTCGTAAGCCGGGTGATGGAGCATTTCCCGGAGATGGATGCCTATGAGCTCAAGTCGGAGAACCTGCTGTCCTACGAGCAGTTCCAGCAGATTCTGGCCCGGGAGAAGCTCCAGGTCAGCCTGCTGTTCAACACCGGCGGCGCGGGCTACTTCGCCTACTGCGTCATCGCGCCCCACCTGCTGGAGAAGGGCATGGGAGCGGCCATCGAGGACGAGAACGAGAGCGCCATGGACGAGGTGGAGAAGTTCCTGATGAAGCGGAAGGCGGAGGAGGGCGCCGCCGGGAAGCCCAAGGTGCTGGTGGTGGACGACTCGCTGACCATCCGGCACGGGATGAAGCAGCTGCTGGAGGCGGACTACGAGGTGGCCCTGGCGGAGTCCGGGATCGCCGCCATCCGCACCATCACCCTCAATCCGCCGGATCTGGTGCTGCTGGACTACGAGATGCCGGTGTGCGACGGCAAGCAGACCCTGGAGATGCTGCGATCGGATCCGGCGTTTGCCGACACTCCGGTGATCTTCCTCACCGGCCGGCGGGACACCCAGAGCATGATCGGTGTCATGCCCCTCAAGCCGGCGGGATACCTGATCAAACACTCCAAGCCCGAGGAGATCAAGAAGGAGATCGACAACTTTTTCGCGAAGAAAAAGGACTGACCGCCCCCGCCGGGCGGCCGGGCGGGAAATTGTAGTGGAAAATCCCGGCGGGCCGTGGTATAATAGGGTCATTCCAAAGAAAGAGGAGGATCTGTCATGCCGTATATTCTGATCGCCATCGGTGTCATCGTGCTGATCCTGCTGGTGACCAACATCCATGTGGTCCAGCAGTCCCGTGCCTTCGTTGTGGAGCGTCTGGGGGCCTATCACACCACCTGGGGCGTGGGCCCCCACGTCAAGCTGCCCATCATCGACCGGGTGGCCAAGCGTGTGAGCCTGAAGGAGCAGGTGGTGGACTTCGCCCCCCAGCCCGTCATCACCAAGGACAACGTCACCATGCAGATTGACACGGTCATCTATTTTCAGATCATCGATCCCAAGCTCTATACCTACGGCGTGGAGCATCCCATGAGCGCCATTGAGAACCTGACCGCCACCACCCTGCGCAACATCATCGGCGATCTGGAGCTGGATCAGTCCCTCACCAGCCGGGACCACATCAACACCCAGATGCGCTCCATCCTGGATGAGGCCACGGATCCCTGGGGCATCAAGGTCAACCGGGTGGAGCTGAAGAACATCATCCCGCCCCGGGACATCCAGGACTCCATGGAGAAGCAGATGCGCGCCGAGCGCGAGCGCCGCGAGGCCATCCTGCAGGCGCAGGGCCAGAAGGAGAGCCAGATTCTGGTGGCCGAGGGCGAAAAGCAGTCCGCCATCCTCCGGGCCGACGCCGCTAAGCAGGCCGCCATCCTGGAGGCCGAGGGCAAGGCTGAGGCCATTCTGAAGGTCCAGCAGGCCATGGCGGACTCCATCAAGCTGCTCAACGAGGCCAACCCCAACGAGCAGGTGGTGAAGATCCGGGCCCTGGAGGCGTTCACCGCCGCCGCGGACGGAAAGGCCACCAAAATCATCATTCCCAGTGAGATCCAGGGCCTGGCCGGCCTGGCCTCCGGCCTCCAGGCGCTGATGGGGCCCGACAAGCAGTAGGGGGTCCGATGCGCCGCCGGAACGCGTTTTCCCATAGACCACGCCGCCCCCGCATTTTGCGGGGGCGGCATTTTTCCGGCCCACCGGTGACGGATGGGTCCCAGCTGTCCTTTGACATTCACGGACTTTTCCTGTATACTGTTGTCGTTACAAAAATCGGAGGCGGCATTCGGCACCTTCTGGGTTCCCCCTCTCACGTGCGCCGGTTTCCCGGCGGGAAAAGGAGTTTGCAGTTTATGTGGTTTGACGAAGCGGTGATCTATCAGATTTACCCCCTGGGCCTGTGCGGCGCGCCCCGGGATAACGACGGGGTCCAGGCCCCCCGCATCCTGCGGGTGCTGGACTGGATCGAACACATCAAGTCCACCGGCGCGGACACGGTCCTCTTCAACCCGGTCTTTGACAGCGACCGCCACGGCTACGACACCCGGGACTACCGGGTTCTGGACTGCCGTCTGGGGAGCAACGAGGACTTCAAGCGCGTGTGCGATGCCCTCCACGCCGCCGGGCTGCGGGTGATGCTGGACGGCGTGTTCAACCATGTGGGGCGGGGGTTCTGGGCCTTCCGGGACGTGCAGGAGAAGAAATGGGACAGCCCCTATAAGGACTGGTTCCACATCAGCTTTGACGGGAACACCGGCTACAACGACGGCTTCTGGTACGACGCCTGGGAGGGGCACTACGAGCTGGTGAAGCTGAACCTGCAAAATCCGGCGGTGGTGCAGCACCAGTTCGACGCCATCCGCTCCTGGGTGGAGCAGTTCGATATCGACGGGCTGCGCCTGGATGTGGCCTACTGCCTCAGCCCTGACTACCTGCGGCAGCTGCGGCAGTTCACCGGCGGCCTGAAGCCGGACTTCGTCCTCATGGGGGAGACCCTCCACGGGGACTACAACCGCTGGATGAACGACGGCGCCTGCCACTCGGTGACCAACTACGAGTGCTACAAGGGGCTCTGGTCCAGCTTCAACTCCATGAACCTCTTCGAGATCGGCCACAGCCTGGCCCGCCAGTTCGGACCGGAGAACTGGACCCTCTACAAGGGAAAGCACCTGGTCAGCTTCCTGGACAACCACGACGTGGAGCGCATTGCCAGCATCCTTACCAACCGGGACCACCTCCGCCCGGCCTACGGCATCCTCTTCGGTATGCCCGGCGTCCCGGCGGTGTACTACGGCAGCGAGTGGGGCATGGAGGGAAAGAAGTCCCAGGGCGACGACGCCCTCCGCCCGGCCCTGGAGGCGCCGGAGAGCAGCGATCTGACGGCGTTCATCGCCCGTCTGGCCAACGCCCACAAGAACAGCCGGGCGCTGTGCTATGGCTCCTACCGCAATGTGGTCCTCACCAACAAGCAGATCATCTTTGAGCGGGCCGCGGACGGGGAGCGGGTCCTGGTGGCGGTGAACGCCGACGGTGCTCCCTATACCGCCCACTTTGACGCGGGGTGCGGCATGGCGGTGGATCTGATCACCGGGGAGAACCACGACTTCGGCGGCGGCAGCGAGCTTCCGCCCTACAGCGTGGCCTATTGGAAGATGGAGCGGTAATCACGCCTTTTTCGGCCGTGAGAGAAACAGGCAGCCGGGCCCCCGGCTGCAAATATAGGTCCTCAGGATTCCCGCGTAAAATCAGCTGAAGAAAAATCCTGCGGTCATGTCCAGATAATTTTCCCCGCTGTACGCCGGATACCGCTCCCGGACCGCCGTTTTGAAGGACTCCCCGTCGGCGCAGGAGGATGCAATGGTTTTCAGCTCCTCCAGGTAACGAATCTTGGCCTCCGCATCCTTCAGATCCTCCGGGGTGTAGTGGGAGGTGAGAATCAGGTCATAGCCAGCCCCGATATAGCCCCGCAGCTGGGAGATCATGGCGTCGGCGTGGCTGGACCCGGCTACGATGGAGTGGCAGTCGTGGCCCAGCATGTGCGTGTAGACCGCGTTGATTTCGGGAATCTCCACATCAAAGGCCTCCGCCGTCTGGTGAATGACGAACCGGATGCCGCCAATGGTGACCTCCCCCTCGGAAAGGGTGTGGGTGACAGGATGGATGGAGCTGTCGAAGCCGCCGCCAAAGACGGCGGCAAACTGGTCGATCAGGGCTTTGCCCCCGCCGCTGCGGGCATATTCCGCGGCGTTGGCAGTGGCGTATTTGGGGGCGTCCGGCAGGAAGGCGGCGCCTGCGCCGTGATAGGCCACCAGCACACCGGCCACATCCAGGCCCGCCAAGTACTCGTTCAGCGCGGCCACACTGCCGGTGAAGCAGGGGGACTCGATGGCCACAAGCTTCCCCGCCTTCTCCACCAGAAACACCTCGTCCGTCAAGGGGTCCCCGGTCTGATAGGCGTGGAGCTTCACGCCGCCAAAATCATAGATGTGCATTTCGCCCTGGGCCAGCCGGACGGTGGTAAAGTCTCTCTTGTTCATGATGTGTGCCTCCATTGATGCGTTTGTTTGCGGCGGGGCGTTCCCCGTCCCTGCAGCTGCATCATACAACGTCAAAAGTCATTTGAAAAGTACGCACAATTTTGTGGCATAGTTACCTGAAGGTAACGATTGGACAGGCACCAAGAGGAAACCATTGCGCCGTTTCATGGCGTTCCGGCTCTTTCCGGGAAGGTGCCATATTTAGAAGCTGTATTCACAAGCGCTGCACGCCGTCTGGTCAGCCTTTTTCCCGCCATACGCCTCAAGCTCCCTCCTGCTCCCATCCATGCGGAGGGCTTTTTCAACAAGCTGAGAGGGACCGGGTGTACACCCGGTCCCTCTCATATGGTCCAGCAGCAAAACGGCGTTTTGCGTAAAAGGTTCTTTTGGATTCTTTTTCTTTCAAAAAAAGAATGTCTGCCTCACATAAACTTCCGCATGGTATCGGTAGCGGTGTCGGGATCGGCGGAAATGGTGATGGTGAACTTGATATTCAGCGGGGAGCTGAAGCCGTCCAGCCACGTAAGGAAAGCGCCGACCTCCCGGTCATCCTTGGACTTGGCGACCTTGCAGAGGTTGTCGATAAAGACGTGGGAGATATCGTAATTGCCGGCGTACAGACCGCACAGGAAGCCCTGCAGGGCCTCGAAGGAACCGATGGCGAACTCGGAGGCATCGACCATGCGGGTCTGGTGGCGCAGGTTAAAGCTCATGTTGCGGGTGGGCTCGATGCACACCATGCACCCGACCTCGTTTTCAGCGGCGCTTTCCATCAGCTCGATGAGCTGTTTTGTCTTGCCCTCACCCGAGCCGCTCATAATCAGTCTAACCATATGAAATCACTCCTTTTCAGCATTTGGTGGACTCTATGATGCCTATAGGATAGCACAGATACGCCGGAAACACAACGGGGAAAATTACTTTTTATAAAAATTTCACAGTTTCTTCCCCGGGGCCGCCGGGGCCGGGGAAAATTTTCCGCGGGATCGAAAAAATTTCGTCAATTTTGCGTTTAGACGTGACAGGACAGGGAAAGCATGGTAAAATACAGGGGAAAGGCGTCCGGCGCCCGGCCGGCCGCGCACAAGTGTGATTGGAGGAAAACGACATGAACAGATATGGCATTTCCGTGGAGCTCAAGCACGTCCCGCCCCTGGACCCGGAGTTCATCCCCCTGCTGCGCTACAACCGCGCCTTCCTGTCCGGCGCGAAAAAGCCGGTAGGCATCGCCGTGGAGCGCGCGGACGGACAGATGGCCTCCTGCCGGACCTTCATCCACGGTACGCCGGATATGGCCGACGCGGACCACTACTATATCAACCGCCTGGTCAAGACCATCCTGTGGATGAAGGGCGGCTTCCGCATCTACGTCAGCGGTGACGAGGGCACGTACGAGTACCTCAAGTCCATCTACTGCGCCGGCGGGGAGCAGGCATTTGACTGGGACTACATGGCCAACGTCTTCGAGCACCCCTTTGAGGTCCTCCTGGTGGACCAGGTGCCCGCCGCCAAGGACTCCCCCAAGGCCATGGGCGGCCACCTGGAGGGCTGCCGCATCGGGTTCGACGCCGGCGGCAGCGACCGGAAGGTTTCCGCGGTCATCGATGGAGAGACGGTCTACTCCGAGGAGGTGGTCTGGTTCCCCAAAATCACCCCGGACCCGGACTACCACTACGAGGGCATTGTGGCCGCGCTGAAGTCGGCGGCCGAGCACATGCCCCGGGTGGACGCGGTGGGCGTCAGCTCCGCCGGCGTGTTCATCAACAACCGCACCATGAACGCCTCCCTGTTCCTGGCCGTGCCCAAGGAGATCTATGATGAGAAGGTGAAGGACATCTATATCCGCGCCATCACCGACACCTTCGGCGACGTGCCCTACTCCGTCATCAACGACGGCGATGTCTCCGCCCTGGCCGGGGCCATGAGCCTGGAGGACAGCAGCGTGCTGGGCATCGCCATGGGCACCAGCGAGGCCGTGGGCTACGTGGACGAGAAGGGCCGGATCACCGGCTGGCTCAACGAGCTGGCCTTCGTCCCCGTGGACGCCCACCCCGACGCCATGCGGGATGAGTGGAGCGGCGACATCGGCTGCGGCGTGAAGTACTTCTCCCAGGACGGCGTTATCAAGCTGGCGCCCCGGGCGGGCATTGAGCTGGACGAGAGCCTCAGCCCGGCGGAGAAGCTGAAGGTGGTACAGAAGCTGATGGAGGAGGGCAGCGAGGCCGCCGCCAAGGTCTATGAGTCCATCGGCGTCTACCTGGGCCACACCCTGGCCTACTACCACGACCTGTACGGCTGCCGCCACGTGCTGCTGCTGGGCCGGGTCATGAGCGGCAAGGGCGGGGATCTGATCCTGGCCACCGCCCAGAAGGTTCTGGACGATGAGTACCCCGACGTGGCCGCCGTCCTCAAGGCGGAGCTGCCCGACGAGAAGTTCCGCCGGGTGGGCCAGTCCATGGCCGCGGCGAGCCTGCCGGAGAGCAGGTAGGGGAGATGTCTGGAGCTATGTGCGGCGCGGACTGTGCCCGGTGCCCCTCCAGAGAGGGCTGCGGCGGCTGCCGGGAAAACCGGCGGCCGCCCCTTCCGTCGGATGTGCCTGGTGGCCGCCTGCTGCCGGAACCGGGGGCAGGCGGACTGCGGGCAGTGCGGCGGCAGGTGCGATCTCAAGGAGCCGCTGATCGCGGAGTTCAACGCCCTGGGCATAGCGGACATGCCGGAGGTCACCGGCCTGACCGCCCTGGCGGGGAGCTATATCAACCTGTCCTATCCCCTCCCCAGCGGACAGAGTGTCAAGCTGCTGGAGGATGACAAGATCTACCTGGGCAGCCAGCTGGAGCAGAAGCGCGGCGGCCGGTGCTACGGCCTCGCGGCCGACGAGGACCACCTCCTGGTCTGCGCCTACGGCGAGGGCGGATCCGACCCGGAGATCATCGTGTACAGGAAGCGGGAAAAACGGGCGGACAGCGCCGGATCCCCCGGCCCCTGAAAATTTTCATGAGAGGATTGGTTCCTATGTTAATTAAAAATGCCAAGGTGTTCGTTGGCAAAGCCTTTGTGGACGCGGACATCCAGTTTGACGGCCGGATTACCGCAATTGGGAAGATCGAGGGCCCGGCGGATCTGGACGCGGCGGGGGGGTATGTGATCCCAGGCCTGGTGGACATCCACACCCATGGCGCCATGGGGGAGGACTTCTCCGACGGCAAGCCCGCCGGGCTTCAGCCCCTGGCGGACTACTACGCCGCCCACGGCGTCACCAGCTATCTGGCCACCACCATGACGCTGAAGGAGGAGACGCTGACCCCGGCCATGCACGCCATCCGGGACTTCCGTCCCAAAGGCGGGGCCAAGTGCGCGGGCATCCATCTGGAGGGCCCCTTCCTCTGCTACGCCAAGCGGGGCGCCCAGGCGGCGGAGAACCTCCACAAGCCGGACGTCCCCCTGTTCAGCCGCCTCAACGAGGCCAGCGGCGGCCGGGTGAAGCTGGTCACCGTGGCCTGTGAGGAGGAGGGCGCGATGTCCTTCATCCAGGAGGTTTCCAAGGTCTGCACCGTCTCCCTGGGCCACACCACGGCGGACTACGATACCGCCATGGCCGGCTTCCGGGCCGGGGCGACCCACGCCACCCACCTCTACAACGGCATGCCCTCCTTCCTGCACCGTGCGCCGGGGGTCATCGGCGCGGCCTTTGACGCGGGCGCCAGCGTGGAGCTCATCTGCGACGGCCTCCACATCCACCCCTCAGTCATCCGGGCCACCTGCCAGCTCTTTGGGGACAAGCTGAACCTGATTTCGGACTCCCTGCGCTGCGCCGGGATGCCCGACGGGGACTACGAGCTGGGAGGCCAGCCCATTGTGGTGAAGAACCACAAGGCCACCCTTCTGGACGGCACCCTGGCCGGCAGCTCCATCTCCATGCTGGACGCTGTGCGCAATGTGGTGAATTTCGGCCTGCCCCTGGAGGCCGCCGTCTATGCCGCCTCCACCGCGCCCGCCCAGGCCGTGGGCCTGGATGTGGGCGTCCTGGAGGTTGGACGGCCCGCCGATCTGGTGGTGCTGGACAAAGCGCTGGATCTGAAAGCGGTCTTTGTGGACGGCAATCGGATCTGACACAAACAATCAAACGCCGCCCTGATAAATCAGGGCGGCGTTTTGTGCTCTTTACAAAAGGCAGCCTCTTACAGGGTGAACATCCCGTTCTCCTCCCGGAAGGAGGCGCTGTAGAAGGCGGTCATGGCCTGGATGAGGTAGTCCGTGTCCCTGGCGCCGGCAGTCTCAAAGCAGGAGTGCATAGCCAGCTGGGCCAGGCCGATGTCCACGGTATTCATGGACAGGTGGGAGTTGGAGATATTGCCCAGGGTGGAGCCGCCGGCCAGGTCGGAGCGGTTGGAGAAGTGCTGGACCGGCACCCCGGCCCGCTTGCACAGGGCGGTGAACACCGCCTGGGCCGCGCCGTCGGTGGCGTAGCGCACGCCGTGCTTGATAACGGGGCCGCCGTTCATGACGGGACGGTGGGTGGCGTCGTGGTACTCGGGGTGGTTGGGGTGGACGGCGTGGGCGTTGTCGGCGGAAACCAGGAAGCTGTTGGCTACGGCCTCAGCCCGGTCGCGGCCCATGGCGGCGCAGACGCGGCTGACCAGATCGGCCAGGAAGGTGCCGTCGGCTCCCTGCTTGGTGAGGCTGCCCACCTCCTCGTTGTCCAGCAGGGCGAACACCGGCAGGCTCTCGCTCTCGGAGGCGGCCAGGAACCCGTGGAAGCAGCCGTAGGCGCACTGGAGGTCGTCCAGGGCGGGGGCGGAGACGAACTCGTCCGCGGCGCCCCACTGCACACCCCTCTGGCGGGGGCAGAGGAACAGGTCCGTGCCCAGGATGTCCTCCGGCGCGCAGCCGGCGGTCCTGGCGATGATGGACCGGAAGCTCCCCTTCTCCAGCCCCAGGCCCAGCAGGGGGACCATGTCGCACTTGAGATCGTACTTGTACCCGTCATTGGCGGCCCGGTTCATGTGGATGGCCACGTTGGGAATCATCAGCAGGTCCTTGTCCACATAGACCAGGCGGGTCTCAATGGCGTTCTCCGTCTGCACCAGCACCCGGCCCGCCACGGTGAGGGGGCGGTCCATCCAGGGGGCGCAGAGCATCCCGCCGTACTTCTCCACATTCAGCCGGACGTAGGTCTCCGGGCCCGCCAGCTCCGCGTTCTCCTTCACCCGCAGGCAGGGGGCGTCGGAGTGGCTGGCGGAGATCATGAATCCGGCGAAGCCGGCCTTGGGAACGCGGAAGGCCAGCAGGGCGGACCCGTTGCGGGTCACATAGTACTTCCCGCCGGGGGTCAGGCTCCAGGACTTGCTCTCGGTCAGCCGGGTGTAGCCGGCAGCCTCCAGCTCCTTCCTGAAGTTTTCCACCGCATGGAAGCGGCTGGGACTGGCGGCAAGGAACTCCAACAGGTTGTTCATCGTTTTTCCTCCTCTATTCTTCGCGCCGTCCCGGCGCGAGGATGCCTGTTTCTTGCTTGACAGCTTGTGGGGCTTCCCGGCCCCACGCCCCGGGATCCACTTTTGGATGCCCAAAAGCGGACGGAAAAGGCGCTCAAGGGGTGTTGCCCCTTGAGAATCCCGAATTTCGTGTTTTATCTGCGCTCCGACCGAACTGGTTTGATTCTCCAGAGAGTGCTTACCCTCCGTCTGCCGCCCGCGGGGCCGTCATTCGGCGTTCCGCCGAACGACTGGCCCAGCGACGCAAGCGCCGCCTGTCTACCCACGAGCTCTATCGGAGGTTCCTGTTGTGGCACATCGGTGCAGTGCAAGTTTACTGCGCATCGGCTCAGAGGGTCCCCGATGCTGACTCTACCCCTTTAAGAGGCCGGCAGGCGGAGTTGGTTGACCGCCAGTCCCCTAGATCAGAACCCCGTAGGGAACTCCCGTTCACGGGGCAGAGCAGCTCTTCATTTGGGAGCGTGTCCGAAAATCCCCCGCCGAGGCAGGCCGTCCGGCAGCGCAAGCGCTGCCTGGGACGGCCCCGAGAGGGGGCCCGGGGTCTCCCCGGCGCGCTTTTGGTTACTTTTCCCGCGTAGGAAAAGTAACCCCGGGTGTGGGGCGGGAAGCCCCACTTGTCCTGCGTCATTCGGCGTTCCGCCGAACGACGGCCCGATCCTAATGGTAGAACCACAAAAAGGCGTGGTGGACGATCTTCTCCTCTCCGCTCTGGATCTCCACCTGATGCCGTCCGTCCTCTGTGCGGGAATAATAGCACCGGATGGGGGTGCCCAGCAGGATCTGCCGGCGGAAGGTGATCTCAACCGTCTGCGGGAGGTGGAGAAAGACCTCCTCCGGCAGGGCCTCAAGGGCGTAGTCCAGATAGTGGATGTTGTTGACGTGGTGGTTGGTGTCAATGTCCCGGCGGCCCACGACGGCGGAGAAAGCGGCCGGGGTACCGGCGGGGGTTTTGCCGTTGCTGGGGATGGGCGTATCAAAGAGGACCCGGTCGTCCAGCTCGTAGGCGGCGCGGACCGCGTCGGTGACGCGGGCGGCCTTTCCGGTGGCGGCGCTCACCAGCAGCCACCGGGAGGTGGCCCGGGCAACCGGCACATCCCCCTGGCGGACCAGGAAATCCCGATCGGACAAAAAACCGTCCAGAGAGCGGGGCCAGGTTTCCACCGTCAGCCGGGTCCGCCAGGGAACCCGGCGGGAGAGCTCCAGCCGCCACCCGGCCAGAATCCAGAACACGCCGGTACGGGAGATGTCCTTCATGCCGCAGCCCCGCTCGTCCGAGGCCACGGACGCGGCCTCCTGCAAAATCCGCAGCATCCCGCGGTGGCTCAGCAGGCGGTCCACTCCCAGATCCGGGTACTCCACATCCGTCTCATAGATAAAATAGGGCGTCATATATCCCTCCTGGCATTGCAAGATTTTGTCCATTGTACTCCCAAATCCCGCGGATGTCAAAGGCGTTTTTTGTCCGCCTGCGGGAATCATCCCCAGCCCTCCGGCAGGTGGAAGGTGAAAATTTTTCGGATTTTTTCAAAAAATCTCTTGACCTTCCAGCGGCTGGAGGGCGTATGCTCAGAGCACAGCAAGGGCCGGGCACGGCGTCCGGACGGAAAGTGAGGGAAAATCAAATGGTAAGCATGAGCAAACTGGTAGTCATGGGGCTCCTGGCGGTGCTGACCGCCGCGGTCCCCATCGGTGTCATGTCGTATCTGCGCAGGCGGGGCGGACGGTGGCGGGACTTCCTGGTGGGGGCCGGGACGTTCTTCCTCTTCGCCATGGTGCTGGAGTCGCTGGTCCACCAGGTGGTCCTCACCGGGCCTCTGGGATCGGCCATTCAGGGGAATATCTGGATCTTCGGCCTCTACAGCGGGCTGATGGCCGGCCTCTTTGAGGAGGTGGGGCGCTTCACGGCCTTCAAGCTGGTCCTGCGCCGCCGGCGGGAGCCGGTGACCGCCCTCAGCTATGGCATCGGACACGGCGGCTGTGAGGCCTTCCTGATCCTGGGCGTCACCTACATCAGCAACATCGTGATCAGCCTCATGATGCAGCGCGGCGTGCAGATGTCCGCGGAGATCACGGCGGGCATCCAGTCCCTGGCCGCCCTGCCGGTGACGCTCTTTCTGCTGGCGGGATTTGAGCGGATCGTGGCCATGACCCTCCATACGGCCCTCTCGGTGCTGGTTTTCGCCGCCGTCCGGGACGGGAGGCACGGTCTGTTCCCTCTGGCCATCCTGCTCCACGCGCTGGCGGACTTCTTTGCCGTGGTGGTGATCCGTCAGGCGGGGACCCTGGCCAGCGAGGCCGTGGCGGCCGCCTTCGCCCTTCTGGCAGGGCTGCTGGCGGTCCGGGTATACAGAAATTTGCGGCAAAACGCGGAAAATACTTGACCTTCCCCCTGGTGGAAGGTGTAGAATGGGGGTGAAAAGGGAGGTGGGCACATTGAAAATCAACGAGGTGGAGACCCTGGTTGGCATCACCAAGAAGAATATCCGCTTTTACGAGGAGAAGGGCCTGCTCTCCCCCCGGCGCAACAGCGAGAACGGCTACCGGGACTACGGCCAGGAGGAGGTGGACGAGCTCCAGCGCATCAAGCTCATGCGGAAGCTGGGGGTGCCCATCGAGGAGATCCGCCGGATGCAGGAGGGGTCCCAGACCGTGGGGGACGGTATGCGCCGCCATCTGATCACCCTGGAGCGGGAGAAACGCAACCTGGAGGAGGCGGCCCGTCTGTGCGCGCTGCTGACAGAGCGGGAGACGCCCCTGGGGGAGCTGGACGCGGCGGGAGTGCTGGAGGAGATGTCGGCCCTGGAGCAGTCCGGCACCACTTTCCAGAACAAGCAGCGCCAGGACGTGCGCATCCGCTACGTGGCGCCCGTCGTGGTCACCGCCGTCTCGGTGGTGCTTCTGGCGGCCGT
This sequence comes from uncultured Oscillospiraceae bacterium, assembly GCA_910588365.1. GTDB lineage: Bacteria > Bacillota > Clostridia > Oscillospirales > Oscillospiraceae > Pelethomonas. The sequence continues at coordinate 12,258 of CAJUQS010000132.1, read as the reverse complement.
CATCGCCCTGATACTCTGGGCCTTCTACCTGGATCCGGCCAACCCGCCGCCCCTGGCGCTGGTGCTGGTGATCGTGGCCGTGCCCGCGCTGATTATCGCCGGGATGCTGCTGGCCCTGTTCCAGCGCATCCGCGAGATCGGGAAGGGTGAAATTGACGATGCAAAGAAATACTAAGAAGCTGTACCAATAGGCGCCATCGTGGTGGCGGTGCTGGTCCTGCTGGCGCTGCTCCGGCGGATCGGGAAAGGAGAAATTGACAATGCAAAAAAACACTAAGAAAAAAATCGCCCCCATTGTGGTGGCGGTACTGGTGATTTTGTATGCGGGGCCGCTGATGGTGATGGTGGCCATGATGGCGGGCTTCCTGGGCGCCCATGAGGCGGGGGGCGTTGTACCCTTCCTGCTGCTGTATGCCTTCGCCGGCGGCGCGGTGATCGTGGGTGTGCTGGCCGCCATGGCACAGCGGCTCAGGGAGATCGACGGAGGAGAAGAGGATGAAGCCCAAAAATACTGACGGGCTCACTCCGGCCCAGCGTCAGCGCCGGAAAAACGCCGTCTGGGGGGCCGTCATGTCCAGCTTTTTCCGCCTGCTGAGCGCCGCCGCCCTGCTCTGGCTCCGGGCCAGCCTGGACCCGGCGGGGTTCGTATCAAAGCTGATGCTCATTATTATCGTGTTGGATCTGGGGAGCGTTCCCCTTATCTGGATAAGTCTGCGAACAAGATTGAAAGAGATTCAAGGAGGAGAAGAAGATGCTGCTGCTCAATATTGACCACGTGCCCGGCCGGGAGATCGAGGCCCTGGGGATCGTGAAGGGAACCATCGTCCAATCCAAGAACTTCGGCAAGGACTTCATGGCCGGGATGAAAACCCTGGTGGGCGGGGAGATCACCGGATACACGGAGATGATCACCGAGGCCCGCCAGATTGCCACCAAACGCATGGTGGACGAGGCGGAGGCCCTGGGGGCGGACGCCGTTGTGAACGTCCGCTACGGCTCCTCCTCCGTTATGCAGGGGGCCGCCGAGGTCATCGCGTACGGCACGGCCGTCAGGCTCAGATAGCCGCCGGATAAAACCAGACAACGGATGTTATTCACATTCGGACCGGAAAAAATACTTGCAATTTCATGGCGGCCGCAGTATAATGAGAGTCATACCGGCCGGTGTGATGGAATTGGTAGACGTAGTGGACTCAAAATCCACCGCTGGCGACAGCGTACCGGTTCGAGTCCGGTCACCGGCACCATAATCGGAGCAAAATCCGCTCCACTCCGTTTCAAGGCGGTCCCTTTTTGGGGGGCCGCCTTGAAACTGTGTTCCGCGCCTTTGCTCCTCCTTTCCACCTCGAACCAGCCGCGCTGGGCTTCGAGGTGGTTTTGGGTGCATGATGATCATCTGCATCTGTCTTGTCAACGCAAGACAAAAAGGCCGCCCTTAGAGCCTGTTTAATATCTCCTCGCGCCCGCCTTGGCGGCATATTTTCCGCCCTGACTGCGTTAAAGATCCTTGCAATCCGTCAGGATTGCTGCGGCTTTTTGCCTTGCAGGACAAAAAATCTATCTCGCCAATCCGCACACGCCGAGATATTAAACAGGCTCTTAGTCATATTTCCATTTTTCAAACTGCGCCTATAAGCCAGGAGCTTGCATTTTGTTTGGTGGACTGCCAGGGCTGCCGAGCGGAAAATCCGTGAGTGCTTTGGCACCACGGATTTTTTGCTGCTTGAATTTGTCAACAGAGTCCATGAGCGGGCGTCAGCCCTGTTTTTGGATAAATTTGCCGCTGTGATGGACTTTGGGCGGCGGGTGTGATAGAATGGGTGCGTATAAGGAGGTGGAGCCTATGGGAAACCTGGGGAAGAAGCGGCTGTTTCTGCTGGATATGGACGGGACCATCTACCTGGACCAGATTCTCTTTCCGGGGACGCTCCCCTTCCTGGAGGCTGTCCAGGCCAGGGGCGGGCGGTACCTGTTCCTCACCAACAACTCCTCCAAATCCGTGGACGCCTATGTGGAAAAGCTGGGGCGGATGGGTGTCGCCGCCGGGCGGGAGGACTTCCTCACCTCCGTGGACGCGCTGATCGCGGATCTGGCAAAGGGCCCCGGATACCGGAAGTGCTACGTCTTCGGCACGGAGAGCTTCCGCGGCCAGCTACGGGAGGCGGGGGTGCCCGTGACGAACCGGCCGGAGAAGGATGTTGACTGCCTGCTCATCGGTTTTGACACAGAGCTGACCTTCCAGAAGCTGGAGGATGCCTGCATTCTGCTGGGCCGTGGGGTGGACTTCATCGCCACCAATCCGGACTGGGTGTGCCCCACCTGGTACGGCTCCGTGCCGGACTGCGGCAGCGTATGCGAGATGCTGTTCCGCGCCGCGGGGCGGCGGCCCCGGGTTATCGGCAAGCCACAGCCCGCCATGGCACTGCTGGCACTGGAGCGGACGGGTTTCGCGCCGGAGCAGGCGGTGATGGTGGGGGACCGGCTTTACACCGATATCGCCAGTGGCGTGAACGCCGGGATTGACACCGCCTTCGTCCTCTCCGGCGAGGGCAGGCCGGCGGACCTGGAAACCAGCCCGGCCCAGCCCACCTGGGTCTTTGCGGACATCGCCGCGCTCCATCGCGCCTGGATAAACGAAACATAGTTTCGCGCAGAAGCTTTCTTTGGATTCTTTTCTATCTCGAAAGAAAAAATGTGTGCCCATGACCAACTGTGTGTGAAAAAGGAGAGATCATGAACGAGCTGAAGCTGAACAACAAGCGGACCATTCTGGTGGGGCTGGCCTTCCTCTCCATCTGCTCCTTCTGGCAGATGTACGACAACCTGGTGCCCCTCATCCTCCGGAAGACCTTCCACATGGACGAGTCCCTCACCGGCGTCATCATGGCCGCGGACAACATCCTGGCACTGTTCCTCCTTCCCCTGTTCGGCAGTCTGTCAGACAGGTGCAGGGAGACCAGGGTGGGCCGCCGGACCCCCTTCATTCTGGGCGGCACCGGGGCGGCGGTGGTGCTCATGAACCTGCTGCCCGTGCTGGACAACAGCTACTCCGCCGAGGCGGCCCCCTTCAAGCTGGTGAGCTTTGTCATCGTCCTGGGGCTTCTGCTCATCGCCATGGGCACCTACCGCTCCCCGGCGGTGGCGCTGATGCCGGACGTGACACCCAAGCCCTTGCGGAGCAAGGCCAACGCCATCATCAACCTCATGGGCGCGGTAGGCGGTGTGCTGTACCTGGGCGTGACGGCGGTGCTCTATCCAAGCGCCAAAACCCAGGGGCTGGACCACGTCAACTACCAGCCCCTGTTCATCATCGTCTCCCTCATCATGCTGGCGGCGGTGGCCGTCATGCTGCTGACCATCCGGGAGCCCAGGCTGTCGACGGCCAACCGCGCCCTGGAGCAGAAGCATCCGGAGTGGAATCTGGCGGAGGACGACGGCAGCGGCGGCGAGGTGCTGCCCCGGCCGGTGAAGCGGAGCCTCCTGTTCCTGCTGGCCTCCATCGCCCTGTGGTACACGGGCTACAACGGCGTGACCACCTGGTTCTCCACCTATGTCTCCGAGGTCATGGGGGAGGGTATCGGCGGCACCGCTACCTGCCTCATGGTGGCCACTGTGGGCGCCATCGTCTCCTACATCCCCATCGGCATCGCGGCCTCCAGGGTGGGGCGGAAGAAGACCATTATGGCGGGCGTGGTGCTGCTGGCGGCCTGCTTCCTGGCGGGCTATGTGATGACCGCCCACTCCTCCGCCATCACGCCCATGATGTACGCGGCGTTTGCCCTGGTGGGTCTTGCGTGGGCCGCTATCAACGTCAACAGCCTGCCCATGGTGGTGGAGATGTGCAGGGGCAGCGATGTGGGCAAGTTCACCGGGTACTACTACACCGCCTCCATGGCCGCCCAGGTCATCACCCCGGTCCTGGCCGGCACTCTCATGAAGCACATCAGCTATCAGGTGCTCTTTCCCTACGCCGCCTTTTTCGTGGGGCTGAGCTTTGTTACCATGTGCTTTGTCCGCCACGGTGACAGCAAAGCGGAGGTGAAAAAGGGATTGGACGCCTTCGAGGATATGGATGACTGATCAGACAAAGCGCAAGCCGCCAGCCCTGCCCCGGCGCCCACAAGCTTTGACTCGGTCCATGTATTGCCGTTGCTGCGGCGAGCAAAACGGCTTGAATCAAATGGATATGATTTCCGGTTTTTTAATACGGAAATCATAACTCATATCATATCATAGATAGAACACCAGTCCAGTGCCCTTTCCGGCTGCCGTATCAAAATGCAAGGCCCTATACACCCTCTCTGTTGAGCGTGTATAGGGCCTTATTTTGTCCACAGTCTGAGGGGGACAATTTCTTATACGTTATTCACATGTGTTGAATGCTGTCCAAGCGGGCTCTCATGCCTCGCTGCCGCGCTTTTTTGCCAGCAGAACAATGATGGCGCACACGCCGATCAGAATCAGGATCTCCGCGGACATCATCACGATGTCGAAGGCGCCGGGCCCCTCGGTGGCGGGCTGGGCGGCCAGGGGGACCTCCTCCTCCGCGAAGCTGACCGCTGCGGCCCCCGGCATCTCGCCCGAGATGGCATACTTCCCGTTACCCTTGGCGGAGACGATGGACGTCTGGATGGAGCAGGGGCCCTCGGATACCGTAAACTCCCGGGTGCCGCCGCCGGTGAAGGTCTCGCTGAACACCTCGGCGCCGCTGCCGTCCGTCACGGAAACCGCCAGGGTCACGCGGTTCAAGTCCGAAACCGTCAGGCTCATGGTGCCGCCGGAGGCCGCTGTGACGCTGTGGGACTGGTTCACCCCGGACTTGCCCTGTCCGCTGAAGCTGTAGGGTGTACGGATGAGCGTTTCCTGGGGGGCGAGCACCCGCACCTCGCGGTTCACACTGGCGGACAGGCCCGCGCTGTTGGTGACCGAGTAGGTCACCTGATAGGTTCCCGGCTGAGTGGTGTCCACGCTGCCCTCGGTGGTGACGAAGGCAGACAGATCGCCGTCCGCCTCGTCAAAGGCCTGGGCCCCCTGCTCCACGTAGGGGGAGCCCCCCAGGTGCAGGATGATGGGGTTGGAGCCGATCTGGGTGATGGTGGGCGCGGCGGGCTCGCTGGCCGGTGGGACCGGAGCAGGGGCAACCACCACCCGCCGCACCGCTGTGCCCGTATTGCCGGCCTGGTCCATCACCGTATAGGTCAGGGTGTACTCCCCCGCGTAGGCGGTGGAGACGGTCCCGGACACGGTGACCAGATGGGTCATGTCCCCGTCCCGGTCGTCGCTGGCGGTGTAGCCGGGCTCCTCATAGATGTCCCCCTCCGTCAGCTCCACGGTCTCGCCGCCCCGCAGGGTGATGACCGGCGGGGTGACGTCCGGCTGCTCCGCAGCGGGAGGCGTCTCCGGCTGGGGAGCGGGCTCGGGGGAGGGCTGGGCGGTTTCCGGGACAGCGGGCTCCGGGTTCGCCGCCGGCGCGCCGCCGCCCAGTGCCCGCGCCGCCTCCAGCGTTCTGCCCATGTCGATGGTGCCATAGCCGGTCTGGGCGTCCCAGCCGCCGCCGGGGCGGTTGGTGCTGCTGCGGATGAGCTCCATCACCTGGGCGTTGGTGAGGCTGGGAGCCAGCTCCCACACCAGAGCCGCCAGTCCGGACACCTGGGGCGCGGCGATGGAGGTGCCCCCGGCGATACAGTTGGTGTCGCGGGCCGTCGTGGTGAACCAGCTCCAGCCGGCCAGCACGTCCAGGCCGGTCCCGTAGTTGGACAGGCTGTAGCGGTCCGTGCCGCTGGTCGTTCCGCCCACGCCGAGGACATTGCTGTAGGCCGCGGGGTAGCTGACTTTTCCTGTCCCGTTGTTGCCCGCGGCGGCCACCAGCAGACAGCCCCGGCTATAGGCGTAGTCCACCGCATTGCGCAGCGTTGCGCTGTCAGACGGGAAGGAGAGGCTGAGGTTGATGATCCGCGCCCCGTGGTCCGCCGCGTAGATGATGGCGGGTGCCACGTTGGAGACGCTGACAGATGAGGACTCCGACACCTTCACCGGCAGGATGTTCGCGTTCCACACGACGCCGGCGCTCTTGGTTCCGTTGCAGCCGACAGCGCCCAGGGTGCCGGCCACCTGGGTGCCGTGGCCGTTGAGATCGGTCAGATTGCTGCTTCTGTTATAGACGCTGTAGCCGCTGGCCGCGGGCAGATCGCTGTTCCCGCTGTAGCCGGTATCAACCACCGCCACCGTCACGCTGCTGCTGGTGGCAATGTCCCAGCCGGCCTCCGCGTTGATGTACTTGGAAAATATGGCGCCCCGCGCCGCGTAGTTCGGATCCGTCGGGACCAGGTCCAGGGCGCCAATATAATCCGGCTCTGCGTACTCCACGAATCGGTTGTTTTTGAAGCGGTTGAGCACGGCGTTGGGGTTCTTGGACAGCTCCTCCATCTCCACCAGATAGGTCCGCTGGGCGATCTCCTCGAACCCGGTGCCCAGCACCTTGTCCACCGCGTCGCTGTACTGCTTTTCCTTGCCGGGAAATTCGGACGGGTCCTTGAATTTGATGATAATCACGTTGGGCTCGTAGGCCTCCGTCAGCTGGAGGTCTGTCTCCCAGTCGTACTTTCCCGATTCCAGCCCCTCCAGGTCGTACTCATCCGCGGAGAGCCCGCCGATCTGGACGGCATAGGCCGGGCAGAGCGCCGCCAGCAGCAGGGCAAAGAGCAGAAGAAGGGGCACGGTACGCCTTGTCCTTTTGCCCATAGGTTTCTGAAACCTCCTTCATGAAAAAGGGGGAGGCGCGCAGGCGCCTCCCCGCAGGGGTGGTAGTTAGGGGTTAATGCACACGGGGCACTTCAGAACGTCAGCGCCCTTCTCGGTCATGGTCAGGGTGTCGAAGCTGACGCTGGCGGTCTGGCCGGGATTGACAGTCACGTTCTGTGTCCAGGTATCCTCGCCAGCGGTGACGGTGACGGTGTACGCACCGCGGGGCAGCTTGCCAGCGGCGTCAACCACCTCGCCAGCGGCGTTGGTGACGGTGATGGTCACTTCGCCGTCATAGATCTTCTCGCACTCACGGCGAATTTCGGCGGTGGGCTCACAGCCAGTAATTGTCGAGGTGGTATAACCGGGGCAGCCGTAGTGGATACCGAAGCAGAAAGTTCCATCACTAGCAAGCTCTGGGATGGTGTAGCTTCTGGGTTCACAGGATGTACCCTCATGTCCGCCAGTGAACAAGTCTTTGTGAATGGGGTTCGCTGTTACCATACGCACACGGAAATTGGGCAGATTGCTGGTCACAACCAATTCATTGCCTTCAACGCGGAGATTATAAGTCAGGGGAATCGGATCATCCCACGGATTCGCCGGAGCAATGTCCGGGAACAGGGTGTTGGAAGGATCAGACTTTGCAATCCGGATAGTAGCACCATCAGGATCATTAGCCAGCGCGTCCTTGTTAATGACAAGGTAGGTGAACCCATTCGTAAACTTCTTTGGAGTGATGTAACTGGGCAGGTCGGAAATGTAGCTGACACGGGTGTCTGCTTCGGCCTCTGCATACATCAGCTCATGCCACACCTCGTCATACTTCTGCATGACGGTGGGGGCAGTCACCTCCAGAGCGCCCAGCTGATAGTTGACAATGTAGTCCCGATCGACCCCATACTCGTCCACAGGGTAAATAACCTGACCGTTTTCATCAACAGTGGCAACGATATCCTCGACAGCCTCGTACGCTTTGAGATCCAGGCCGGTCTCGCGGATGGTGTACTGACCGGGAGCAACCTCGAGATCGCTGGTTGCGGCGATGCCCTGCTCATCGCTGGTCATCTTACCGACAACATTCCCCTCAGCATCAACGACCTCAAAGGTGAAGCCGGCGCCGGGGGCGCCATATTCATTGAGGAACTTGGTGATCTGGAACACAGCGGAAACCGTGCCGTCGTCCGGCCTGAGCTCGTCCTCGGTGGGGGCGTCGCCGCCCACAAAGCCGATGTGGCTGATGGGGCCCAGGACGATCAGGATGCCCCCGGTCACGTCAACAAGGGTGGTCCTGTTCTTGTGGAGCCAGACCATGCCGTCGCCGCGAATCACCGTAATAGCGCCCTTGCCGTCCTTGTCCAGGGACTTGTCGCTGGCACGGGCCTCGGCAATGATCTCTTCATCACTGCGGAGATCGTCACGCTGGACGATGATGGCGATGTCATTGGCCTGCTTGATGTAGATGGCGGAGTACTTGCCGGTGTCGATCTTCGCGCCGTTCTCAATGAGGGAGAGCCGGGGCTCCTCCTCGATCTTGTCGACGTCCACGGCGGCCACCGCGGGGCCGGCGGGCTTGTCCTTGCTGCCCTTGTCCTTTTTCGCCATGGCGGGGGCGGCCAGTGCCAGCGCCATGACCAGCGCCAGCATCAGGGACAGAATTTTCTTCGCTTTCATTTGGGGAACCTCCTGAAAAAGTAGTTCGCCTCTTTTGTTCTGGAGTTGGGGTTCTCCTTTTTCAGCCTCGCTGTTGCGCACAGCGTGGTGAAGCGCTCCCGGCGGGTACATTGCCGGGACCTCCGAAGAGGTCCCGGCCGTCCGCCGGGGGAATACAGGGAGCAAAAGCCGCCAATCAGGCGTTTTCTTTCTCCCTGCGCTCCTTCCGCTCTCTGCGGGCCAGGAAGCCCAGACCGCAGGCGGACAGGAGGGCGGACATATGCCAAAGGCCGGAGATATCGCCGGTGCGGGGCACGTCGGCCAGAGGCACATCCATATCGGGGAGGTTCACCAGGGGCACTTCCTCCTCGGGGATTTCAGCCAGAGGAACGGGCTCGTCGGGGAGATCGGCCACAGGCTCGGGCGTCTCCGCCAGGGGAGTGGGCGCATCAGGCAGATCTACGGGATCGGGATCCGGCGTAGGATCGGGATCCGGCGCGGGATTGGGATTCGGTGTAGGATCGGGATCCGGTGTAGGATCGGGATCCGGTGTAGGATCGGGATCCGGCGTGGGATCGGGATCCGGCGTAGGGTCAGGATCCGGCGTGGGGTCAGGATCCGGCGTGGGGTTGGGATTCGGCGTGGTCTCATTCGAGCTGTAATTCACATCCCGCTCCGACTCCACATACTTCTCAGCGTCCTTGGCGGGTTCGAGAGTCGTGGTTTCGTATTCGTAGGTATAGTGAAGATCGCCCTCATACCAGGACTGGGAACCCATGCCGGAGCTCTCCGTGGTTGTGGAGGAACCCGGTTTGCCGGAAGCCGTCTGGAAGCCGTTGCCGGAACCGTTGTACTCTTTTTCCTGCTCCTTGGTGCCCGTGCTGTTCCAGATGCCGTCCTTGAGGACATCAATATAGCTGTCCCGGGATATATCCACATTTATGTGGCTATAATCTCCCGTGATCGTCAGCGTACCATCAGGTGTTATCGTAAAGGCACAGTCTGCAATTGATTGCATATTACCCTTCTTATCACCCGTCTGGTGCCATATACGATCTGACCATGTGAAGGAGTCGCCGTGACCAGAAACCACAGCATATTCCTTAATACCGTTTTTGCCGTCCAGATACCCCCAATACTTCTGCATGAGCTGGGCATCATCCCTATCCCCTCTGTCTTCGACCCAGAGGATGGCAAAGTTACCCTGCTTGATCCAGAAGCTGCTGCCAACATTGGAAATCGTGCCCTGGCCTGCAATTGATTCGTATCCGCCGTCTTCAGCAGAAACAAGCTGTTTTTCATACGTGAAGTTGTAGGTCTTCACGGTGGTCACGCCGTTGTTATCTGTGAACCTGGTCGTGACAGAGGTCACCTTACCGTTGCCATCCTTCTGAACATCTGTCACCGTGCCGCCGTCAAAAGTGCCATTAAGCTCAAGCCCATCCAGCATATCCTTGGTGACGCTTCCGTCAACAGTGCCGCTGCCCGGCTCAACCTTAACCGTCTCGGTGACTTTGATCGTGGCCTCGGCTTTGGATTCAACGGTCACATTCTTGTTGTCAGAGTCCTGGGTTGTACTGGTCTTAACTTGGACATAGACCGTGTACTCTGTGTCGCCTATTTTGACTGTCACAGTCACACTGCCATCGGCCCCCGGTACGCGATTCGCCACAGCGCTCTCGATAGCAGTAATCTCATCTTCACTGAGATCGCCGCCCTTCTGATCCATAGCAGCGCCCTTCACCGCATCGAAGATAGCCTCCTGCTCAGCTATATTCTGAGCGTTGCCGATATCATCCGACGATGGATCAGCGGGGGGCTCCACCGTGATTGTTTCAGTCACCTTCATGGAGATGGTGACCGTTGTCTTCTTCAGCGCCGCCTGGGTTTCAGCAAAGGACAGCTCCCGTTTCACGCCGTCAATCTCCTTGTAGATCTTGCCGTCTTTCAGGGAGTAATCGCTTTTGTTAGACAGCAGACTGTAGATCTCCTCGGTGGTCAGATTGCCGGCATCCACGGTGTCGCTCTTGTACTCGAATTCGTAGGTCTTGTTGCCCTCTACGATCGTGACCTTACCCTCACCGTTCTTGTCCCTGCTGTCTAAGAGCGTGAAGCCGCCTTCCGGCTTCCAAGAGCCGTCTGGGTTTTGGAACCGGTCCAGCGTTCCGCTGACAGTCGGGTTCGCGGGCTTCACAGGCTCCTCGGAATCGCCGGGATTCTCCGTGTCACTGGGTTCGCTTGGCTCACCGGGCTCGGCGGGGAGGGCGGGCCGGATGTCCTCCACCACCGGCGGCACCACGGGAGGCTCAATGCTCTCCGTCTGCTCACCAGAATTCACGGTCGTGGTGACCTCCTTCATGTAGATCACCCAGCGGGTTCTGGTGGTTTCGGTGCTCTGGTCATCAACGGTGACCGTTACCGTGACGCCGTCGGCGTTGACGTAGGTATAGGTGTTGTCCTCCGCCTTTGTCAGCTCATGGCCCAGAAGCTCGTTCAGCTCCTCGAGGGTCAGGGGCGCGGAAGTCGTCTCGCTCTTGGTCAGCTCGTAGATGTGGAGCGTACCGCCATCCTCGTCTCTCGTTGAATGCTCAACATGATAATCGCCCAAGGAGTCGCCGATATCCCAGTCGAGGCTGCCATCGGGCTCCGTGATCTCGTCCTTGATATCCTCCTCGAGCTCCTTCTCCTCCTCGGGATCAACAGGAGCCGGGGTCTCGGCCTTGGCTTCATCGGAGCTGGTGTTCTCAGCGGTTTCGGGACCAGCCTCAGAGTCGGCCTCGCCGTCCTCGGAGTCAGCCTCGCCGCTCTCGGTGCCGGTCAGTTGGTCGAGGGCGTCCTGGATCTCACCCTCGATCCGCTCCTGCTCGCCCTCATCGAACTCGACCTCCACCTCGGGGGACGTGACCGTGCCGGTGATGCCCTCCAGACCGCCGTCCTCGTCCTTCTTGATCGTGAGGCTGCCGTCTGTCGTGAAGGTGTTGTTCTCAGGATCGTACTTGGGATTGACGGATACGTCCGTCTCCGTTCCGCCGCCCTCGACGGGCTTCGGATCGCCGGATACGGCGGCCTGGATCGTAGTGGACGGGGCCGCGGAGGTCTCGTTGCGCTCGCTGCTCTCCATCTCCTCCTCAGGGAGGGTGGGGAGAGCCGCCTCGGCGGCGCTGGCCTCCACGGTGCCCGCACCGGCGAAGACCAGACCGGCAACCGCGACGGGGACGAGCTTGTTCATGTGCTTCTTCATTGTCATAAATAATCCTTTCTTTGCACAGTATGCGGACGCAAAGTATCCGGTAGCCGAACGAGCATAGGGCGGAAGAGGCCGCCCCTTAGCCTCAGGCTTTGCCGTCCCGGCGTTTCCGCCGGTTTGCCAGACGCAACCGAACGAGCATAGCGTCAAAGAGTCCTTGCAGGTCCCTCTGCGCCACAGCCTCTGGCTTTGCGTCCCATCGTTTCCAATGGTTTGCCAATGCGCCGGTGTGCCTGTGCGCACAGCTCCCGCCGCCGCCGGCGCGTGCGGCAGCGGGGCGAGTTCCCGGCGGAGCTGTCTGCTGCATTACGCATCCCCCCTTTTTCCTTTTTGAACCAGCCGCCGGACGCCCGTTGATCCGTCCTCGCGGCGAATTCACGCAAAAAGGCTGTTACGCGAGGGATGCTCCTCCGATGGCTCCTTCCTCCCTCTCTGCGCCGCATAGTCAAACAGGGCAGACCGCATCGTGGTGTACCCAGAATTTACATTCTGTTGTGCTCCATCAGCCAGCCAGAGACGAAAATCCCCCCAACAGCGGGGGGCGGACTCAGCGGCGGAAGGAGGCGAGGATTGGAGCGCATGAAGCCAAGAGGCCGCAAAGCACAATTTTGTGCGGC
>CAJUQS010000131.1 GCA_910588365.1 uncultured Oscillospiraceae bacterium | reverse complement strand
GCCCATCAGCTGTGCGTGCCCCGGGACGAGGCGGACGGCGACGGGCTGAACTTCCTGGCCGGGAAGGACATGGACTTCATCGCCACCCAGGCCATGGACGGCACCCTGCTGGCCCACGTGGAGGGCGGTGTGCCCAACCTCATCATCCGCGCCGGCGAGATCAACGCCTACACCTGCGGCGAGCTGATCTACTTCTTTGAGTACGCCTGCGGCCTGAGCGGCTACCTGCTGGACGTGAACCCCTTCGACCAGCCCGGCGTGGAGGCCTACAAGAAGAACATGTTCGCCCTGCTGAACAAGCCCGGCTACGAGGACAAGGGCGCCGAGCTCCGCGCCAGGCTGGGCAAGTAACCCCCATTCTTTTTCTTTGAAAAGAAAAAGAACCAAAAAGAAACTTTTTGCGCCAAACTCCGTTTGGCTTTGGCTTCGCTTTGCTTAATCGACAGGCACAGCTGTCCCCAGGGCGGCTGTGCCTTGCCGCCAACATAAGCGAAACGGAGTTTCGCGCAAAGTTCTTTTTTGATTCTTGTCCTGCCGGACGGGCAGTACGGGACTTCGGTGCGGCGGCAGACCGGCATTGCGGCCCGGTAACAAACAGTAAAGTTCTTTTTTGATTCTTTTTTCTTTCAAGAAAAAAGAATGACTACCTGAACACCTACAGGAGGTACACATGAAACAGGCGCTGATAGTCATTGACATGCAGAACGGGTTTCTGAACCCGGAGTCGCCGCTGTGCATCCGGGGCGCCCGGGCCACGGTGCCGGCCTGCGCCCGGGTGATCGCCGCCTGCCGCCGGGCGGATGTCCCCGTGATCTTTGTCAACCGGGCCTACCGGGCGGACGGCAGCGACGTGGAGCACACCCGGTACCAGGTCTGGGCCGAGGGCGGCAGGCCCCTCACCCCCGGCAGCACCGGGCCCATCTCCGTGGAGAACCCGCCGGAGTTCGCCCGGACCCCGGCGGACTACGAGATCATCAAGCCCCGCTACTCCGCCTTCTTCCAGACCGCCCTGGATCTGCTGCTGCGGCGGCTGGGGGTGGACACGGTCCTCCTCACCGGCACCACCACGCCCAACTGCATCCGCACCACCTGCTATGACGCCATCTCCCTGGACTACCGGGTGGTGGTCGTGGAGGACTGCTGCTCCTCCAACACCGAGGAGATCCAGCGGGCCAATATGCTGGACATGGCCAACGTGGGTGCCCTCATCCGCTCCTCGGAGCAGCTGATTGAGGAGCTGGAGCGCTGAAGGGCGGACGGATTGAAAAAAGGGGAGGGAGCCTGCGCTCCCTCCCTTTTCCTGCTTATTACCGCGCCTCCATCACCACAAAGCGGCCGGGGCCCAGGGGCGTGACAAGCTCCATCAGAACATCTCCACGCAGGCGTCCCGCTCCGGTCCCACGGAGACATACTTGATGGGGCACCCCACCGCCTTCTCCAGATAGGCGATATAGTCCAGGGCCTCCCGGGGCAGCTCCTCCTTCTTCCGGCACCCGGACACGTCGCCGAAGCCGGGGCGGTACTCATAGACCGGCCTGGCCTGGGCCAGACGGCGGCCGGAGGGGAAATCGGTGATCCGCTCCCCGTCCACCTCGTAGGCCACGCACACGGGGATCTTCTCCAGATAGCTCAGCACGTCCAGCTTGGTCAGGGCGATCTCCGTGCAGCCCTGGACCCGCACGCCGTAGCGGCTGGCCACCACGTCGAAGCCGCCCACGCGGCGGGGCCGTCCTGTGGCCGCGCCGTACTCGCCGCCGGCCTCCCGGAGCGCGTGGGCCTCGTCCCCGAAGAACTCGCAGGTAAAGGGCCCCTCCCCCACGCAGCTGGAGTAGGCCTTCATGATGCCGATGGAACGGTCCAGCTTCCGCCCGGGAACGCCCGCCCCCACGGGGGCATAGGCGGCGATGGTGGAGGAGCTGGAGGTATAGGGGAAAATGCCGAAGTCGATGTCCCGCAGGGCGCCCAGCTGGGCCTCGAATAGGATGTCCCGGCCCTGGTCCGCCGCCTCGTCCAGAAACAGGGAGGTGTCGCAGATAAAGTCCCTCCAGGGCAGGCCGAACGTCCGCAGCCAGTCCATGATCTCCCCCGCCCGGACGGGCTCGTGGCCGTAGCCCTTCTCCACCGTCAGGTTCTTCCACTCCACAATGTCGGCCACGTGCTCGGCCTGGGCCTCCAGATCCAGCAGATCGCCCATGCGGAGGGTCTTCTTCATATATTTGTCGGCATAGACCGGCGCGATGCCCCGGCGGGTGGAGCCGAACTTCTTGCCCGCCAGCCGGTCCTCCTCCAGACAGTCCAGCAGCTTGTGGTAGGGCATGCAGACGGTGGCCTTGTCGCTGATCTTCAGCGTCTCCGGGGTGACGGAGATGCCGCCCTGGCGCAGGCGCTCCGCCTCGCCGCACAGGTGCTCCAGATCGATGACCATGCCGGGGCCCAGCACGTTGACCGTGCCGTCCCGCAGGATGCCGGAGGGCATCAGGTTCAGGATGAATTTGCCCTTGTCATTGACCACGGTGTGGCCGGCGTTGTTGCCGCCCTGGTAGCGCACCACGATGTCGCAGCGCTCGCTGAGCAGATCCACCATGCGGCCCTTGCCCTCGTCGCCCCAGTTGACGCCCACAATTGCAGTTAACATTTGTTCTGTCCCCCAAATATTGGATGCTTCCCGCAGAAGCGGCGCGGAAAAGCCCGCACCATTTGATAGGATACCACAGTTTGCACCCAAACACAATACAATTTCTCCCGGCAAACACGCCTGTCTCATAAATGTAATTTTGCACAAAATTGAAGGGCTGGGAGCGCAGAAGCAGGACCTGACTGCCCCTCTTCTTATCCCAAGCCGCCCCATTTTCGGAGTGATAAAATAATTTAGGTTATATCGTTTTGTGCAAGTTGTTGGTTTATGAGACGGGCGTGGCGCCCTCCTGATTTATACTTGTCAGCAGGTGCGTTTGCTGTTATAATGAGAGCGATAAATTCCCGTTGGAGGATGCACATGAAAAACAGAAAAGTAATTTTTATCGGGCTATTTATCGTTTTGAGTGTGGTAATTAGTTCTTTTATATACTTTCCTAAAAGTATTGACACTGCACTCAACAGAATAAAATATCCTTTTGAAGTAGGCGAGATCGTAACCTCCCAACAAATTGATGAAAATCTTACTGTAGTAATATATACCAATAAAGAAAATAACAGTAAACTCCAGAACGCTATCATACAAAAAAACGGTATTTTTTATAGCGTTGTTGATATGAATGGCTCTCTAAATATTGAACTGCCAAAAAAACTCGACAGTGGTGACCTTAGAGCAGCAGTATTGATTTCTTGGTGTGATAAAAGCGACAAATATGTTGTAATGGCAGTTGCTTATGACGAAGATGTAGCCGCTATTACCTGTCGAAATCAAGAGTTGACGCAATTAAATATAAACGGTTATCACTTGTTTTATGGGAACGGAACTGGCAAATATGAAGTACATGAATTGTTTGACCAAGAGGGGAGGCGTTTAGAACATATCAAGGAATAGTATAAAACCAAAATGAGAAGTGATTCGGAAAAGGCGGGAAATGTAGTTGTGTTTTCCGCCTTTTGTGCTATTATTAAAGTCGCAAACCAATAGAGAGAAAACAATATACTCTACCGCCTGTTATCATCGTTGATAACAATTTGATAACAGCCCATCGTATAGGCTGGATAATATGGATATATCAAATAATCAAAAGAACAGGGTATCATATTTCTAAAGCAAAATCCGTTAGAACATGATCCCCAGCAACGAGTGGGAATGACCTTCAAAACGGCGCAAACCCGCATGAATACAGGGTTTTTGACCTGTCACTTTGCCTTGTGATACTGGTTTGATACTATTCGTTTTAACCCAGTCACACAAGAGAATGATTACAAAGGGCAAGCGAACCGCCCTGCTGAATTTGTCGTTCAGCAGGGCAGTTTTGCTTGCCCCTTTTCTATATCTTGGTTTGGCACTCACTGCACTCCGCATCATGAATTGAGACAATACCGCCACAACCTGGACAGGTGTACTTTTCAGCCTGTCCCGGCAAAGCGGGCGGATTATTCACCCTGGCAAGTTTTCCTCAGGCGGGGCCTCCCCGTGTGACCTGCATCAAGTGGTCCAGAGTAAAAGCCCTTGCGCCGCAGCGGTTTGCGTTACTCTGGACCACTTAGCGCCTCTCTGACGGGGAAACATCGGGCGCAGCCGGCGCGGGAGGAGAACTGCCTGCCCCTTTCAGTCTTGATACCGCGCCAGCGCCTCGCCGGCCAGCTGCTGAAGGGACTGCTGGGCGGAGGCCGGCTCGAGAATCTTCACCTGCCCGCCAAAGCACAGCACCCAGCTGAGGAAGGTGGGGCTGATCTCCACGTCCGCCGAGACCAGCAGGGTGTCCTCCGCCCCGGAGCGGTAGAACGCGTCCCGCCCAAAGCGGTCCATGACCACGTTGAGCAGGTGCCGGTCGAACTCCAGCGTCACCCGCCTGATCTCCCCGCTGTGCATGTCGAAGATGGTGCGCACATAGCGGGCGGGGTCGAAGTCCGCCGGCAGCGGCGGGCGCGGCTCGTCGGACACCAGCAGATCGCTCATCCGGTCCACCCGGAAGTGGATAAACTTCTCCGCCGCCGGGCGGTAGGCGATGAAATAGTAGTTCCGGTCCACGCACAGCGCCGCCGGGCACTCGCAGTAGGTCTTGCCGCCGTGGCGGTAGACCCGGTCCCCCCGGATGCTCCAGTCAAAGTAGCGGAACTGGACGCACCGCTTCCGGTTGATGGCCTGGTTGATGCCGTCAATGTTGTAGTAGAGCTGCTCATTGTGGTTTTTCACCCGGCTGAGGACGTAGACCTGCCGGCGCAGCGCGCCGGCCTGGGCCGCGCTGGCCAGGCCCTCCAGCTTTCCGATGAGCTCCATGCTCTTTTTCGCCGTGAGAAAGGGGGACGCCTGCACCACGTCAATGAGCAGCTTCAGCTCCGGCAGCTCGAACTCCCGCCGGCCCAGGTGGTAATTGTGGGTCTTGGTCTTGGTGTGGACGATGTCCATGCCGAACGTGCGCAGCAGCTCCAGATCGTCGTAGATCGCCTTGCGCTCGGCGGAAATGCCCAGACGGCCCAGGCGCTGGATCATGTCGTTGACCGTCAGGGTGTGGTCCTCGTCGGTCTGCTCCCGGAGCATACGGGCGATGTACAGCAGACGCAGCTTCTTATGCGCCATGGGACCCCCTCCAATCCGGCTTTCCTGACGCGGAAGGGCTCCGCCCCTCCCGTATGACACAATATACTATATTTTCCGCCGGAATGCAAGGGCGGGGGCTTTGACAGCGGGGGCCGTCTGTGATATAGTATTTCCGTATTAAAACTTCGGAAATCAATAATATAAGCGAGGTCTTGACAATGGAACGCCTGCTTCTGCATATCTGCTGCGCGCCGTGCAGCGTGTACTGCGTGGACAGCCTCCGGGCCGAGGGCATCGAGCCCGCCGGCTTCTGGTTCAACCCCAACATCCACCCCTATCAGGAGTACAGGGCCCGGCGGGATGCCCTGGCGGACTACGCCGCCTCCATCGGCCTTGCGCTGACCGTGCGGGACGATTACGGCCTCAGGGACTTCGTCCGGGCGGTGGCGGGGGATCTGGACCGCCGCTGCGGCCACTGCTACACCTGCCGGCTGGAGGAGACGGCCAGATACGCCGCCGCAAACGGGTTTGCCAGCTTCTCCACCACCCTGCTGGTCAGCCCCTACCAGGACCACGAGGGGATCCGGCAGGCCGGCGAGGCCCTGGCGGAGCGCTGCGGGGTGCGCTTTCTCTACCGGGATTTCCGCCCGGGCTTCCGCCAGGGCCAGGGGAAGGCCCGGGAGCTGGGGCTCTACATGCAGAAGTACTGCGGGTGCGTGTTCTCCGAGGAGGAGCGCTACGCCAGGCAGATCCAACGGGACAGGGCGCGGTTTGAATAGACAGAGGGACAGGGCGCGGGTGTTTCCCGCGCCCTGTCTGTGTATCAAAAAAGCGGCAGCGCCACTTTTTTGAGAAAGGGGTTCGGGCCGAGTTCGGCCCGCAAAGTACTTTTTCGAGGTACACGCCCCCGAAAAAGTGACTAAATTTTATTTTCGCCTTCGGCGAAAACTCCCTTGGGCCGCCAACGGCGGCCTTCGGGCTGTGGCGGGCTTTGCCCGCCTAACGCCTGCGGAGAGCTTTTTTGACAGGCTGACAGGGCGCGGGATGTTTCCCGCGCCCTGTCCTTCCGCGTCGTGCCAAGCCGCGCCAAACGGCGCAAAGCGGCCCCGCAGGGCCGCGCCCGGCATCCGTCACCGGCCGCGGTGCCGCTCCCGCCGGAGCTCCGCAAGCCCCGCCGGCCGGAAGCCCTCCGCCGTCAAAATCCACGTCTCCCGGAAGCCGCACTCCGCCGCCAGATCAGCCGCCCGGTCAAAGGCGCAGGTGACGGTGCTCTCGCTGTGGCTGTCGGAGGTGATGCACACGCGCCCGCCCTTCTCCCGGATGGTCCGGAGGAGGAAGGGGGCGGGATAGGGGGCCGTGCGGTATCCGCGGGAGATTGCGCCGGTGTTGATCTCAAAAATCACGTCCCGCTCCATGACCGCCTCCAGGGCCTCCAGGGCCGCCCGGCGGTACCGGGGCGCGGCCTCGTCAAAAAACCGCCCGCCCTCGTTGAACTTGGCCACCAGATCGAAGTGTCCCACAACCTGGCACCCGGTTTTCTCCGCCGCCCCCGCCGCCCGGCGGTAGTACGCCCCGGCAAAGGCCAGGCTGTCGCCGCCGAAGTGCTCCCGGACAGACCGGGCGAATGCCTCCGGGCTCTCGTCCACCGAGAGGAACCGGCCGTCCGCCCGGACGCTGTGGACCGATCCAATCAGGTAGTCCCAGTCCCCCTCCGGGGCCGGAGAATCGAAATCCTGCTCCAGCCCCAGGAAGATCGCCAGCCGGTCCCGGTACTTCTCCCGCAGCGCGAGGATCTCCGCCCGGTATGCCGCCACATCGGAGGCCGCCATGGACCAGCCGTCCGGGTCCGCGGCGGGGGGGAGGGGGCTGTGCTCGGAGAAGCCCAGGGAGGCGCACCCCGCCCGGATGGCCCCCAGGACCATCTCCTCCGCCGTGTTCTTCCCGTCCCCGAAGACGGTGTGTGTGTGGAGGTTCTGCAACAGCATAAGCCGCTCCTATCCGCAAAATGTCCCGTTGCCGCGCCGCCCATGCCGGAAAAGAGGCGATGCGGGAGCGCGGCAAAGTTCTTTTTGGTGACTTTTTCTTTCAAGAAAAAGTCACTGCATCTTCTCCTGCTTGACCTTGCGGTCGATGACGTGGCGGGAGGCCAGCTCGTCCCTGACATCCTCCACCGAGATGCCCATCTCCACCATCAGCACCATCACGTGGTACATGAGATCCGCGATCTCATAGACGGTCTCCGCCTTGTCCCCGGCCTTGCCGCCGATGATGACCTCGGTGCACTCCTCGCCCACCTTCTTGAGAATCTTGTCGATGCCCTTCTGGAAGAGGTAGGTGGTGTAGGACCCCTCGGGCATGGCGTCCTTCCGTCCCTGGAGCAGCGCGTACAGCCCCTCCACGGAGAAGGGGGCGGGCTCGCCCCCCTCAAACACCCTGTCGTTGAAGCAGGAATCCGTCCCCAGGTGGCAGGCGGGGCCCGCCTTGTTCACCGTGACCACCAGGGCGTCCCGGTCGCAGTCGGCGGTGATGTCCACGATGCGCTGGACGCTGCCGCTGGTCTCGCCCTTGCGCCACAGCTCCTGCCGTGAGCGGGACCAGAAGCAGGTCCGGCCCTCCTTCATGGAGATCTCCAGGCTCTCCCGGTTCATGTAGGCCAGTGTGAGCACCTTTTTGCTCCCCGCGTCCACCACAATAGCCGGGATGAGCCCGTGGGCGTCAAATTTCAGTTCGTCAATGTTGAGCATAAGCTTTCTCCAAATTTTGTGATAAGCGAAACGGAGTTTCGCGCAAAAGTTCTTTTTTGATTCTTGTCCTGCCGGACGGGCAATGCGGGACTTCGGTGCGGCAGTAGACCGGCATTGCAGCCCGGTAACAAACAGTAAAGTTCTTTTTTGATTCTTGTCCTGCCGGACGGGCAGTACGGGACTTCGGTGCGGCGGCAGACCGGCATTGCGGCCCGGTAACAAACAGTAAAGTTCTTTTTTGATTCTTGTCCTGCCGGACGGGCAGTACGGGACTTCGGTGCGGCGGCAGACCGGCATTGCGGCCCGGTAACAAACAGTAAAGTTCTTTTTTG
>CAJUQS010000130.1 GCA_910588365.1 uncultured Oscillospiraceae bacterium | reverse complement strand
TACCTTTTCCTTCGGCGGAAAAGGTACCAAAAGGCCGCCGGGGGAAGGCCCCCGGTCCCCCCGGCATCGCCCTCCGGGCGATACTCCATTTGTTGTTTATTTGCCCTTTGCTGTAGCTGGGCTGATTCTACCGGTGGTGCCTGCCCTTCGTCTGCCGCCCTTCAGCGTCTATCCACGGGTTCTAACGGTGGATATGCAAAGACTGCCGGTAGGGCGAACCCCGTTGCTGGCTCTACCCCTTTAAGAGCCTGTTTAACATCTCCCCGCGCCCGCCTTGGCGGCATATTTTCTGCCCTGACTGCGTTAAAAATCCTTGCAATCCGTCAGGATTGCTGCGGCTTTTTGCCTTGCAGGACAAAAAACCTATCTCGCCAATCCGCACACGCTGAGATATTAAACAGGCTCTAAGAGGCCGGCAGGTGTGCAGTGGCCTACGGCCACTAGCAACCCTAAGCCGCCTGTGGCGGCCCACGGGCGGAGTTGGTGGAGAGCCAGACCACTAGATCAGAACCCCGAAGGAAACCCTTGTTCACGGGGCACCGCAGCTCTTGTCTTTCCCCGCGTGACCGACAGCCTTCGTAAACGGGGGTTCTTAGGGGCTTGCCCCTAAGCAAATTTTTGGTTACTTTTTGTTTGCACAAAAAGTAACCCCGGGGCGTGGGGCTGGGAAGCCCCAAAGCTAATCAGATAGAAACAACTACCCTTGCCGCGCCCCGCGCGGCAAAGATTCGAGGCAAACTGCTATGAAATTATCTTATTCCATCCGCTATTGGCCCAACAGGGATTGGGCCCAGTTCTGCACCGCCGCTGTGGACGCGAAGCTCAGCGGTCTGGAGATCGACAGCGTAAAAAACCCCGTCCTCACCCAGAGAAGCAGCCCCACCAATCCGGAGCTGGCCGCCGCCGCCCGCCGCCAGCTGGCGGCGAAGGATCTGACCGTCCCCTGCGTGGGGACGGCGGCGGACCTGATGAGCCCGGAGGCGGAGGACGAGATCGCCGCCGCCCTGGAGGCGGCGGCAAACCTGCTGGTGCCCTATGTGGTCCTGCGCACCGTCTGCGACGATGGGGAGGCCGTCAAGGAGCGGCTGGCGCCCCTGGTGGCCCGGGCGGAAAAGGCCGGTGTGACCCTGCTGCTGGAGAGCGCCGGCGCAATGGCGGACACCAGGCGGCTGGTGGACGTGCTGGACTACTTCGCCTGCGACCATCTGGCCGCCTGCTGGAACACCCACAGCACCTGCCTGATGCAGCAGGAGACCCCGGAGCAGACCATCACCAACCTGGGGGCCTATGTCCGTCATGTGCGCATCACCGACGGCGCCGCCATCGGCTCGCCGGAGCTGGTGGGCGAGGGCGTGCTGCCCATGCGGGAGCTCATGAACGCCCTGCGCTCGGTCAACTACGACGGATTCGTCTCCCTGCTCTGGGACCCGGCCTGGATTGCGGGGCTGGAGGATCTGGAGATGATCCTCACCCACTTCGCCGTCCATATGGCCCGCTATGAGCGGGAGGGCCGGAAGAAGAACCTCTACTACAACACCGCCGGTACCGGCCAGTACGTGTGGAAGAAGGACACGGTCATTGACCGCACCTTCCCCCAGGTGCTGGATAAAATGGTGGAGGAGTTCCCGGACCAGTACGCCTTCAAATACACCACCCTGGACTACACCAGGACCTACGCCCAGTTCCGGGACGACGTGGACCAGTTCGCCCGCTCCCTCATCGCCATGGGCGTGGGGCCCGGGGACAAGGTGGCCATCTGGGCAACCAACGTGCCCGCCTGGTTCATCACCTTCTGGGCCGCCACCAAGATCGGCGCGGTGCTGGTGACGGTGAATACCGCCTATAAGATCCACGAGGCGGAGTACCTGCTGCGCCAGTCCGACACCCACACCCTGGTGATGATCGAGAGCTACCGGGACAGCCGCTACGCGGAGATCATCGCCGAGCTCTGCCCCGAGCTCGCCTCCGCCCAGCCCGGCAGGCCCCTCCACTGCAAGCGCCTGCCCTTCCTGCGAAACATCGTCACCGTGGGCTACCGCCAGGCCGGATGCCTGACCTGGGAGGAGGCCGCGGCGCTCTCCGGCCGGGTGTCCATTCAGGAGGTCCGCCGCCGGGCGGCGGCGGTGGATGTCCACGACGTGGCCAACATGCAGTACACCTCCGGTACCACCGGCTTCCCCAAGGGCGTCATGCTCACCCACTACAACGTGGTCAACAACGGCAAATATATCGGCGACCACATGGATCTCTCCACCGCCGACCGGATGATGATCCAGGTGCCCATGTTCCACTGCTTCGGCATGGTGCTGTCCATGACTGCCTCCATGACCCACGGCGCGACCATGTGCCCCCTGCCCTACTTCTCCCCCAAGCCCGCCCTGGCCTGCATCAACCAGGAGCGGATCACCACCTTCAACGGCGTCCCCACCATGTTCATCGCCATGATGAACCACCCGGATTTCCCCAGCACCGACTTCTCCTATATCCGCACCGGCATCATGGCCGGGGCCAACTGCCCGCCGGAGCTGATGCGCAAGGCCGCCGACGTGATGAACATGAAGCAGATCATCTCCGTCTTCGGTCAGACCGAGGCGTCCCCGGGGTGCACCATGAGTAGCTTTGACGACCCCCTGGACGTGCGCACGGAGACCGTGGGCAGCCGGTTCGCCAACGTGGAGTGCAAGATCATCGACCCGGACACCGGGGAGGAGTGCCCCATCGGGGTCAGCGGCGAGTTCGTGGCCCGGGGGTACAACATCATGAAGGGCTACTACAAGATGCCCGGCGCCACCGCCGAGGCCATTGACGCCGACGGCTGGCTCCACAGCGGCGATCTCTGCTGCGAGGACGAGAACGGCAATTTCAAGGTCACCGGGCGGCTCAAGGACATGATCATCCGGGGCGGCGAGAACATCTACCCCCGTGAGATCGAGGAGTTCATCTACACCAACCCAAAGGTCCGGGACGTGCAGGTCATCGGCGTGCCCGACGAGCAGTACGGCGAGGAGATCATGGCCTGCGTCATCCTCCGGGAGGGCGAAACCATGACCGAGAAGGAGATGAAGGACTTCGTCCTCTCCCACATGGCCAAGCACAAGGTCCCCCGGTACGTGGATTTCGTGGGCGCCTTCCCCATGAACGCGGCGGGAAAGATCCTCAAGTACAAGATGCGGGAGGAGGCCGTGGAAAAGCTGGGGCTGAAAAAGACAACGTGATTTTCCGCAAAGTGAGGCAGGCCGCCGGGAGAGAATCCCGGCGGCCTGCCTCTGTTTTCCGCCGTCTGTCACAGCGCCGCGATTTCACCGGCGATGGCCTGGACAGATTTTCCGGTGGTGTCGATTTTTACGGTGTCCAGGCTCCGGTACAGCGGGAGCCTGGATAGGCTCCTCTCCAGGGCGTCCGGTGCGCGGGTGCCCCTTGCGATATCGGCGGCCAGCCGTTCCCGGACCGCCGCCTCCCCCGCCGTGAGGGAGACGCACCGGACATCGCAGGCCCCGGCATCCAGCCCACTGAGAATCGCGTCTATGATCGCCTGCTGGTGCATGACCCAGCAGAAAATAATGTGTTCATAGGCGGAGCAGTGGAGAAAGTTGTTCAGCACATGGCAGATGTTGTCCAGCACCATGGCCTTGGTCTCCTCCGTCACCTGGAAGGGGCTCGCGTCCCAGCACCAGTCGCCGTCCAGAAACACGCTGCGGGGCAGCTCCCTTTTCAGCGCCTGGCATACCGTAGTTTTCCCGACGCCCATGGTCCCGCCGATCAAATAAATCCGCTTCATGGCGCCTCATCCTCCTGCTTTCCCGATACCGTCACAGCGCCCGCGTCTGCAAGTCTCTGTAGTGCTGCCCGATTTTCTGCACCAGCCGGACGGTCAGCCGCCACAGCCCCCGGCCCGCACAGAACAGCAGGGGCCCCGCTATCAACGACAGCAGAAGTGCCATAGCCGGCGAAGCGGTGTATGCTCCGAACTGGAACATAATGAACGGCAGGTCGAAGCCCGCCAGGGCGGCGGCGTACTTCAAAATCCCCGCCAGGGGCGAAATGATTCCGGAAAACATCAGTCCCGCCGCCAGTACGCTGGTGGAGGGCAGGACGAACATGCCGACGGCCCCCGATATGCTGTAAAAGGCCGCCACGGCGCCCAGCCGGGACCAGCTGAAGCCGGGATTTTTCGCGATGGCGTCCCCCAGGTAGGCCGCGGCCAGCCCCTTGGGCTCTCCCAGCCGCCCGCAGATCTGCTCCGGGGTGAGGCCACCGGCCTCCAGCTCCAGCATCTCGCTCCTGATCTCCTGGACGATGTCCGCCCGCTCGGCGGCAGGCAGGGGCCGCAGGCGGCGGTCCACCTGGTCCAGGTAGCTGCTCAGAACCTTGTCCATCTCCCTTACTCCTCTCTGATTTCGTCAATTTCTCTCACCAGCCTGTCCCACTCACCGCTCATGGCCTCCAGGTACGCCCGGCCGCTGTCCGTGATGGCGTAGTACTTCCTGGGGGGCAGGCCCTGGGCGGAGTCCCGCCAGCTGGAGGAGAGATGCCCCTCCTTCAGCAGCCGGCGCAGCAGGGGATAGACCGTGCTCTCCCTGGCTGTCAGGCTGGGCCGCTTCTCCAGCTCGCTGATGATCTCATATCCGTAGCGCTCCCGCCGGGCGATCATCAGCAGCACGCAGAACGCCAGCGTCCCCCGTTTGATCTGGGACTTCCACTCCTCCATCCACATCGCCTCCTGCAGGTATATCGTACCACACAGTATCTACCTTGTCAACAGTAAAATGGGAAAATGAGAGGGACCGGCGTATGCCGGTCCCTCAGCGTGTCAAAAGCTGAAATGCAGCGCAGGTATCTTTTCAATCCTTATAGCGCCATCCGCGGGGGATTCGGGCGCTTGGAGAGGAGCACCCGTCCGAAGCAGACCATCGTCCGGCCGCTGTCCCGGGGCAGCACCACGTCGGCGTCGGACCTGCGGCGGTTCAGGGAGAAGAGGTAGACAATGCCCAGCCGATCCCGCACGTACTGCTTGCACAGCATCTCCCCGTCCACGCAGAAGATGCCCACATCCCCGCTGGTGAGCGGATCCCGGTTGACATAGACCACGTCCCCGTCCTGGATATAGGGCTGCATGGAGTCCCCCTGGATGTGGACGGCGAACTCCGCGCCCTGGGGGACCTCGCCGGTGACCTCGATATAGTCGAAGTCGTCTCCAAAGACCGGCGAGGCGTAGCCCGCCGCCGCTGGGCTGCGGTAGAGGGGGATCTGCCGGATCTCCTCTGGCGGGGCGGCCTCCTGCTCGGCCAGGCCGATCGCCAATGCGTCCACCACCGCGTGGACGGCCTGCTGGCCGGCGGTGTGCAGGGAGCGGTATTTCCGCACCAGGGCCTCCTCATCCACGGAGCAGCTGAAGCTGTTCCCGGGGAGGGAGTCCTGATAGAGGTAGTTGGGATCGATGTCCAGCACCTTGAACAGGCGCAGGAGCACGTCCTCCCGCATGGTGTTCAGTCCGTTTTCGTAGTTGCTGACGGCAGAGAGGCTGACGCCCAGGGCTTTCGCCAGTTCACCCTGGCTCATGCCGAGATCCTTCCGCCGGCTGCGCAATCTCTGTCCAAAGCTCATCCTTTCGGCCTCCTATTGGGTGATATTATCAGGATATATGGAATTTTTCAAAAAGTCAACAGAAATTCTAAAATCAGGTCTTGACATAACAGAACCAATGTGCTAATATAGCGTCGAACGGAAACGAATGTTCTGTGTAAGAAACTGATAGAGAGAAGGTGTGAGATCAGGAAGACCATGCAAAGGGGAGCGTCTGAGACGAAGGTGCCCGGGCCGGGAGCGTCCCGCTAAAGGGACAAGCCGCCATACCGGTGCCCCTGACGGTGATGCCGTCCCCCTTGCGGCATAGCCGCAAGGCCTGCGCTGAAAATGTGCCGCAGGCACATTTTCTTAACGCTGCGGGGATTCGACCACACCGCCCCGGGGGCGGGTGGCCGGATCGGGGCCACTCCCACCAAATATAAACCGCCATACCAGGCGGTATGGCGGTTTATATTTGGTGGGAGTGGGTGGATTCGAACCACCGAAGTCGAAGACAACAGATTTACAGTCTGCCCCCTTTGGCCACTCGGGAACACTCCCATATTCACTTACTGCGGCTGTTGAAAGAGAAAGAGGTGGAGCTGGTAGACGGACTCGAACCCCCGACCTGCTGATTACAAATCAGCTGCTCTACCAACTGAGCTATACCAGCACGTTCAGCAACGTGTTGTATATTAACAGACTTTCTCCGATTTGTCAACAGGAAATTTAAAATTTTAGGAGGAAATTTTTTTGCGTACCATACACAGGAGACACCGGGATGCCCAGCGGGCAGTCCCGGCGGGAGAATGCGCCCTCTGCGGCGGAGAAATATACCCCGGCGGCCTGTGCTGGCGGCTGGGCGGCCGGATTCTATGCGAGGACTGCGTGGCGCCCTGGCTGCTGGAGGAGCTGGCGGCCTGCCGGATCCGTTTCCGGGAGGTGAGGGGATGACGCTTCTGCGCATGGCGGCCAGCTACCGCCACAGCGGGGATCTGATCCGGGTGCGGATCATCGCCCTGAAGGACGCCGCGAAAACCGCCCCGCCTGAGGAGAAAATCCAGCTGGAGCGGCGGATCAAGGACCTGAATACCCTCTACCGGGAGACGCGGGAGACCGCCCTGGTGCTGGAGCGCTACTACGACAGGAGGTGCCGCAGAAATGGCCGCCGTTAGCCGCCGGGCCCCGCAGAGGGCCCTCACCCGCCGGGACAACGAGTTCATGGGGGATCTGGCCGCCTGGGAGCGGGAGAACGGGGAGGACAACAGCGAGCAGCTGGAGCGTCTGCGCCGGAACCTGCGGCGGGTGCGCAGCGCGGAGCTGACCCCGCGCCAGGCCCAGCTGCTCCACCTCTACTACGATCTGGGGTACTCCATGTCCGGAATCGCTGGCGAGCTGGGCATCGACAAGTCCACCGTCTCCCGGACCATCTCCCGGGGGCGGGAAAGATTAAAAAGATACTTGCAATATAGCCTGTAATCTGTTACACTGACACCAAATGGACGAGAGCGTCCGCGGGGAGGGACAACTACATGGTAAAATCCGCGATGAAGAGCGGCTGGGGCAGGCTTTCCATAGCCGTTGCAGGGGCGTTGATCTACGCGCTGGGCATCAACCTGTTTGTTGCGCCGCTGGGGCTGTTTACCGGAGGACTCATGGGCCTGTGCCAGCTGCTGCGGTCCCTGATTTTGATGGTGCTGGGCATCGACTCCCTGCCCTTCGAGCTGGCTGGCATTCTTCTGTACGCATTCAATGTGCCGCTCCTGATTCTGGCCTACCGGTCCATGGGCAAGGTCTTTTTCCGCAACACCCTCATCTGCTCCACGGCCTACGCCGTTTTTGCCAGTATCGTGCCCGTCCCGCCGGCGCCGATTGTGGAGGACATGCTCACCGGCTGTCTGCTGGGCGGCGTCATCTCCGGCGTGGGCTCCGGGCTGGCGCTGACCAGCGGCTGCTGCGGCGGCGGTCTGGATCTGCTGGGGCTGTATCTGGCTAAAAAGGGAGCCAAGGTCACCATCGGGCGGTTCAACCTGGCCTTCAACGCGGTGCTGTTCATCACCTGCGGGGTGCTGTTCGATCTGACAACCCTGATTTACTCCGTGCTCAACACCATCTTCAACGCCATGGCCATCGACCGGGCCCACCGGCAGAGCGTCACGGTCCAAGTGCTCATCTTCACCAAGGAGGACAGGCCGGAGCTGGGCCGCTTCATCATGGACAACCTCCACCGGGGCATCACCCGCTGGGAGGGCAAGGGCGTGTACACCGGGGAGGCCACCCACATCCTGTGCGTGTGTATGAACAAGTACGAGATCGACGACCTCCGGGAGGCGCTCACTCAGATCGACCCCAAGGCATTCTTCATCGTCCAGGAGGGCGTCCACGTCAGCCGGAATTTCGAGAGAAGGCTTTCTTAGAGCCTGTTTCCTACATACACTGGAGCCCCCTTCTGCCGCCCCCTCGGGCGGCGGGAGGGGGTTTTCCGCTGTGCCCGCGGCGGCTGGGAAACGTATATCCGGCCCATGATGTTCATAAATATGGTGGGGGAGGTGTTTATCATGGTGGAAAAACAGGGACATGAGACGAAAACAGCGCCGCCCCCCGCGCAGGAGATGGAGGTGATCATCCACCACAGGGACGGCGGCCCCAGCCTGGAGTCCTGCATGGTTTCTATTTTATCAGGCCGCATGTCTGAAAGCACCGGCACTTAGGCGCAGCTTGAAAACGGAAATATGACCGGCGGGATGGTCTGGCGGAAGGGAGCGTATATGACATTTGTGGGGAGCAAAAGGGAGAAGAGCGGCGGCTCCGCCGCGTTGTGGTACATAGCGGTCTATGTCAGGCTCAGCAAGGAGGACGGGGATAAGGTGGAGAGCGACAGCATCCAGAACCAGAAGGGCATCATTGAGCAGCACATCAGGTACCTGCAAGGCCAGGGGGAGCA
Source organism: uncultured Oscillospiraceae bacterium (assembly GCA_910588365.1). Lineage (GTDB taxonomy): Bacteria > Bacillota > Clostridia > Oscillospirales > Oscillospiraceae > Pelethomonas. Next base: position 5,891 of record CAJUQS010000130.1, on the reverse strand, counting down.
AGTCGCGTCTGTGGAGGTCTACTCGGACGACGGCTGCCCGGGCGGGAACTTTGACCGGCCGGAGTACAGACGGATGATTGCCGACATCGAGGCAGGACGGATCAACTGCGTGATATTCAAGGACAATTCCCGTCTGGGGCGGAATTACCCGGAGCTGGGACGCCTCATGGAGGAGTATTTCCCGCAGAAGGGCGTCCGTGTGATCTCCGTTCTGAACCACATCGACAGCGTGAGGGATCCCACTAGCTATTGCAGCGCCATTGTCTCCTTCTCCAACATCATGAACGATGACTATATCCGGCAGCTCTCCATCAAAATCAAGTCCACCTTTGCCATGAAGCGGGAGCGCGGGGAGTTCCTGGGCAACTACGCGCCCTACGGCTACAGGAAAAGCCCGGAGGACCGGCACAGGCTCGTTATCGACCCGGAGGCCGCGGAGGTTGTCCGCATGATCTTTCACTGGTATGCTGATGGTGTTTCCGCCAGCGGGATTGTCAAGCGGCTCAACGCCCTGCGTATCGTGCCGCCGTCGGTTTATAAAACGCAGAGGGGCTGCAAGGGCTTTGCCGGCCACTCCAGCGGGGGCGTAAAGCGGAACATCTGGTCCGTCACAACCGTCAATACCATGCTGCGGGACGAGGTCTACATCGGGAATCTGGTGCAGGGCAAGTTTAAGAGTGCGTCGTACCGAACCAAAAAGATGGTGCGGGCAGATGAGAGCGAATGGACCGTAATAGAGGGAACCCACGAGCCCGTTATTTCAGACGAGCTCTTCACCGTCGTGCATGAGCGGCTGGGGCGGCACACCAGATCCGCCCCAAACCGGGAGACAAGCTGCCCGCTCTCCGGCTTTGTCAAGTGCGCCCGCTGCGGGGGCCGGATGAATCGGAACGTCTCCCATGGACAGGGGCGCTTCCGCTGCGTGACGCGCATCTACGCCCCGGAGAAATGCCAATGCCCTTCGATCAGGGAAGCCGTACTTGAGGAGGCGGTTCTGACGGCCATCCAGACGCAGGTGCGGGAGCTTGTTGACGCCGGCGCGGTGATGGAGGCGGCCCGGGAGGCGGCCCACGGCGGACGGTCAAAAAACGAGCATATCCGCGCGATTCATCGCGCGGAGCAGGAGAAGAGGCGCCTGTCAGAGGCCCAGTTCCGCCTGTATGACAGCATGGAGCAGGGGATGATTGGACGGGATGAGTACGTCCGCTTCAAGGAGCGGTACCGGGGGGAGATCGCGGAGCAGGACAGCCAGATCAGGCGGCTGCGGGATCTCCTGGCGCAGATGGAGGCGGCGCGGGAGCAGGATGACGCCTTTGTCGCCTCTTTCCGGGAGTTTGGCACCATCCGGGCGATTGACAGGGATGTACTGGGCTGGCTGCTGGATCATATCGAGGTGACGGATACCCGCCGCCTGGATATTTACTTTAAGTTTTCCGCCCAGCGGGAAGGGACGGGCGGCTCAGAGGCGGAAAATACACGTGTGTGCTGATATCTGCCATCCATATGTCATCAGCAGCACAAAATCCGCCGCCGCGCCCAGCAGGGCATAGTCGTGGGCCTCGTAGAGCAGTCCGGGCTGGGCGGCGTAGGTCTTGGGCGCCAGAGCCACGATTACCGGCAGCCCCATTGGCGCCAGAAGCCCCCGCAGCTGCCGGATAAAGGCGGCGTACGCCTCCCGCAGTGCGCCGGGGATGTACTCAAAGTCCACGTCCAGCCCTTGGTACCCCTTCTCACGGATCGTCTCCTGGATCTGCCCGGCCAGTGCGGCCCGGCGTGACGCGTCCGTGAGGACCTCCGCCGCGCGCTGACTGGAAAAGGTGTCGTTCTCCGTCAGGGTGGACAGGTGCATCAGCGGGGCCGTTCCCAGGCGGCGGGCCTCCGCCAGCAGTGCGCCGTCGTCCAAAGGCAGCAGGCTGCCCTGGGCGTCGATGCCGTAGGTGAAGGGCGTCAGCCAGCTCATATAGGGCAGTGTGGCGCTGAGCAGCGGCCGGGAGATAAAGGGGTAGGCGTACCCGTTGGTATAGGTGCTCCCCAGCTTCTCCCCGGCGTACTCAATGACCAGCGTCTGTCCTGCCTGAATAGCCGGGCCGCCGCCAAGCCAGAAATTGTTTCGGTAGAGCTCCCGCAGGGAGAGCCCGTACCGCCTGGCCACGCCGGTCAGCGTATCCCCCGGATGTACCGTGTGGAAGGTGCGGACGGTCTGGATGACCAGCGTCTGCCCGACCGCCAGCGCACCGTCCGCCGGAACGCCGTTGGCCGCGCCCAGCAGACCCGGGTCCGCGCCGTACCGCCCCGCAATGGCATATAATGTCTCCCCGGGCTGGACAACATGGATTTCCATGGGTATGTACCTCCCTGTCTGAATCTCCCCTATCCATATGCGCGCCGCAGAACATCCATGCCCTTTCGGGGCGTACAGGCGGCCGGATACCCCCGCGCGATCCTGTGCCTATGGCCGGCGGACGGGGATGGGACGCCGCTTGCCGCCCATCCGCCCCGCTCCGGCGGGCAGGGCCGCGCCGTCAGCCAGTCCGCAGAGAAAGTCCATGTACCAGCGGCGCAGTCCCGCTGGCTCAGAATGGCAAAATTCGTCGGGACAGCTCATTCCTTCTAAAATTTTGTGGAATCTTTACTTGACATTTTCAACGCTGAATGGTATTCTATCGTTGAGTTCAAAAATGTACAAATTAGTCACTGCGGATGCTGGCCATGCTGCGCCGCACTCCGCAGGTTTCTTTTTTGCACTGGACAAAATTAATTTAGGAGGCTACATGATGAATAATGGCACTGTGAAATGGTTCAATGCGGAGAAGGGCTACGGCTTTATCTCCAACGATGACGGGAGCGGCGACGTGTTTGTCCACTTCTCCGCCATTCAGGGAACCGGCTACCGCACGCTGAACGAGGGGCAGAAGGTTACCTATGACGTTGAGCCGGATCCCAAGAACAGCAGCAAGCTGCGTGCAGTGGATGTCAACGTCATCTGAACCCGTTTTGTGCATGAAGCGAGCGCCTGTCCGCACCGGACAGACGCTCACTTTTCTCAAAACAGGATTATTTATTCATATACGCTAAAGCCGCCCTGTCCTGGGCGGCTTCAATTTTCCGGCGCCCCGCCGCTTACGCGCCTCCCATGGTCCGCAGGACGTGCTCTTTTATTTTTTCAAAGGTCTCCCCGCTGAGATCATGTTCCACCTTGCAGGCATCCGCGGAGGCCACCTCCTCGCTGACGCCCAGGTAGACGAAAAAGTCCGTCAGTGTGCGGTGGCGCTCATAAATGCGCTCGGCAATCTCCGCGCCGGCAGGCAGCAGACGGATGTGGCCGTCCAGCTCCATCTCAATATATCCGCTCTCCCGTAGCTTTTTCATCGCCACGCTGACGCTGGGCTTGGAAAAGCCCAGCTCATTGGCAATATCAATTGAGCGGACCGCTCCCCGCCGCCGCTGTATGACCAGGATCGCCTCCAGATAGTCCTCCGCCGATTCATAAACGTGCATGTTTCCTCAGCGCTCCTCCACAAAATTACAACTTTTTATCAGTATACTCCGGCCGTGGACCTTTGTCAAGTCTGCCCGCCGCCCCCGCCTTCCGGTGCTGGCGTGCCAGCAGATAGGCACTGATGGCCGCCACCAGCGGCACCGTCAGCACGATACCGATGCTGCCGGAGATACTGCGGATAATCTCAATGGCGACAAAGTCCGTATTGAGCAGCTGAATATAGCTGATATCATAGGCATAGATGAAAATCATCATATTCAGAGACGTGCCGGCGAAAGCGAGTACCAGCGTATTTGCCATGGTCCCCATGGCGTCCCGGCCGATGTTCATGCCGGACTTGAACAGCTGGCGCGCTGTAAGCGCCGGATTGACCTCGTGCAGCTCCGATACGGCGGAGCTGATGGACATGGCAATATCCATCACCGCTCCCTCCGCGGCGATCAGGATACCGCAGATGTAAAGCCCGCGGATTTTCAAGCCGTTGTCCACCGCCGTCAGCATGAGCGCCTCTGCCTCGTCCATATTCATCCCGGAGATATGCACGATCTGGCAGGCCGCCCAGGCCAGTCCGCCGGCCAGCAGCACACCGCCAAGGCTTCCCGCCGCCGCGACCATGGTTTTGACCTGGATGCCGCCCAAAATGACGAAGGTGACAAAAATGGTATAGCTGATGATGGCCAGCGTCGTGGGGATGGGCGGCCAGCCCCGCTGCACCAGCAGGGGTACCAGCAGGGCGGACATTCCCACAGAAGCCGGCGGTATCAGGCATGTGGAGGAGAACACGGTCCTGATTCTGGACAGCGACGTACCCTTGGGTTTCTATGTCCAGGGAGGGTGGACCAATCCCTTTACAGATGTGCCGGAGAGCGCCTGGTATTACGACGCAATCAGGTTTGTCAATGAAAACGGCCTGATGAACGGGATAGACGCTGGAACCTTCTCCCCCGATGCAAATCTGACGCGGGCGATGCTGACGCAGATTCTCTACAATAAGGAGGGCCGGCCGGCTGTTGACTCCGGCAGCGCCTTTACGGACGTGGCCGCCGGCGCGTGGTATTGTGACGCGGTTGCCTGGGCATCGGCAAATGGCGTTGTCAACGGCTATGGAAATGGCTGTTTCGGCCCCGGCGACAGCATTACCCGGGAGCAGCTGATCGTTATGCTTTGGCGGTACAGCGGCAGTCCGGCAGCGTCTGTCCAGACGCTAAGCTTCTCCGACTCCGACCAGGTCAGCAGTTACGCTCTGGATGCGCTGCGCTGGGCGGCAGAAAGCGGTATCATCAATGGAGACAACAACGGAGCTCTTCAGCCCAAGGGGCTGTCGACCCGCGCGCAGGTGGCGCAGGTGCTCTATAATCTTTTGGGATAATGGAGACTTTGCATCCCGCATTCTATCAAATCATTAAATAATCGCAGCCCCCCGCTGGTTACTCCATTGAGTGGAACCGGCGGGGGCCTCTATCTGTGCACGCCCTGCGGTCAAGTGGCGGAATATATCCGGCTTTTGTCCCGCGTTTCCGCATGTTCCCGCCGCGGTTCGCATATATATGTGGCATATCGGGATAGGGAGAGTGTTGGGTCTTGAAGGGAAATATCGAGGAGCGTGCCTGTGAGCTGGCCGCCTATATTATCGAAAACCGCGCCACCGTGCGCGAGGCCGCGCGCCGCTTCGCAATCAGCAAGAGTACGGTACATATGGATGATGTAAAATGGAACGGTTAATATGGATCGTCAAGTAGAGCAATAAAACCAATCCCTGGTAGCTAGTATCCGCACCCTCTCCAATCCAATAAAATCCGGCACTGTTTCTGCCTTGACATGGATACCAGAATCCTTGAATAGCTGGAAATCATGCTTCTTGCCGTTGGAAAATGCCAGCGCAATGATTTCTCCGGCCTGAAGGCTTACAATTACTACATCTGCACCGTGACCCTGGAAAACTTCAACCTCTCCCATCTGCCTGTCTACATCATGGGCGAGGGCCAGCTCTCCCGTTACGCCCTGTTCATGGCGACCCTGGGGAACCGTCCTGACCTGTTCCCCGGCTCCGGCTACATCGGGAAGTATGTCACGAACGGCCCCACCCTCCATGACGTGCCGGAGGCGTACCTGTCCGATCCCACCTTTGCCGCCCTGCTCACCGAGGCGGAGAAATATATCGGTTATCCCTATGTCTGGGGCGGCCACAGCCCCAGCACGTCCTTTGACTGCTCCGGCTACCTGTCCTATGTGCTGAACCAGTGCGGCTGGGACATCGGGCGGCTGGGGGCGCAGGGGCTTTACAACTACTGTACCAGAACCAGCTCCCCACGGCCCGGCGACCTGGTATTTTTCAAAAATACCTACGCCGCCCCCGACCCCAACGGCGTGACCCACTGTGGCCTGTATGTGG
>CAJUQS010000129.1 GCA_910588365.1 uncultured Oscillospiraceae bacterium | reverse complement strand
TTTTTCGGCAAGCTCGCCACGGAATTTTTCCAAATCCGCTTTTGAGATGTCGTTTTTCAAAATCAGCTTTACAGGTTCAGAGGAAGTGCGCACGAATGTATCTCCATCAAAATAACCGTCAATGCGGGATTGCTTCATATACTGGTTGAGGAGCGCGTCCTCCTCGGTATAAGACGCTTGCTCCGACGGCGGCAGAAGCTCCGCCTGCAAGCGGCTGTCCGGAGCGACCCTTGTATATGAAGTATTCCCCAGCACCCGCATCTGATCGGAACTGGGTTTATAAATGCCGGCGTACGCCGTTCCCTGGGAGCGAGTTCCCGTCTCCATGCGGTCATATCGCGCTGAACCGGTTTGCGCCGAAGCAGAGGGCAAATGAGCGCGTACCGCTGCCATGCCCTTCTGATGTACATTGGGGTTCGCCTGCACTTGACCAACAAACATTATCATATCACCGTCTCTTTCTGGTTTTGGGGTTTCCTGTTTACAGATATTTTTATATCGGCATATGATGTAAGAAAGTTAAGAGAGCTGGCCCCCCGCTGTACTCGCGGACTCATCTGAAAAATCCAAAAACACCCAAACGGCGGCCTGCTTCCCGCCCCACCAGCAAAACGGAGTTTTGCGCCAAAGTTCTTTTTGGGAGCCTTTTTCTTTCAAGAAAAAGGTTCATCTTCCCCGTTCAATATACGCCATCCCCAGCGCGCCGGGGCCGGCGTGGGCGCCGATGGTAGGACCCACAGAGCAGTAGTGGAGCCGGCGCGGAAGGGCGGAGCGCTCCCGCAGCTTGGGCAGCAGCAGCTCCTCCCGGCTCTTATCCCCCGTGTAGAGGAAATAGGAGGGGTAGTCGTCGTCCACCGGGTGATCCTCCAGAATTTTCAGCAGCTGCTTGACCGCCGCAGCCATGCCGAAGGACTTGCCCGCGATGGAGAGCCTGCCGTCCCGGACGGCGATGACAGGCTTGAGCTTTGTCACCGTCCCCAGCCCGGCCTGGAAGCCGCTGAGCCGACCGCCCCGGCGCAGATACTCCAAGGTGTCCACGACGGCGAATACCCGGACCTTGTCCTTCAGCCGCTCCACCTCCTCCGCGATGCCGGCGGCGGGCAGGCCGCTGTCCCGCAGCTTGCAGGCGTAGTTGACCAGAATCTGGATACCGGCGGAGACGGTGAGGCTGTCGATGATGTAGATGGGCTCATAGCCGCACATGCCCTTGGCAATCATGGCGCTCTGCATGGTGCCGCTGAGCACCCCGGACAGCAGGATGACCACCACCTGGTCCCCGTCCCGCCGGGCCTCCTCAAAGAGCTGGAGAAAGGCGGCGGGCGCGGGCTGGGAGGTGGACGGGTTCTCCCTTCCCTCCTGAAGCAGCTGGTAGAAGATGTCGTTGGACAGTGTCTTGCCGGCAAGAAACGCGGCTGAGCCGAACTGAATGGTCATAGGAACAATGTCGATTTTCCGACGTTTCGCCACAGCGGCCTCAAAGTCGGATGCGGAGTCGGTGATAATACGGACGCCCATAGGGTTATCCCTCCTGTTGGATCTGATCAAAAATTTCCGCCGCCTGACGGAGCAGGGGGAGCAGGCTGCGGACCCTCTCCTCCCCCATCCGGATGATGAGCCGGTCCACCATGTCCAGCACCCGCCGGTGGGCTGCCTCATAGCGCTCAAAGCCCGCCGGCATCAGCCGCAGCTCCACCCGGCGGCGGTCCGAAAGGGATCGCTGGCGGCTGATGATCCCCTTGTGCTCCAGGGAGCTGAGGATGGCGTTCATCTGGGATTTGAGGATGCGCGTGCGCGCGCACAGCTCGCTGGCTGTGAGGGAGCCTCCCCCCCGCTGCGCCCCCGCCAGCAGGCTGCACACCACGGCCTCGTTGAAGGGCAGCGCCTCCCGCCGGTCGGAGCCCAGCCGCTGGTTGTCAACCACGCTGGTCAGCTCCAGCCAGGCGGACAGCAGTTCCTCGTTGAGCATGGGGTTCCACCCCCTTTTAATAGTTCATAAATTGAACTATACGCCTGGACGGACCATTTGTCAAGAGGAAAATAAAAATCCGGCCCGGCCGCGGGATTTTTCCCACAGCCGGGCCGTTTTTTTGCTTAAGAGGCGGCTTTCGCCGTCAGGCCGGTCAGATTGCCCTGTTCATCATACTGAGTATAAATCCGAAGGCCCTCCTCCGCATAGGGATTCTGATAGCTGAAGGATCCGCCGTTGGGCTTCAGATCCGTAAAGAATGCCACAGGCTGGTCGTTGTAAGCAAGGGTTCCGTAGCTGTTTTCCACAGGAGTATAGCTCAGGCCATAGCTCTCATACTGGCTGAAAATCTCTTGAAAGCTCCGGCCTCCCGCAGTCCGGGAGCTGCCCTCTGCCACAGCGGTGACCTGTTCGCCGGCAGCAGGCCGGGCGCAGTCGATGAGCCCCTGGTCAAAATTGGCGTCCCCGGCTGCGGCCAGACCAATCAGATCCCCCATGGGATCATAGGATCCGTCCCCGTTGTCCCGCACGGAGCGCAGGGTGTGGACATCCACCTCGCCCCAGTCGCCCCGATAAACATACCGGATACCGTAGCCGCCATTTCCAGTGGAAACTCCATCCACCAACATGCGCACCCGCTTGCCGTTGTAGTAGAGCCCGTCCGCTGCGCTGGTGAGGCCGAAGGACTCCGCCTCCGCCAGCAGGGCGTAGGTGTCGGCACTGTCCCCACGAAGCGGCTCCTTGTCCGCCGCGGAGATGGAATCATCTGTAACGGTGGCCACCACGGCATCCAGAGGGCCGTCAGATCCCAAGGCCACATCCTCCAGGGCGTTGCCGTCCTTGTCCCAGATGGTCTTGGAGTACAGCGCGCCCTTCTGGATGTCGGAGAGCATCTCCTCATAGAGGGCGATGGTTTCGTCCACCCGCTCCTGGTCCCAGACAAACCAGCCGTCGGCGCCGGTGTAGGCCCGCTCGCCGATGATATCCTGCAGGGCCTTCTTCTCCTGCTCCAGCCAGGCGGCGAACTCATCGGCGGTCCACCACTCCACATCCCAGCTGTCGCCCCAATCGCCGTACTGGGCGTGGAACCGCTCCTCGGTGAGCCAGGTTTTGCCATCGTCCACAGAGAAGAGCCGCTCCCCGTCCTCTCCATTGGAGAGAATCAAGGCATCCCCCTCCACAATCTGCTTTGGCTGGATGCCGAAATCAATCTCCGCGCCGCTGGCCTCCGGGGCCTTCCCGGGGGCGCTGGTGGCAAACACGGTGGTGGCGATGGACATCACCACCAGCACCGCCAGAAGGGCGGCAAGGGATACTTTTTTCATTTTCATAATCGCACGAATCCTTTCTTCCAATGGGTTTTTGCTGAAGTAGCTGCCGCTGAGGGCCGCCCCGCCCCGGGCCTCCTCCAGGCGCAGCAACGCCAGGGCGTACTCCCGCCGGTCCGCGCCGGAACGGACCACCGCCTCGTCGCAGGCCAGCTCCATGTCCCGGTTCGCCAGCGCGTACATAGCCCAGACCAGGGGGTTGAACCAGTGCAGGCACAGCGCCCCGGCCAGCAGGCCCTTGCGCAGGGTGTCAAAGCGCCGGATATGGGTGTACTCATGTGCCAGCACACAGGCAAGGCCCTCCCGGTCCGTGAGGTCCATCTCCTCCGGTAAGAGCACCACCGGATACACCACGCCGTAGGTCAGCGGCGAGGTGATCCAGCCGCAGGAGCGGATCTGCACCGGGCGGCGCAGGGGGTGATCCGCCTGCCAGCCCAGCACGAAGGTGTCCCGGACGGGGGCGGAGGCGGCGTAGATCCTCCGGCTTTGCAGGTGCCGCCACACCAGACAGCACAGTCCCGCCAGGGCCGCCATCAGCCACACCGCCGTCAGTATCTGCGTCCAGTCCACTACCGGCGCGGCGGACACAGACGTCCTATGAAGCGCGAACGCCGATCCCTCCACGAGGTACACCCCCGCCTCAGCCGATGAAACCGGCCGCGCCGCGGCCTCTCCCCCGCTCCGCTGCCCCAGCGCCAGCAGCCGCTGGACGCTGACGGGCGATGGGATGTCCGAGAGGATCAGCAGCCGGCAGAGCACCATGTCCCACAGCAGGCAGAACACCCGCCGCGGCGTCCTGGACTGGAACTGGCGGCGCAGCAGCACCACCACCAGAATCATCACACCGGCGGAGAGGGACGCTCTCGCCGCCATGCCCAGCAGCCCCGCCGTCATGACAGGTCCTCCACCAGCTGCCGCAGCCGCGCAATCTCCGCCTTGTCCAGGGCCCGGCCCTCCAGCAGGGAGGCCACCAGCCGGTCCGCCCGGCCGCCGTACATCCGGTCGATGAGTCCCCTCGTCTCCCGGCGCTGGGCGTCTGCCCGGCTGACCAGCGCCTGACAGAGGAATCCCGGGTCCCGCCGCTGGATCAGTCCCTTGTCCGCACACTTTTTCAGCACCGTGTAGGTGGTGGTCTTGCTCCAGCCCGCCGCCTCCGCCGCCCGGGCGGCCACGTCCTTGGCGCTCATCTCGCCGCCCTCCCAGAGAATCTCCAGGATCCGCAGCTCGCTGTCGAACAGTTTGTTATCCATCGTTGACGCTCCTTTCATTCTATCGCGATAGAATATCTGTATTCTAGCGCAATAGAACCGTTTTGTCAAGTAGTCTCCCCTACTTTTTTCCAACAGGCCCTGATATAGTCGACGCACTTGAGAAGAGGTAAAAAGGAGGGGAGGAAAAATGACGCGGGGCAAGGCGGAGGATGCAGGTGGGCTGACGCCCGCCAAAGACGACAACGCCGCCCCGTATCATTTTGACCGCCGAACTTTACCGATTTTCAAGTGCGTCGACTATAAAAAGCCGCGCCCTCCACAGGACGCGGCTTCTTTTTGTACCAATAAGCGAGTATTCGTATGAACTACAGCAGCGGCGCGATGGTTTTCAGCACAAATCCCATCAGCTTTACCGGCCACTTCTCCTGCCGGACGCTTTCCCGCGTCACCTGGCGGCACTTGGCCAGCGTGGCCTGGAAATCCGCCTCAATCTCCGGGATGCAGTCCGTCCCGCACAGGTACGTGGCGCACTCGAAGTGGTGGTACAGGCTGCGGTAGTCCAGATTGATGGTGCCCACCACCGCCTCCCGGCCGTCGCAGACAAACATCTTGGCATGGACAAAGCCCGGGGTGTACTCGCATATCCTGACGCCGGAGTCCAGCAGCGCGGCGTAATGGGTCTTGGCCAGCGCGTAAGGGGCCGGCTTGTCGGGAATGCCGGGCAGAATCAGCACCACCTCCACCCCCCGCTCCGCCGCAAACCGCAGCGCCGTCTCCATCTCTCCGTCCAGGATGAGGTAGGGGGACATGATGTGGACGTACCGCCGGGCGCGGTTGAGCAGGTCCATGTAGACCCGCTCCCCCACCTTGTCGCCGTCCAGAGGGCAGTCCCCGTAGGGGAGCACGTAGCCCCCCGCCCCCTCCTGGGGCTCGGCGCGGAAGGAGAGAAACTTCTCAAACTCCGGCTCCCGCTCGCCGATTCCCCACATCTGCAAAAACATCAGGGTAAAGCTCTTTACCGCCTCCCCCCGCAGCATGACGGCGGTGTCCTTCCAGTGGCCGTGCTTCACAATGTGGTTGATATACTCGTCCGCCAGATTCACGCCGCCGTTGAAGGCGACGCGGCCGTCGATGACCAGGATCTTCCGGTGGTCCCGGTAGTTGTAGTGGGTGGAGACAAAGGGTGCCGCCGGCGCGAACACCTTGCAGCGGATGCCCAGATCCCGCAGCAGCTTGGGGTAGCCGTGGGGCAGGGTGGAAAATTCGCAGGTCCCGTCGTACATCACCCGCACGTCCACCCCCGCCGCCGCCTTCTTCACCAGAATCTCCAGGACCTCCCCCCACATCACGCCCTCGTCCACGATGAAGTATTCCAGGAAGATAAAGTGCTCCGCCGTCTCCAGCTGGCGCAGCATCTCCTCCCACTTCTCCTCCCCAGTGGGGAAATAGGTCACAGCCGTGCGGTCAAACACCGGGTAACAGCCGCTCCGGCGGATGTAGCGGGCCAGGGACGCCGCCCCGGGATACTCCGCCGCCAGATTGTCCAGCACCGCCCGGGACTGGGGGATGCTCTCCCGGGTCTGCTCGGTCAGCTGGCTCAGCCGGGCCTTCACCGCCCGGTGGCCGATGTTGCTCTGTGTATACCAGAACAGCAGGGAGCCGAACACCGGGAGCAGCATGATGAAGATGAGCCAGGTGATCTTCGCCGTGGGGTCCAACCGGCTGTTGAGCAGATAGAGCACCATGCCGGCCGTAAACAGGGCCCTGCCGCCCATGATATGGGGCAGGAATCCCTCAAACCAGCGGAACACGCCAAACAACACCGCCGTCTGGAGTGCCAGAAGGAGCACAATCAGCCCCAGACGGCTGAAGACGGCGTGTATGAGCCCATTCTGTCCCTTCTTCAAAAGCCGGATCCCCCGGCTCCCATCATAGATTTTCCGCATACGCTCCGCCTCCCTCAGTAATGATACCGCTTTCTGTATTTCATAAACATCCCCGCCGACAGTGCCAGCGCCATCAGCTCCGCCGCGGGCGTGGCCAGCCAGACGCCGCGGATCCCCAGAAGGGCCGGGAGACTCAGCATGGCAATCAGCATGAACACAAAGGAGCGGGAAAAGGCCAGTATGGCCGAGACCACGCCGTTGGACAGGGCGGTGAACATGCCGCTGGTGAAGATGTTGAACCCGATGAACAGCAGTGCCAGCGTGCAGATCCGGTTCCCGGTAGCGGCCAGGGCGAAGACCGGGTCCTCCGGCCGGGCGAAGACGGCCACCAGGGGCCCCGTGGCGGCGAAGGAGAGCGCCGCCGTCACCAGGGAGATGCACCCGATGACCCGCAAGCTCAGGCCGACGGTCCTTTTCAGCTTCCCGGTGCTCCGCTCCCCGTGGTAGTAGCTGATCATGGGTGCCACGCCGTAGGACCAGCCGGTATACAGGGAGCTGGCGAACATCAGCACATACATGATGATGGTCACCGCGGCCACCCCCGCCTCCCCCGCGAAGCGCAGCATGGTCCAGTTGAACAGCAGGGTGACGATTCCCGTGACCAAAGCCGTTGCCATCTCCGAGCAGCCGTTGGCCGCCGCCTCCCCCAGCACGCGGAGCCGGAAAGCGGGCCGCACAAAGTACAGCAGGCTTCCCCGCCGGCTGAACACTGCCAGCCCCACCACCGCCGTCACCGAGTACCCCAGGCCCGTCGCCACAGCCGCGCCGCCGATGCCCATATGGCACACGGCGATCAGGACATAGTCCAGCACCATGTTCAGCACGCCGCCGCCCACGGAGCAGGCCAGGGACAGGGCCGCCTTCTCCGAGGCGATCATGTAGAGGGTGAAGTTGTTCATCAGCAGAATGGGCACCGTAAAGAGCAGGTAGCGGCTCAGATACGCCTCGCAGTAGCCCGCCGCAGCCTCGGACAGCCCCATGCTCCCGAAGACGGGCCCCATGATCTGGTAGCCCAGGGCGCACATAACCAGGCCCACGGCCACGTTGACCAGGATGAGAAAGGTAAAGTCCTCCCGGGCCTCCTCCGGCCGTCCCTCCCCCATCTTCCGCATAATCACCGCGCTGCCGCCGGTGGCCAGCATGGTGGAGACGGCCGTCACCAGCTGGATCACCGGCGCGGTCAGGTTGATGGCCGAGAGGGCCTCCGTACCGATCAGGTTGGACACGAACAGGCCGTCCACCATGGTATAGAAGGACATGAAGACCGACATGGCGATGGTCGGCACGGCAAAGGCCAGGATGTTTTTCAGTGTAACGGGTTTGCTGTACGCAGTTTGCTTGTCCATTGTTTTCTCCTTTTGGCGGGGAGGCGGAAGGCCGCCCCCTTGTTTTTCTTGTCTCCGCGTCCTATAATAGACCGTACAGTAACTGTAAGGTCAAGGGAGAGATTTGAAAAATGGAGAAAAAAAGCAGGCTGCTCACCATCGGGCAATTCGCCGCCCTCCACGGCATCAACAGGAAAACGCTCATGTGGTACGACCAGATCGGGCTTTTTCAGCCGGCATACATCCATCCGGAGAACGGATACCGCTACTACAGCTACTACCAGAGCTCCATCCTGGAGACCATCCTGCTGCTGCGGGAGCTGGACGTCTCCATCGACGAAATCCAGGAATTCATGCACAGCCGGTCCGCCGCCAGCCTGGAGCGGCTGCTGGGTGAGAAGATTGCGGAGCTGGAGCGCACCATGGCCCACCTGCGGGCGGTCCGTAAGACACTTGTCAACCACCGCCGGAACATGCAGACGCTGCTGAGCATGGATCTCTCCGAGATCAGCCTCGTGGAGAAGGAGGAGCGAAGGCTGGTGACGGTGGACATCAGCCCTGAGACCTCCTTTGACAGGCAGGTGGAGATGATCACCGCCGAAACCAGGAAGTACCAGCTGCGCCGCCTCCACGACGCCTCCTACGGCGCCATGATCCCCGCTGCGGAGCTCTATCGCGGAAACTTTGACGCCTACTCCAGGCTGTTTATCGAGATCCCCCTCCCCGTCACAACGGCCGGGCTCCACCGCCAACCCGGCGGGACCTATCTCCGGGCCTTCTGCAAGGGGCCCTGGGACGTGCTGCCGGAGCGGTACCGGGAAATCCTGGATTTCGCGGAGGAGCGCGGCCTTGTCCTGTCCGGCTTTTCCTACGAAATGGGCATCAACGAGAGCGTCATCGACCGGATCGAGGACTATATCGTCCAAATCGAGATCCCCGTCCAGCCGCGCCAGACCACCTGACAGGACCGGCGGCCGGCGCGGCCGGAAAACCCCCGGCGGGAGCCCATGTGGCTCCCGCCGGGGGTGATCTATGTATGTCAGGACTGCTCCCTATTGGTTGTTGAAAATGCGCATAATGCTGTCAAAGGGGTCCTCCTCATCCGTCTTCTTCTCCTCAGACTGTGTCTGGAAAAGCTCCTCGAATTTGCTCCTGGGACTGCCCCCGCTCTGGGAGGCGGAAGCGGTGACGGAGTCCAGTCCCTTCTTCTCGTCAAAGCCGGTGGCAATGACGGTGACCCGGATCTCATCCCCCAGGGTGTCGTCAAAGGTAGCGCCGAAGATGGTATTCGCGTCGGGATGGACCAGCTCCCTGACCATGTTGGCCGCCTCGTCCACCTCGTCCAGACCGATGTCCGACGCGCCCGTCACGTTGACCAGGATGCCCCGCGCGCCCTGGATGCTGGTCTCCAGCAGGGGGCTGGAGATGGCCAGCCGGGCGGCCTCCTCGGCCTTCCCCTTGCCGGCAGCACGGCCCACGCCCATGTGGGCGAGGCCCGCGTCCTTCATAATGGCGGTCACGTCGGCAAAGTCCAGGTTGATGAAGCCGGTCTCCCGGATGAGATCCGAGATGGACATGACCGCCTGGCGCAGCACATCGTCGGCAATCTCAAAGGCGTTGGCGAATGTAATCTTCTGGTCCGTGGCGAACTTCAGCCGCTCGTTGGGGATGATGACCAGGGAGTCCACCTTGCCCCGCAGATCCTCGATCCCCTTCTCCGCCTGCATCATCCGGCGCCGGCCCTCAAAGCCGAAGGGCTTGGTCACCACGCCCACGGTGAGGATTCCCTGCTCCTTGGCCGCCTCGGCCACGATGGGCGCCGCGCCGGTGCCGGTGCCGCCGCCCATGCCGGCGGTGATGAAGACCATATCCGTCTCTTCCAGGGCCTTGGTAATCTGGCTGCGGCTCTCCTCCGCGGACTTGCGGCCCACCTCGGGGTCCGAGCCCGCGCCCTGCCCGTGGGTCAGCTTCTCGCCGATCTGAATCTTATACTCCGCGTTGGATATGTTCAGCGCCTGCTTGTCCGTATTGACGGCCACGAAGTCCACGCCGCCCACGCCGGAGCGGACCATGCGGTTGACCACGTTGTTGCCGCCGCCGCCCACGCCGATTACCTTAATCTTCACCACGTTGTCAGGCGCGGTTACCAGTTCAAATGCCATAGTGGAATCCTCCTACCTCTTATCATCCGTATGTAAGCGGGGCTGTTGGCCCCGGACAGAATGCCAGACTTTTATCATTTATTGTATGCTTTTTTCCCCGGCAGGTCAATAGCTGATTCCCGCTTTTTTTGAAATTTTGCGGCAAAACAGGGAATCTGGAAAAAATTACCGCTCCCGGTTACTGTCCCTCGGGGATAAAATGCACGTCCGCATCATCCTTCATGTCCATTCGGATGGTGCCCCGCTCGTTGGGCTCCAGCACCTCCTCCACCTTCTTCAGCCGCTGGAACTCGTAGTCGAAGTCCGCGTCGTAGAACAGCTGCACCCGGAAGCGGCCGTCATAGTTGAGCACCAGGGTGTCCGGGTCGCTGAGATCCAGGTTGTCCGCCCGGGCGAACATCCCGTGCTCCTCCATGGCCGTCAGCAGCGCCGACAGGCGCTCCCAGGTGATGGGGCTCTCCTCGGGCAGCTCCAGCGTCCGGCCGACAACCGGGTTCGCCGCCTCCAGGCTGAGAATTTGCAGGTAGTCCTGGGCGGCGCTCTCCTCCACCAGCTCCAGCAGCTTGATGCCCGGCTCCCCGCCGGCGTCGATGAGCCACCAGCCGCCGGCCCCCTGTATCGAAGCGGAGGCATGGGCCTCTGTCACCTCCACCAGCAGCGTATCCGGAAACTTGGGGTTAATGCGCACGTCGTTGATATAGGGCAGCTCCCGGCACAGCCTCTGGCTGATGCCGTAGCGGTCCAGGAGGATCAGGTTGTCCCCCTGCTCCACGCCCGAGGCGGCAATGACCTCCTCCGCCCGGTAGCGGCCGTTTCCGGTGACCTCCACCTGATCCACCTTGAAGAACATGGTGAGAGCCGCCACCACGGCTACCGCAGCCAGCACCACGGACAGGGGACGTAGCAGGCGGCCCAGCCCGCCCCGGCGGCGCCGGCGTTTCTTTCTCTTTTGCGGCATGGCTCTTGTTTCCTTTCTCCGCGTCCCCTGCGGTCCGTTTGAAAACCGTCAAAAGGCCCTTACGGGGCATTCCGCCGGTTTTCAAGCGGACCGCAGTGCTTTTTTTGTCCCCTCCGAACCTGATGGGGGGAAGATTGCCATGTTTTGCAGCTGCCGCTCCCTACGGCGGCGATGCAAAACGGCTGAAATCAAATCGATTCGTTCCCGCCGGCCTCTCTGGCCCGGGGCCGCCGCCTGTGCCCGCGAAAGCGGTCCCGGGCCGCGGGGCTCAGTCCTCCTCCAGGGAGATCTCCGCCCCCAGCGCCCGCAGATCCCCCACAGGGTCCGCGTACCCCCGCTGAATGTGGTAAATATCCCCGATCCGGGTGGTCCCCTTAGCGGCGAGCCCCGCCACCAGCAGGGCAGCCCCGCCCCGCAGATCCGTGGCCCGCACGTCCGCCCCGAAGAGCCTGGGCACCCCGGTGACCACCGCCACCCGGTCGGCCACGCTGATGTCCGCGCCCATGCGGCGCAGCTCATCCACATGGCGGTACCGGTTCTCAAAGATGTTCTCCACAAATACCGTGGCACCCTGGCTGCGCAGCAGCGCCGCCATCACCACCGCCTGGGCGTCGGTGGGAAAGCCGGGATAGGGGGCCGTCCGCACAGTGCCGGCAGAGCGGAGCGCTCCGTCCGATCGGAGGCTGATCCGCCCCTCGCCGCCGGTGATCTGGCAGCCCGCCGCGTGGAGTGCCGCCGTGACGGTGGAGAGATGGCGGTAATCGACGCCCAGCAGCTCCACCTGTCCCCCCGCCGCCGCGACAGCCGAGAGATAGGTGGCCGCAGCGATCCGGTCCGGCATAACGGTATGTACCGCGTCATGGGTGCTCTGGCGGCCCATGACGCAGACTGTGGAGCTCCCAGCCCCACGGACCTTGCAGCCCATGGCGCACAGGAAGTCCTGCAGATCCGCGATCTCCGGTTCCCGGGCGGCGTTGAAGAGGATGGTCTCGCCCTCCGCGCCGCAGGCGGCCAGAATCGCGTTCTCCGTGGCCCCCACGCTGGGCAGGCTCAGGGCGATCTCCCGGCCCGTCATCCGCCGGGCCCCGCACAGCAGACGCCCCCCCTCCTCCTTCAGCTCCGCGCCCAGCTGCCGCAGGGCCGCCAGATGCAGGTCAATGGGACGGGGCCCCAGCTCGCAGCCGCCCGGGTAGGACATCTCCGCCCAGCCCAGCCGCGCCAGAATGGCGCCCAGGAAGATCACCGACGATCGCATCTCCCGCATCAGATGGTCGGGGATGTCCCCCCGGCTCATGGGGCCGGTGTCCACCACCAGCTCCTCCCCCTCCCAGCCCGCCAGGCAGCCCAGGTGGCGGAGGATGCGGATGCTGGCTTCCACGTCGCTCAGGCGGGGACAGCCCCGGAGCACAGTCCGCCCCGGATGCAGGATGGTGGCCGCCAGAATGGGCAGGACGCTGTTTTTCGCCCCCTGGACGGTCAGCGCCCCCTCCAGCCTCCGGCCCCCTTGAATGGTGATATGGCTCATAACTACCCCTCCGCACATGGATATTTTTCCAAACTAATCCATGGTATGCGGACGGGAGGAATCTGCTACTTTTCTGCCGGCATTCTCAGGCGCTGTTTAAAAATGGATAGATGTCCAGCGGCAAAAGGGCCGCCGTTCGGGTGAGCTGCCATTTTTCAAGCATGCCCTAATTTCATGACGGCTGCGTAAATCTTTTCCGCCGCGTCAACCGATCCCAGAGACGCCATGGCGGCGCTCATCCGCCGCCGCCGCTCCTGGTCCCGTAGAATCTCACAGGCCGTATTGTAGAGCAGCCGGCCGCTGGAGTCCCGCTCCAGGAGCATCACCGCCCCGCCGGCGTCGGCCAGAACCCGGGCATTGGACTCTTGGTGGTTGTTGGTCACGTTGGGCGAGGGGACGATGATGGCCGGTACGCCCAGGGCGGTCAATTCGCTGATGGTGCTGGCTCCGGCCCGGCAGATCACCAGATCCGCCCCCCGCATCAGCACGTTCATGTCCCGGATGTACTCCCGGACCTCCAGCGCCTGCGCCCTGCCCAGATCCACCTCGGTTTCGGCGAGATACTCCCTCATGTGCTCAAACCCCATGGCTCCCGCCCCGTGGACGTGGTGGAAGGGCTCCCCCTCCTTCATCTCCAGCGCCAGGAACTGGGCCGTCTCCCGGTTCATCTCCGCCGCCCCCAGACTGCCCCAGAAGGAGACGATCAGGGGCCGGCCATCGTCCATGCCCAGCTTCCGCTTGGCCTCCCGCTTGGTCAGATGGAAGAAGTCCCCCCGTACCGGGGTGCCGGTGACCAGCACCTTATCCGGGCGCTTATAGTTCTTCCGGCACTCCTCGAAGCCCACCATGATGAGATCCGTGTGAGGCTCCAGCAGGCGGGTGGTCAGTCCGGGGATGGCGTTGGACTCGTGGATGGCCGTGGGGATGCCCAGCTTCGAGGCCGCCTTGATCATGGGGTAGCTGGCGTAGCCGCCGGTACCCACCACCAGCCCGGCCGGGAACTCCCTGAGCAGCGCTCGCGCCTCCCCCGGCGAGCGGAGGAAGTTGCGCAGGGACACCAGATTGTGCCGCAGCTCCTTTGGGCGAAAGGACCGGTGGAAGTTGGACACCTCTACCGCCCGGAAGGGCCAGCCCGCCTCCTCTATGAGCCGCTTCTCAATTCCCCGGCGGGCGCCCACGAACAGAATCTCGCTGTCCGGCTGCCGCTCCCGGATGAGGCCCGCCAGCGCCAGGGCCGGATTCACGTGCCCCGCGGTCCCGCCGCAGGTGAAGATAATCTTAATTGCAGTCACCCCTCTCGGTATCCATACTTTTTCTTGAAACCACTCGCCGTCCTTTGGCCGGCTTGGGCTGCTCGTGTCCGCTGTGCGGCCACCGCACGGAAAAAGTATCAAAAAGAACTATTCTCGAAAGGCTATCGCCTTTCCACAGTTTTTTTCTGACAAAGATAAGCAAAACGCAGTTTTGCGCCAAAGTTTTCTTTTGATACGTTTCTTTTGCAA
Organism: uncultured Oscillospiraceae bacterium; assembly: GCA_910588365.1. Classification (GTDB taxonomy): domain Bacteria; phylum Bacillota; class Clostridia; order Oscillospirales; family Oscillospiraceae; genus Pelethomonas. The sequence goes on along the minus strand of CAJUQS010000129.1, from coordinate 7,518 downwards.
AGGAAACGCATGGCCGCCCTACCCCGCCTTCGGCGCGGGCATCTGGCGGGACACGGAGAGCACGATGCCGATTTCCACCAGCTGGATGGCCAGGGCCGTGCCGCCGTAGCTGAAGAAGGGCAGAGAGATACCGGTGTTGGGGATCAGGTTGGTGACCACTGCGATATTCAGGAAGGCCTGGAGTGCGATCTGGGTGGTGACGCCCACGGCCATGAGGCTGCCAAACCGGTCCCGGGCGTGGATGGCGATCCAGAAGCCCCGGATAATCAGCAGGGCGAACAGGATCATGATCATGGTTGCCCCCACCAGGCCCAGCTCCTCAAAAACCACGGCAAAGATGAAGTCGTTGTGCTCCTCGGGCAGGAACATGAACTTCTGCCGGCTTTTGCCCAGGCCCACCCCCAGAAGACCGCCGGAGCCCACGGTGATGAGGCTCTGGATGGTCTGATAGGCGTATTTCCGCCGGAACTCCAGATCCCCGCCGAAGGGATCCCGCCAGACGGTGATGCGGGCGGCGTTGTAGTCGATCTTCGCCATAAGGTCCGTGAACAGCATCAGATAGCCGCCCACGCCCACGGTCCCGACGCCCGCCGCGATCCAGCCCCAGTGGATGCCCCCCACCACCATCATGGCCGCGCCCATGCCGAATATCAGAATCGCGCCGGACAGGTGCGGCTCTTTCAGCGTCAGCCCGGCGATGACCCCCAGCAGCAGGATATGGGGCAGGAACCCCTCCCGGAAGGTGCGCATTTTCTCCCGCTTCTGGGAGATGGACTCGGCGAAGTAGACGATAATCCCCAGCTTCGCCACCTCCGAGGGCTGGAACTGCCCCGCCTGTATGCCGGGGATGCCCAGCCAGCGGGTTGCGCCGTTGCGGGTGATCCCCACGCCGGGGATCAGCACCAGCACCAGCAGCACAATGGAGACGATGATGCCCAGCTTCGCCAGGCCCCGGAAGCGCTCGTAGTTGATCTTGGACACGGTGAACATGGCAAACAGCCCCAGGGCCCCGAACATCGCCTGCCGCTTGAAGTAGTACAGGGGGTCGTAGTTGGAGCTTTTGGACGCCTGGGCGGAGGGGAAGCTGGCGGACAGCAGCATGATCAGCCCGATCCCCAGCAGCAGCAGCGCCAGCAGCAGAAAGGGCAGGTCCAGCGGCCCCCGGGCGGCCTCCCAGGCCTCCTGGCGCTTTCTTCTCTCCTCCCGCTCCCGCAGGCGCTTGCGCTGCTTGTATTCCGCTTTGGTCATAGGCAATTCCTCCAATTCCTTCAGGGCCAGGCTATCAAAAAAAGTCCTCCGCAGGCGTTAGGCGGGCTTTGCCCGCCCCAGCCCTAAGCCGCCGCAGGCGGCCCGAACTCTCCCTCCTCAAAAAAGATGCGACGCATCTTTTTTGATTTTTACGGCATCCGGTTCATCACGCCAAACAGCGCCAGGGCGCAGAACAGGGTGGACACCGCCGTGAAAACGGTGACAATCTTGATTTCGCTCCATCCGCACATCTCAAAGTGGTGGTGGATGGGAGCCATCTTGAAGATCCGCTTGCCGTGGGTCAGCTTGAAATAGAAAATCTGGATGATATCGGACAGGGTCTCCACGATGTAGATGATCCCCACCAGCAGCAGAATCAGGGGCATATCGAAGGCAAAGGCCATGCCCGCCACCGCGCCCCCCAGAAACAGGGAGCCGGTGTCCCCCATGAACACCTTGGCCGGGTGGGCGTTGAACAGCAGGAAGGCCAGCAGCCCCCCCAGCAGCGCCGCGGCAAAGACGCCCAGCTGCCGGTAGCCCCACCATGTGGCTGCGGAGACGAAAAACAGCGCCACGGGGATGGACACCGAGGTGGACAGGCCGTCCAGGCCGTCGGTGATGTTCACCGCGTTGACGCAGCCCACCACCACAAAGGCGGCGAACACCATGTATAGCGGCCAGCTCAGGGGGATGCTGGTGTTGAAAAAGGGCACGTACAGGCTGGGAGACAGCCGCCCCTCGTAGCGCATCAGCATCAGGAAGAGGATGGCGGCGGCCAGCTGGAGCAGAAACTTCTGCATGGCCGTCAGGCCCAGGTTCTGGTGCTTCTTCACCTTCTCATAGTCGTCCAGAAAGCCGATGACGCCGAAGACCAGTGCAAAGAGGAACACGTAGATATGGGAGAGATCCCCCGCCAGCATCCCCGGCCACCCCAGCACCAGGATGGAGATGGCGGTGCCGATGATGAACATCAGCCCCCCCATGGTGGGGGTGCCGGCCTTGGTGGCATGCCACTTGGGCCCCACCTCCCGGATCTCCTGTCCGGCCTTCAGCCGGCGCAGGGCCGGCAGAATCACCTTCCACCCCAGCAGCCCCGTGACGGTGAAGCTGAGCACACACGCGAAAATCATTTCCATGGCAGTCTCCCTCTTGGCCTGACCACAAATCAGGCTCTCTCCTTCTGTTCAGCAATATAGGCGGCCACGACCTCCCGCTCGTCCAGGTGGCGTTTCTCATGGCCTACGATCTGGTAGGTCTCGTGGCCCTTGCCGGCCAGGATAATCACATCATCCGTCCGGGCGTGGTCCATTGCGTACCGGATGGCCTCCACCCGGTCCTCCACCACCACATAGGGCGTATCGGTCCCCTCCAGGCCCGGCAGGATCTCCCGGATGATCTCCCCGGGGACCTCGGTGCGTGGGTTGTCGGAGGTGACGATGACGAAGTCCGCCAGCCGGGCGGCAATCCGCCCCATCTTGGGCCGCTTGCCCCGGTCCCGGTCCCCGCCGCAGCCGAAGAGGATCACCACCCGGCCCCTGGCGAAGCCCCGGACCGTGTTCAGCACGTTCTCAATGGCGTCCGGCGTGACGGCGTAGTCGATGAGAATGGTGTAGTCCCAGGGAACCGGCACCACCTCCACCCGGCCCTTGACGGTTCCGCTGGTGCCCAGGGCCTTGGCGCTGTCCGCCAGGGGTACCCCCAGCAGACTGGCGGCCGCCAGCACCCCCAGGGTATTGTATACCGTAAACCCGCCGGGGATGCCCACATGGACGGGGACCTCCTCCCCGCCGCAGGACGCCCGGAAGGAGACGCCCGCAGCCGTCAGCCGGATATCCCCGGCCGTCAGATCCGCCGCCCCCTCCCCGAAGGAGAGCAGCCGGCAAGGGATATCCCTTGTCACCCGCTCCGCCCAGGGGTCGTCGGCGTTGTACGCCCCGGCTTCACACTGCCGGAACAGCAGCGCCTTGGCGTCGCAGTAGCTCTCCATGGTCCGGTGGAAGTCCAGGTGGTCCTGGCTGAGGTTGGTAAATACGCCCACGGCGAAATGGATGCCCGCCACCCGCTTCAGGCACAGGGCGTGGGAGGACACCTCCATCACCACATGGGTGCAGCCCGCGTCCGCCATGGAGCGGAAGAGCGCCTGGAGTTCAAAGGACTCCGGAGTGGTGCGCTCCGTGTGGAGCACCTCCCGGCCGATCATGTTCTGGTTGGTGCCGATGAGGCCCACCTTGGCACCCAGCGCCTTCTCCAGCACGTCTTTGAGCAGGTAGGTGGTGGTGGTCTTGCCGTTGGTGCCGGTGACACCCACCATGGTCATGGAGGCGGCCGGGTCGCCGTACCAGTTCCGGCCCACCCGGGCCAGAGCGCCCCGGCTGTCGTCCGTGACCACCCAGGGGCCCTCCCCCTCCGGCCGGTGCTGGCAGAGGACGCAGAGCGCGCCCTTCTCCCGGGCCATGGGGATGAACTTGTGCCCGTCAGTCTCATAGCCCTCCATGGCCACAAAGAGGTCTCCGGGCCGTGTTTTCCTGGAATCGTAGCTGACGCCGGAAATCTCCATATCAAGGTCCGCGCGGGACTCCAAAATCTCGATTCCCTCCAGCAGTTCTCTCAGCTTCATCGTACAAAAACCTGCTCTCTTATCGTTTTCAGGCAAAACAGCGCTTTGCCAAAAAGTTCTTTTTGATTCTTTTTCTTTCAAGAAAAAGAATGGATCCCATCAGTCCGCAGTGCTGGAGGTCTGGCCCATCTGGACGGTGACCACCGTACCCGCGGGCACCTCGGTTTCCGGCTCCAGGGACTGGCTGATGGCCTTGATGCCGCTGCCGCCGCTGGCTCCGGTGGACTTCATGATCAGCCCCGCGTCCGCCAGCCTCCGGTTGGCGTCTGCGGCGGAGAGTCCCACCACGTTGGGCACCTTGCAGGGCTCGCCGGATTTTTCCGCGCCCATGTACAGGATGATCTCCGCGCCCAGGGGGACGATGGCCCCGCCGGAGGGGGTCTGGTCGGTGACCGTCTCCCCATCGCCCACGGCGCGGTAAGAGGTGAAGCCGTACTCCGCCAGCTTCGCGGCCGCCTCCTCCTTGGTCATGCCCACCACGTAGGGCACCGTCCCCTCGGCGGCGGTCTGGTTCTCCCCGCTGTACTGGGGCGCGATGCCCAGGTAGGGCAGGATATCCGACATAATAGCGGAGGCCGTGGGCGCCACCATGTTGCCGCCGGAGGGGTAGGTGCCGGTGTCACGGCGGGGGGTGTCCAGGGTCAGCAGCATGATGACCTGGGGGTCATCCGCCGGTGCAAAGCAGAGGAAGGACACGATGATGTCGCCCTTGGGGTTGTTCACCGGGTCCTTGGTGCCCCGCTTGTCGGCGGTGCCGGTCTTGCCGCCCACCCGGTAGCCGGCCACCTGGCCGTTGCGCCCGGTGCCGTCGGAGACCACATACTCCAGCAGCTCCCGGACGGTGGCGGAGGTCTCCTCGCTGATGACCTGCCGCACCGGGGTTGCGTCGTGCTGTTTGACCACGTTGCCCGCCTTATCCAGCTCCTTCTCCACCACGTAGGGCTGGTAGAGGTAGCCGCCGTTGATGCAGGCGGCCTGGGCGGCGATGAGCTGGATGGGGGTGACGTTGAAGTTCTGGCCAAAGGCGTAGCAGGCCAGGTCCAGGGTAGTGAACTTATCCGGGGCGGCAAAGTACCCGCTGCCCTCGCCCTGGAGGTCCACGCCGGTCTTGCTGAGAAGGCTGAAGCCCTCCAGGTACTCGTAGAACTTCTCGGCCCCCACGGTAAGGCCGATCTTGATGAAGGCGGGGTTGCAGGAGTTGGCTACCGCCTTCTTCAGATCCTGGTGTCCGTGGCCGTTGTGGTTGGAGCAGCCGATATCCTCGCCGCTGATGGTCACCTTGCCCGCGCAGTCGAAAGCGGTGTTGCGGTTGATGAGCCCCTCCTCCAGCGCCATAGACAATGTGAGGATCTTGAACGTGGAGCCGGGCTCGTAGGTGTCGCTGACGGCCTTGCTGCGCCACTGCTTGTTCTGCAGGTTCCCCAGCTCCGTCCAGTACGCCTCGGAGTGGTCCTCGCCGGGCAGCGGCGGGTTTTCCTCGTCCACCTTGGCCAGCTCCGCCTGGAGCAGCTCGCTGTAGATGGCCCGGGGGTCGTTGGTGTCGTAGCTGGGGTTGGAGGCGATGGCCAGGATGGCCCCGGACTTGGGGTCCATGACCACGCCGGCGGCCCCGTTCTTGGCGCCGTATTTGGAGATCATGTCCTCCAGACCCCGCTCCAGGTAGTACTGGATGGTGCTGTCAATGGTGGTCTGCAGGTCGTTGCCGTCCTCGGCGTCGTAGTACTGCTCGTACTGGAACATGATCTCCGACCCCGCGCCGTCCTTGGCCGTCACCGCCAGGCCCGTACTGCCCTCCAGCTCCGTCTCGTACAGCGCCTCCAGTCCGTAGGCCCCGTGGTTGTCGCCGTCCAGGAAGCCGATGACGTGGGAGGCCAGGGAGCTGTAGGGGTAATACCGCTTGGAGTCGTTTTGCAGGTGGACGCCCTGGATGGCGGAGCCGGTGAAGGTCTTGTCGGTGATGAACGCCCGGATCTGGTCGCTGACCTCCTTCTCCACCCGCCGCGCAAGGACGGCGAACTGATAGTTGGTCTTGGCCATCTCGTCATTGACCTTCTGCTCGTCGATCTCCAATATCTCCGCCAGCTTCCGGGCCAGCAGGTCCTTGTACTCCTGGCCGCTGATTGGCAGCGACTCCCCCTCCTTCAGCCCCTCCACCATCTTCTCCGCGCGCTTCTTATCCAGATCACCCGCGTAGTCGTTGATAGCCTTGGGGTCCAAAAACACCGTATCCGCGGAGGCGGACATGGCCAGGATGGTTCCGTTGCGGTCCAGGATGGAGCCCCGGGATGCGGAGATGGTGGTGCTCTTCATCTGCTGGCCGGAGGCCCGCTCCTTCATCTCGTCAAACTGGTTGATGGTCAGATCATATGCCTTGGCGAACAGCGCCAGAAAGGTCACCACGCCGAATACCAGCAGCAGCGCCAGCGTCCGCCGCTGGATGGTCAGCTTTGCCAGCCGGGCGGAGTCCTGCGGCCGCTTTTTCACCTTCGCCGCCTTGGGCGGCGTATTCTTCCTGTTGTCCCTGACTGCCATGCGCACCTCCTTGGATCTCCTCCGTCCGCGCCCCGCGCGGCCCAAGCGCCTGTTTTGCATCTCCCCGCGCCCGCCTTGACTGCGTTAAAAATCCGCTCACCAATCCGCAGGCGCCGGGATATGATTCAAGCCATTTTGCTCGCCGCAGAACATGGCATCTGTTCCTTCCGGCCTTTCCGTTCGGAAGGAATATGAAACAGGCTCTAATACAAAAGGGAGTAAGAGCTTCCATTCTCCTACTCCCCGGCCGTTCTCTCCCTCCAGCCGCCTCTCCGGGGCCCGGCGGGCGGATCGGGGCGGCATCTCTTCTACCAATGAGTATACTTTCTATCGCTGGAAATATTCCACTGCCGCGCAGATTCCCTGCCCGGCGGAGGTGAAGATCCGCTCCAGTACGCCGGTACTCTCGCCGCCGTAGGCCACCGCCTGGTCCTCACCCGGCAGATCCACATAGTAGATCTGGCTCTCGCTGGGCTGCGTCATGCCGGCGGCCTCCGCCGCCTCCTTCACCGTTGACAGATCAAAGAGCCGCTCGTACTCCGTCAGCAGAGCCACCTGCTCCACCTCCAGCTCGCTGATCTGGTTTTTCATGGACACGATGCTGCGGGAAATGGCGTTGATCCTGACATAGCACATCAGAACCGCCATCACCAGCAGCGCCACGCAGCCAAACCCCAGCACCGCCGCAGCGGACACCTTCTGCGCGGGACGTACCGCGGCCTTGGCCTTGGCCCGCTGGCGGGCACGCAGCTCCGCCCGGCTCTCCTGGCGGCGATGGTACTGCTGGTCAAAATCCAGCTGGCCGCTGGATTCCAGACGGCGCTCCAGCTCCCGGCTGTCCATCTTGCGGGCGAGGTTCCCGCTGACCGGGCCGGGGGGGCTATACCTGCTGCGCGGCCGTCTTCCGTTTGCTGCCATAGCGGCGTCCTCCTCTCCCGTGAAATTTTAAGGGATGCTTGTCCCAAAGCAGCCCGCCAGACGCTAAGAGCCTGTTTAACATCTCCCCGCGCCCGCCTTGGCGGCATATTTTCCGCCCTGACTGCGTTAAAAATCCTTGCAATCCGTCAGGATTCTGCAACAGGCGCATCGAGCGCCTGTGCAGAATAATCGTGCATGACCCC
>CAJUQS010000128.1 GCA_910588365.1 uncultured Oscillospiraceae bacterium | reverse complement strand
GTGGGGCAAAGGCTCAGGCACAGGGCCAGAGCGGTGATGATGCTTAAAATCCGTCTTTTCATTGTTCGCTACCTCGCTTATTGTACTGATATATGCGGTTCAAACCGATGCCCAGCGTTCCCGTGTTGGCCTCGCCCAACAGGAAAAAACAGTCTACATTCAGATGGTAGGCTTGCAGGGAAAAATCCAGGTTGCAGCTCCAGACCATTCCAACCTTCGGCCAGACCCGCCGGATATGCTCGGCGGCTTTGAGGCTGTCCACACCCGCCATGGCGATCACCACGGCCTCCGGCGGCGCACACGGCCCGCGCAGCTCCCGCAGATAGCCCTTTACATCCTCCGGGACGTTCAACGGAGGGAGCGCCACATTCCACACCGAATAGATTTTCTTCATCCAGCCGGTCAGTTCTCCGCGCCGCTCCGGGGTGTCCGTTAAAATGAGGATTTCATGCCTGGGCGGTCCCACGGCGATTGCTTGTTCAAGGGCCGCTTTCCTCTTTGCGGGTACTTCGTCCAACTGGAGGTTGATCTTATACCAAATGGCCTCGTCCGGGGGATCGTTCACCAGCCATAGCGGGCAGGTTTTATGTTCTCCCACTTGGCAGGTCATACTGTGCAGGCCGTGACCGTAGGGAGCCTCCACGATCATCAAGTCACAGCCGGTTTTGCCGTTGAACATTCCCATCAGGAGATTGAAGTTATCATCATCCCGTATGATCTCCACGTCCCCGCGCCGGAGCAGGGCGCGCTCCGTCTTGGGCAGGGGGCCGCAAAGGGCCACGCGGAGCTTTTGCTCCTGATTTAAGTTTTGATGTTCCATTGGCAACTCACCCCTTTCACGCACCGGCTGTCTCCTGCTGGAAGGACTTTAATACACACCGTCATCCCACGTCCTCCCGCGCTAAAAAACCGCTGAACGCCTCAATAAATACGGCTATGGACAATCCGGCAAGAGTGACCTCTGGCTCCAAGCTCTCCTCGGAAAACCGCTGCCGCATTTTCTCAACCACTGGCGGTTCTTCATCATCCCAATTGCGCCACAGCTCCGAGAAGTAACGATTTATTTCCGGCATCACTTCCCGGATCATCCGCGCCCGCAGATCGTCCAGGCGCAGCTCCCCATCGCGCAATGTCCGCAGAAGCCACGCCTCTACCGGGTTCCCGGCAAACCGCTCCATGTCCCCCAGGCGCAGGCCGGGGAGGCCGTCCTGGTCGATCATCTCGGCCTCCGGGTCGAGCGCGAGGGTATCCTCCCGCTCCACTCTGCGTTTGGTCCTCTCCCACTGCCGCCGCTGGCGCTTCTCATGGAGCAGTCTGTCGATCTGCTCTGTCACCGGCTCCATATCGGCCTCGCTGATGGTGTCCGTCACCAAAAGCACCGGGCAGTCATCTCTGGCCGCTCGGAAATAGAGCGGGTACAACCCCGCGCCTCCAGCAGACTCCACCAGCGCGAGGTCAATGGGTTCGGCCTGATCGTCCAGCAGCCGGTCCCGCAGCACCCAACTGTCCTGGAACAGGCAGTACCTAATATCCTCCCGGCAGGCCAGCCGCCCCGTCATATCGGGCATATCGCCGCAGATGGCGATTTGTAAGGTATCCGATACCATAAAGCGTCCTCCTCGTTCAGATTAGATGCAGTTTCAGGGCGGCGTCCTTCACCGCGCCCCTATTTTTCACGTCCAGCTTCCGCAAAACGGCGCTGACGTAGGTTTTCACGGTGGGCAGCTTGATACCCAGAATCTCCCCGATCTCCGCGTTGCTCTTGTGGTGGCACAAAAGCCGCAGCACGTTCATCTCCGCTGGGGAAAGGGGTTCCGGCAGGTCCCCCCGGAAGCGCAGAAAGTCCGGGTACTGTGCCGCCTGCTTCCGGGCGGCGGCGGTGAGACGGTCCAGGAAAGCCGGGTCAGCCGTCCAGCCGCCCTTTTCCAGCAGGGGCAGGATGGCCGCGCCGTATTGGGACACGGGCCGGATGAACTGATAGTCCCGGCAGGTATCCAGCGCGGCCCGCAGGGACGCCTGCCAACCGCCGTCTCCTGAGCGGAACTGGCAGAGGGCGGTGAGCAGGTCCAGGTAGATGCCGTCCATCACCCGGTGGGCGGCTTTGAAGTAGGGCCGCAGGGGAGCCATAACCAACAGCGCCTCCTGATACTTGCCGTAGACGATCTCCACCATGGCGCGGGTCAGGTACTGGTAGCGCAGCATTACCCGCAGCTTCAGCAGGTCTCTGGGGGCCTTTTCCCGATACCATGTGTCAACCGCCTCGTCGTTTCCCTGATACATGGCGATCCGGCACATCAGCGCGTCCAGGTTGGGCAGGAAACGTTGGCAGTCAGGCCGCTGAAACCGCTCCCGCAGGGCCTCCAGATGCTCTATGGCCCGGTCCGCCTCCCCCTGGTCGATCCGCAGCCGCACCAGCAGGCCGATCAGGGCAAATTCAATGTCCGGGGTCCCTTTCTTCTGAATTTTTTCCAGACGGCCCAGCAGGTCCAGCATCCGCCCGGATATTTCCTCGCCCTTTTCAAATTTACTCTCCGCGATGGCGCACTCCGGGAGCGCCACGCCGTCCCGTTTCAGCAGGAAACTCACCGGGATACGGTACTTGCGGTAGAGATCGTCATCCTCTCTGCTCCACGCACAGAAGTCCTTGCCGCCGTTCATAATGCTGGGCAGACGGCTGGTGACAGAAAACTCCGGCATGACGATCTCCTTGCTGGACAGCAGGCTTACAACATTGGTGAGCTTGGACAGAATGTCGCCCACACTCCGCTGGGGCAGAGCGATGTCCAGATAGGCCAGCCAGCCCCGAACAGATTTGTAGTCCGCGTCAGACCGTTTCAGCCGTCCGGCGCAGCGTTCCAGTTCCAGATACCACGCCTCGGAAGCGTCATAATCCATGCAGATGGAAGAAAGCATACTCATCCCCGCCATCAGCGCAGGAGAGGACAATACCTGCTCCCTGGGCAGGGCGCGGTAGTAGTCCTCCATCTCGTCATAGTGGGCGAGGCCGGGATGAACTTCACTGTTCTTAATCAGCAGTTCGGACACCTTCTGATACTCCCCGCAGCGGGTGTAGCAGTCCAGGGCATTTTTATAGTTGTCGTGCAGTTCATAATAGAGGGCGGCTCGGCCATAGAGCCAGTTTTGTTCCTCGGCGCTATATTCCCGTTCCTGCTGCCAAAGGAGGAATTGCCGGAACACAGGCCAGAAGTGGCAGCGGTGGAGATCGTCATAGCGGAACATGGACGTGTCCTGCTGCAATTCACCCAGCAGCTCCCCGGCG
>CAJUQS010000127.1 GCA_910588365.1 uncultured Oscillospiraceae bacterium | reverse complement strand
TTGAGATTTCTCATGTGGGTGTTTCCTCCTTTAAAATTGCCGGGAAAGCCGGGAGCGGAAACAGGCCGAAAAAGTTGCAAAAAACAGCTGAAAACGGCTTGTACCAAAGCACTTACCCGGGGAGGGAGAGGAGACGGAAGTACTGCGGCGCAAGGGGTTGAGTGGTATCGCAGGAATGGGCTGGTAGCGTGTTTTTTAAAACTGGTAGCAAGTGGACAATTTATGTCAATCAGTATCATTATGAGTGCTGGAATTGCAGGGGCTGCACCGGATGCGTGGGTGGTAGCGCGGTGGTAGTGGGGGTGGGAGCGCCCTGACTTTCCGCCCCAAAAGGGCAAAAAATCAGAGGAAATCATCCGATAATTCAGACGATTTCCTCTGATAGACAGCTGATTCAAAAAGGACTTTACATAACGACAAACTGCTCAGGAGCAATTCGTTTACGCAAATCGCGCAAGGGCTTCCGCCTCCGTCATCGCGAAATAGCGATAAGCCGCGGGCTCCGTCCAATCACCCCAAGTGGTATCTATGTGATATTCCACGCCGTCCAGAGTCGCGATGGTCCAAATGTGGCTCTCCGTCGAGATCGTTGTGCAGGAGATCCCCTCCAGCTTCAAAAGCAGATTGTAGGCCGCCGTATAGCCGTCACAGACCGCCAGCCCCACGGCGAACACGTTGTATCCGCTGTGGCTCATAGAGTTGTCGTCACAGTCGTAATCATAGCGGCATTGCCCACAAATCCAGTCGAAGTAGACCCGGGCTTTGTCATAATCCGACATCACCGGCGTAATCAGCCCGTCCGCCCACATGGTGTCGTGGACCTCAATGGCGTACTGCATGGTGGCCTCCCGGTAACTGTCAATCAGATCGTCGCCATAGAGGCTGCTGGAGAAGGTCATGGTCACCCGTCCGGAACGAACGGAGTAGGAGCACAAAATATTGTTGTATGTCTGCTCCACATAGAGCCGCGCTGTATCCAGAAACACTTCCATCAGCTGGCTGACCTGCCCGCTGTTCAGCGTCCCGGCAGGATAGCTGAGGCTGACCGTCCGTTCGCCCCGGGAGAGCATATAACGCACATCCGCGTCGATCTCACGGAGCTCGTCCGGCATGGGGGCCGGGTAGAAGGAGCCGTCACTGTACACCAGATCGGCAAGGCTGGTTCCCGTCCGCCCATAGGCAAAGGCGTAGTCCCAGGACAGCTGGATGCGCATGTCGCTGTACACCAGCCGGGTGACCATGGCGGCCACCTGACAGCGGGGAATAGCTTTGCCAGGCAGGAACGAGCCTGTCCCATCCACACCGCTGAGAATCCCCCACTGGTACAGCAGCAAAATGTCCTCCCAATAGGGCGTATCTCTTCCAACATCTGTAATATAGTTCCGGTTGGAATGCCCGGCGAGGACCACATCCCGGTTGACCGGCACGAAGAGCTCACGGGGCAGGGTCCTGCTCAGAATATGGGCCATCTCCCCCCTGGTCACCGCCCGGCTATAATTCCCCTCGAACTCCTGGGCGATCACGTCCAGGGACTGGAGGTAGGACACATAGGGCTGGTACCAGCTGCCCCCGCCGCAGCGGGCCGGGCCGGCCTCGCTGTCCCCCTCCTCGTAGAGGCTGCGCAGCCGCGCGGCCATGGTCACAACTTCCGCTACCGACATATTGTCCTCCGGGCCGAAGGCTCCGTCCTCCTGTCCGTTGACGAGGCCCAGCTCATAGAGTGCCTTTATATTTTCATAGTACCAGTCGGAGTCGCTCACATCCCGGAACTGCCCCTCATAGACGCGGACCGCTGGAAACCGCTCCTCAGCAGCTGCGGCGGCCGGCGGCGGGAACGCACCAGCCGTCAGGACGGATATCAGGACCAGGAGACAGATACGGCGCTTCATAGATGCCCTCCTCTCCGCATCAAGGGACCAGGATGTGCATATCATCCATGGTCAGCTCCCGTTTATAGGGATTGAAATATGTATTGATCATCTCCAGCGTGGCCTCCGGGTCCAGCACATAGTAGGACCCGCCCTTGTAATACCCCGATCCGTCCCCGGGCAGGGTGTGAAAGGTGAGGCCCTCGCTGCCGATGTTCAGGGCCTGTTCACCGATCCAGATCAGGTAGGACAGCTTCAGATCCGTATCCACCCACTTCTGAAAAATTTCCGCCATGCCGGGGATCTTGTCCCAATTGGACAGCTGAAGCGTCTGCTGTGCCATAGCGGTCAAAAAGGCCTGCTGGGTGTCAATCCGGCCGATGTCGGCCGTGGCGTAGCCCGTGCCGTCGTTGTTCTGCCGCCAGCGGACCACCTGCAGGGCCTCCTCGCCGGTGAGGTGGCGGGGCCCCTTCTCAAAGTGGATTTGAAGATCCTGATAGGGGTCGTCGTAATCCATGTCAACGGGGATGTCGAAGTCCACGCCGCCAATCTCGTCCACCAGCTCCACAAAGGCGCGCAGATCCACGGTCACATAGTAGTCCACCGGGATGCCCAGCAGCCTGGACACCTCCGACATGGTCTGGCTGAAGCCGCCGTGGTGGTAGGCGTTGTTCAGCTTCTTGACAGACCAGGACACGTCCAGAAGGGTATCCCGCGGCAGGCTCGCCACATTGATGGTCTTGTTTTCCGCGTCCAGCGCCACCAGAAGGTTGGTATCACTGCCGCCGTTTTCATCATCCAGCCCGCCCAGGAGGATGGTAAAGAAATGCTCCTTTCGCTCCATGCCCGACGGCACAACCCGCTGTCCGTCATTCTGGGGCTCCTGGGAGGCGGCGGGGTCCCCGCCCTGACCCGGCGGGGCGCCGTCCTTCTGGACGGGTTCCTTGGAAAAGCACTTATAGAGGCCGACCAGCGCGGTCATTACAAAAAGCGCACAGACTGCCGTCACAATGACCGCCTGCAGCGCGGATGTCTTTCTTTTGTTGCGGCTCATGGAATAAAAGCTCCTTGTCTTGCTGTACAGGATAGAAAACTCTTCCTATTATAACCGAGAAGCCAATATAACACAAGGGGGCTGTGAAAACTTGTCACTATTTGTTTATTTTGTATCGGAGTTGTCACTTTCTCCGCGGCGCAGAAGCTCCTCCAGGAGTTCTGAGTGCCGGGAGAGCGTCTCCAGAATATAGGAGAGCAGCTCCTCCGTGGTGCTGCGCTGGGCGGGCCGCGCTATGCGAATGGGGTGGGCATAGCGGTGCACAGGCGTATCCAGAGCGGCGGTCACGGCGGGGACGCCGGGTCCGGAGGAACCGGACGCGGGCTGCCGGCGGGCCGGTGTGTTCTGCTTGCGGCAAGGTTTCATGGCTGCTCTCCTCCTGATCTGTTTTCCTTCCATTGTATTCCCCGGCTCCGGCGGGTGTGCCTGAACGCAGGTGCGCTCCGGCCTTTTCTGCGCAGATCCCCCCGCTTGGGCGCACCGCCATTTTTCAAACAGGCTCTAATCGTCCACCAAGCCAGGAACCTGGTACGCGCCTAGTCCCCGCCCCGGTATTTGCGCCGGGTCGCGATGCCGCCGCGGATGTGCCGCTCCGCCTTGTTCTCATCCAGAACCTCCTTGACCTGGAGGTAAAGACTCCTGTTGTAGAGAGGAAGACGCTCCTGTATATCTTTATGTAAGGTTATCGCTAATTAGAACGGTACTGTCCAGCCCCAGGTTGCCTAAAAGCCGCAGGTAGATGTCAACATTCCCCTCTTTATCCACCTCGATCTTCTGTATAATACGCTTGAGCCGGGTGTTGGTCATCTGATGTACGTCGGTGATATCCTCGATCTCCTTAAAGGTGCTGGTCAGGACGCTTTCCAGCTGCTCGCCTTTCGTCAGGTTGCAGGAGATCATCTTCAGCTCGTTTTCCAGCCGTTCGATCTCCTTGCGCATCCCGCCGGCCTTGGCGTTCAGCTCGTCCCGGGAAATCAGGTCGTCGGCGTACATATCCATGTACTTCTGCCGGGTCTTTTGCATCTTGGCGAGCTGGGCGGTCAGCGCCTTCTCATAGTCCAGGTTCTCGTCCCTGGCCTTGTAGACCTTCTGGAACCGGCCCACCACATAGCTGATGACCGACTTCTTCGCTTTCAGCAGTCCGGCAAAGTATTCCTGCAAGACCTCGATCAGCTCCTCTTCATCTACCGTCACGGCGTTGGGGCAGCTGCCGGCTCCCCGCCCGTTGTGGCCGGAGCAGACCCAGCGGACATAGGTGTTCTTATAGGTGCGGACGGTGCGCCGGAAGGACCAGCCGCACTCCTTGCATTTGATGAGGGTGGAGAGCAGGTGCTTGCTGCTGTGCCGCTCCCGAGTGATCTTGAAAGCACTGTGGCGGGAGTGCAGGACTTCCTGTGCCTGTTGGAACGTCCCGTCATCAATGATGCGCAGCTCCGGCTTGTCCACCACAATCCAGTCCGTTTCGTCCCTGTCCGCTCTTTGGCCTGTGAGGAAGTCCGTGACCTCCTGCTTACCGTTGATGATCTTCCCGGTATACAGCTCGTTTCGGAGGATGTGGCCCACAGCGTTCTGGCTCCACCGGCAGTTGCGCTTGGTCTTCAGGCCACGCTCGTTGAGCATATTGGCAATCTTGGCGGAGCCGTAGCCCTCCCGGGTGTACCAGTGATAGATCTTCCGGATGACAGCGGCCTCCTCCTGATTGATGGTCAGATTGAAGTAGTCGCCGATGGTCTTGTCGTAGCCGTAGACGATGTTGGGGACACGGCCCTTCTCGGCGTTCAGCTTCTTGCCGAACTTTACCCGCTTGGAGGTGTTGGCGCTCTCCTCCTGGGCCAGCGCGCCGAAGATGGTCAGGACGAACTCGCTGTTGCCCATGCTGGTCATGTTGGCGGTGAGGAACTGGGTTTCGATGCCCAGGGCTTTCAGCCTGCGGACGTTTTGCAGCAGGTCCACCGTGTTGCGGGCAAAGCGGGAGATGTCCTTGACTACCACCATGTCAAAGAGGTGGTGCTCGGCGTCCGCCATCATCCGCAGGAACTCCTTGCGGTTCTTGATCTTGGTGCCGGACAGGCCCTCGTCAGCGTACAGGCGGATGAGGGTGTCTCCGGTACGCTGGGTGTACTCCGAAAAGAACTCCTTCTGAGCCTCCAGACTGTTGAGCTGGTCTTCTTTCTCCGTGGAGACACGGCAGTAAGCGGCAATGTTCATAGGCAAACCTCTCTATCAGAGTCGAAACGTTCTGCTATATCTGTATGATAGCATACCTTCGCAAGGGAATTAATGCTGAAATTTAGCGGAAGTTCCTTTAGGCACAGTTTGAAAAATGGAAATATGACCAAGGGCGAGAAATCTTGCTGCCAGATGAAGCCGGTTTGACGCAGGAATCCATATCGTGCAATGACCCCACCTGCGGGCCCGCCTGGGGCGGGCTTAGCACTGAAAGCGCCGCCATGCGGCGCTTCACGGAGGGGTCATTGCACGATATGGATTTCTGCGGCTTTTTGCCTTGCAGGGCAAAAAATCTATCTCGCCAATCCGCACACGCTGAGATATTAAACAGGCTCTGACGCTGGCGGAGTATGCGGATATACTGCAATACTATGAGGTGTAGGGCAAAAAAGGGACGCCCCGCGTCATGCGGAGTGTCCCTGGCAGCGATCCGGTCCCTCATCGGCAACGGGGGTGGCATCGGCGGCTTTTTGTATTGCAGCCTCCACCTTTCCCGCATTGGCCTCGATGAAGATTTTCAGTATGTAGTCGGCGGTCACTGCCGCCGGGTTGGGATCGTGGAACCGGTAGTTGAGCTTGCGTTCCTTCACAGCGGGCCACCTCCTCCTTGCTGACTTTCCACATTCTATGAGTGCAGAGGTGGAAATAGTACCCGCAATCAACTTGAGAAGCTGTACCAACAGGTGACGGTATGCAGATTGGCGAGAAAAATTTTTTGCCTGGCAAGGAAGAAACTCGCAGGAATTCTGACGGATTTCAAGAGTTTCTGACGCAGCCAGACGAAAAATTTTCCGTTAAGATGCGTGCCGGTGCCTATTGGTACAGCTTCTTACTCTCTGCTCCTACTTGGCGGGGGGCAACAAAAGTCAGCTGCTTCCGGCGTATAAATTCCTTGCGCTCCTTGAGGCGGTAAGACGCACCTTTGATGTTGATTGCGGTGCAGTGATGCAGGACGCGCTGTTGGGGTGGATTCATCAGAAATCCGGCTAGGGCTTGTTTGAAAAATGTCAAAACACCCAAACAGCGGATCTCTTTCCGCCATTTATCAAACAAGCCCTAAAGGAAATTTTCCGGAAATTGATTGCAGCTGAGAAAAATTTTTGATATACTACAGAAAATAGGGGTTAGAAGCTGTGGCATCTATAGTGTAAGGCGCGGTTCAACGAGCCCCCTGAAACCATGGTTTCAGGGGGGCTGTTTTCTGAAAAAGCTCTCCCCTGCACACATCCTGCCGCGCATACAGCCGGTGCGCTTGAGAAGCGGCAAACAGGAGGCGCCTATGGCACAGGAGCATACGATCCGGGTCATCGCCCGCATTCACAGCGACTTCCCCACAAAGTTCGGCATTCCCCGGCAGAGCGGCCTGGTGGACGATCTGCGCGCGGCGGTGGTCTTCGAGCCGGAGTACCGCAGCGAACAGGCGGTGCGGGGGCTGGAGGAGTTCTCCCACATCTGGCTCATCTGGCAGTTCTCCCAGGCGGCGCGGGAGGGCTGGTCCCCCACGGTACGGCCGCCGCGGCTGGGCGGGAACCGGCGGCTGGGCGTCTTCGCCTCCCGATCCCCCTTCCGACCCAACCCGCTGGGGCTCTCCGCCGTCCGGCTGGAGTCGGTCCGGCTCCACCCCGCGCTGGGGCCGGTGCTCCACGTGGCCGGGGCGGATCTGATGGATGGTACGCCCATCTACGATATCAAGCCCTACGTCCCCTACGCCGACGCCTACCCCCAGGCGGCCGGGGGCTTCGTGGACCGGGTGGAGCGGCGCCTCCTGGAGGTGGCCTGTCCGCCGGAGCTGCTGGACCGGGTGCCGGAGGGGAAGCGGGCGGCCCTGCTGTCCGTGCTGGCCCAGGACCCCCGGCCCTCCTACCACGCGGACCCGGACCGGGTATACGGCATGGCCTTCGCCGGACTGGAGGTCCGCTTCACCGTGGCGGAGGAGCGTCTGACGGTGCGGGAGGTGTCGGCAGCCCCCGGCGGCCCGGCCCGCTGACAGAAAATCTTTAAATTTTACATGGATTTAACGTAACCGGTCTACCCCTTTTGGAAATTTCGTGGTAAAATATAGACATTGTCGAATCGCTTGTAAAGATGTATACGAGATATGAAGGAGCAGACACATGAATATTTTCTCCCTGTTCACCCTTTGCGGCGGCATCGCCTTCTTCCTCTATGGCATGACGGTCATGTCCTCCCGGCTGGAGAAGCTGGCGGGTGGACGGCTGGAGCAAATGCTGAGGAAGATGACGGACAACCCGTTCAAAAGCCTGCTGTTGGGCGCGGGCATCACCATCGCCATCCAGTCCTCCTCCGCCATGACGGTCATGCTGGTGGGTCTGGTGAACTCCGGCATCATGCAGCTGGGCCAGACAGTGGGCGTTATTATGGGCTCCAACGTGGGAACCACCCTGACTGCCTGGATCCTGTCGCTGTCCGGCATTGACAGCGAGTCCCTCTGGCTTCAGTTGCTCAAGCCGGAAAACTTCGCCCCGGTTATTGCGCTGGCGGGTGTCATCATGCGCACGGCGAGCTCCGACGGGCGCCGCCGCAGCGCGGGGTCTATTATGGTGGGCTTCGCCCTGCTGATGACCGGCATGGAAATGATGAAGGAGGCGGTCAGCCCCTTGGCCGATATGCCGGAGTTCACCTCCATCCTCACCGCTTTCACCAACCCGTTTCTGGGCGTGATCGTCGGCGCAATCTTCACGGGCATCATCCAATCCTCCGCCGCCTCGGTGGGCATTCTGCAGGCCCTCTCCATGACCGGCGGCATCACCTACGGCATGGCTCTTCCCATTATCATGGGGCAGAATATCGGTACCTGCGTTACCGCCCTGCTCAGCAGCATCGGCGTCAACCGCAACGCACGGCGGGTATCTGTTATTCACATCTCCTTCAACCTCATCGGCACCGCGGTCTGTCTCGCCGCCTTCTACGGCGGCAACCTCATTTTCCATTACGCCTTTCTGGAGGCCGCGATTGATCCGGCGGGCGTCGCTCTGGTTCACAGCATCTTCAACATCGCCACCACCGCCCTGCTCCTCCCCTTCTCCAGGCAGCTGGAGCGGCTGGCCTACCTGATCATAAAGGAGGACACGCAGGAGTCCTCCAAGGAGATCTACACCTTTGTGGACTCCCGCCTGCTGGCCACGCCCTCGGTGGCCATCGCCGAGTGCGCCAACCGGACGGTGGAGATGGCCCGGCTGGCGGAGGACACCTTCCTGCGATCCCTGACCCTGCTGGATAAGTTCGACGAGAAGGTCGCCGAGAAGGTCACCGCCAAGGAGGACCAGCTGGACCGCTATGAGGACCAGCTGGGCACGTTCCTGGTACAGCTGAGCAGCAAGGCCCTGTCCGAGTCGGACAGCCGGAATATCTCCAAGCAGCTCCACACCATCGGCGACTTTGAGCGCATCGGCGATCACGCGGTGAACCTGCTGTCCACCGCCCGGGAGATCCACGAGAAGGACATCCGCTTCTCCGGTACGGCCGAGAAGGAGCTGACTGTGCTGACGGCCGCCCTGAAGGAGATCCTCCGGGTGACCACCAAGGCCTTCGCGGAAAACGATCTGCTGCTGGCCGCCAGGGTGGAGCCCCTGGAGCAGGTCATCGACGGCCTCATCGCCGACATCAAGTCCAACCACATCGCCCGCCTGCAAAAGGGCAACTGCACCATCGAGATGGGCTTTGTCCTCTCCGACCTGCTGACCAACTGCGAGCGCGTCAGCGACCACTGCTCCAACATCGCGGTGGCGCAGATCGAAACCGCGCAGAACGCCTACCAGGCCCACGAGTACCTCAACGCCCTCAAGCACGACGGCAGCGTGGCCTTCCGCGAGGCCTTTGAGAGCTACCGCAGGGAATTCGCCGTGAAAAAGGAGACAGCCCAGAAGGGCTGAGTACAAAGCGGTTCTTAGAGCCTGTTTAACATCTCCCCGCGCCCGCCTTGGCGGCATATTTTCCGCCCTGACTGCGTTAAAAATCCTTGCAATCCGTCAGGATTGCTGCGGCTTTTTGCCTTGCAGGGCAAAAAATCTATCTCGCCAATCCGCACA
>CAJUQS010000126.1 GCA_910588365.1 uncultured Oscillospiraceae bacterium | reverse complement strand
CTGCGGAGAGCTCCACGCACCTGTCAAGTTCATTCATTGTCAATGCCCCAATAAAATCCGGGAAAGTCTCGCCGCCATTTTCCTTCGCTTCAAGGTAGGCGTCGATATGTTCAGACAAAAGGGCCTTAATGTATTCCGTCTGACAGGCAGGGTCTGTACCGTACCGCTTGATTTCCGTTTGCTCCTCCATCAGTGCTTCACTGACCGCGTCCATTTTGCCCGACTTGTGGAGACTGTCGATCCACTCGCCTCGCTTTTCTTTACCGCCGTACAGCTTCTGTGCGGCAGGAGTAAACCCACAGTTACCTCGTCCGCGGTACGGTGATGGATCGCCATAATACGGGCGGTGCGGGTAATTTTGCCCTGGTGGACAATGAGCGCTTTGGAACCGACGGCCAGCGGACACAGCAGAATCCCCGTCAGCGTCCGGACTGTCTTTGCTTCTAACATCATGGGTTTGACACCTCTTTCCTCTGCTCATATATGAAAGTATTCCGGCATTCATTTCGATACCGCTCTATGGACTGGCGTTTTGTATAGCCATAATACTGCCGCACCCCCAGATCACCATAAATGACCCAGGCCCTGCGGATATTTTTGTCCACATGGTATATACAACTTCTTATCATTTCGCATCCATCTTTCTAATCAAGGGAACAGGCACAGGTAAACCCGGTACAGTTCCCTTAAAAGCCCCCGGACCCGTTTCTCGCTCATACCCTGGATACAGGCGGTTTCCGCAATCGAGTAGCCTTGCAGCCGCATGGATGCGAGGGCATACTGCTCTTTGCTGGAGACAACCGCCAGATCGTGCAGAAGCAATTTGGCTTCCAGTTCCTCAAAGGGGTCCGTAGGTTTGGCCCGAAGTGTTTTCAGATACTTTTGCTCCGTCTCCTTCCGCCGTTCTTCCGCTCGATGGAAGGAGGCGATGCTCTGCCGCATAGCGTGCCATGCGACAGTAGAGAACTGATAGCGGCGCAGCCAGGGTTCCGATAGGTACCGCTTGACTGCGCGCAGGTATCCAAAAACAGCAGTATCGTAGTAGTTGTCAATTTCCAGCCGTCGGTTCCACAGATATGTGTAAATCAGATTGTGGTTTTCGGCGGCAAATTGACGCTGTACTTCTGTCAGCGCCTGGGGTGTGGCAGGCCGTCCCCGTTCAGAGAACGGGGGCGGCCTTGTCTGCTCTTGAACAGCGCCGGCCGTATTAGGCGGGCAGCTTCTCGCGCTCGCCATCGACAATGCCCATGCCGACAGAGAAGTGGGCCTCGTTGTCAGGCAGCTCCATGGAACCGGAGCCAACCTCGATGGCGCCGGACTCCAGCTCCTTGCTGGCGGCCTGCTCAATCAGCGTGTTCTTGATCTGCACGCGGAACGTATCCGCATACGCCTTCACCGCAGCCAGCTCCTCGCCGGAGAGGTCCCGCACCTTGCAGAAGGTGGCGACGCTGTAATCGTAGCCGTTACTGCTCATGCGCTTCAGGCCGATCCGGACGATGCTGTTGTAAAGGGGGCGCTGACGCCGGGCAAACGCCGCGTTGTAAAAGGAGTTGTAGGGCGTGAGGCTGGTCGGCGGGAGGGAAATCTGGATGGGTACGAACTCACCGCTGCGGAGCAGGTAGAGCGTCCGCTGATTCTTAGAACCTGTATTCATAACCGGGGGATGCCGGATGGACGAGGATTTTTCTCGTCAGACAAGGAGATTTTCCGCAGCAATCCTGAGGGTATAACAAATCTATGCAATAAAATTTTCAAAAACTAAGGCCGGAAAAAGACTGTAATCTGGCGAGTGGGGTGGACAACAATTCTATCAAGCGCCGTGCGCCAGAATGCTCGCTTATCTCCGCAGCTGAGTTCAGCGTACATATCCCGCCATCCATCACAAAAGATTGCCAACAGTCGGTCAGCACAGGGAATGGCAGGCGGCGCACTGTGTTCCTCAATAGCCAGCGCATCCAGTTGAGATTTCAATGCCTCATAGTCTTTCCGGTACAGCTCCAAGTCAATTATAGCATCGACATACAAATCTTTCAAGCGGGAAAGCTTCTTTTTCAGCTTTGCCCGCTCCTCCTGGAAATTTCGTACCGGCCTACTGGCTGCGGCGATTTGCTCCAGATCGCAAGTAAATCGCCGCAATTCCTCATCAACATTCTGCAAAAGATATTTCTCTATTGTGCATTCCTGGATGTTGACTTTATTGGCGCAGTCTCCGTTGTTATACCTCCCGCGGCAGTTATAGGCAATCCCGTCGCGCCACTCCCCGGACTTCACCTGATACACATTCGTATGCGCTCCATACCGCCGCCCACACTCTGAGCAGAATATAATCCCGGCAAACAAATAAATTCGGTCATTATCAGTTTTGCGCTCTGCGCGGCGGCGGTTGGAGCAGATCTCATCATACTGCGCCTTTGTGATATAGGCCGGGCACATGCCGTCAACGCCCTCAAAGCGTCCATAGTACGCCTCCTTGGTGAGCATGAGCCGGGACAGGTAGTATGTGAACAATATACCGCAGCGGGCCTCAACGGCCCTCCTGGCTTTCTCAATGGAGCGCATGTCCAGAAAGCTTTCAAAGAAGCACGCAACCGCTTCTTCCATCTCTGGATCCTTGACCACTTTTTTGCCCTCAATTTTATAGCCCGTGGGCACTCTGCCAGTACACGGCTCCTGGCGTTCCTTTTTGGAGTTGAACACAGCCCGGATGCGCTCGCTGGTGCGGTCCGCTTCATCCTGAGCCACGGAGAGCATGATGTTGATCTTCAGACGGCCGGAGGCAGTGGAGGTGTCATAGTCCTCGTGGATGGTCCGCCAGTCTACACCGCTTTGCTCAAGAATTTCCTGCACTTTGTAATATTCCGAAATATTGCGGAACCACCGGTCCAGCTTAGTAAAGACAATCAGGTCTATTTTCCCTGACCGTACATCGCCCAGGAGGCGTTGAAGCTCGGGGCGCTTGGACGCAGGCTTCCGGGCGGAGATGCCAGCGTCCACATAGTGTCCGGCCACCTGCACACCGCTCTCCCCTGCCCAGGCGTCCAGCGCCTCCCGCTGGGTCTCAATGGACAGGCCGTGGATGGCCTGTTCCTCCGTGCTCACGCGCATATACAGCGCGGCTCGGGCGGCGGGAACGATGCCTTTTTCTGTTTTCATGGTTGCATTCCTCCTATAAAATGTGATAATATAGGAGAAGTGATAGGCGTTGCAATCTTATCACTTCTCCTTGAACCGTCCCCAGTGCTGGTAACACCGGGGGCGGTTTTTTTCATGTTCAAAATCGTAAGCGCATGAGATTTTGCCCGCCTCCGGTTGCCGAGGGCGGGTTTTTGCTTTTTAACGGGTCGCTCCACGTACTTTCAAGGATACTGCGGCCTGTAAAACACTTGATGTATAAACAGGTTCGCGCACAAAAATCGTATAATTTCCGCGCTTCATTTGGAGATCGAAGCTGTTTGCATACGGTGTCACAGACGTTACCAGTTCTAAGGGGGCCTCAAAGCCATATTTAGGAGCCGCTATAACAATTCGCTTGTTCGTCACATATAGCATACCGGAACTTCTGTCTATTACATCCTCACTAGTTGATCTGCTACGACTTGCTCCGCTATACGACGTGCCAAGCAAACCGCGGACCCTAGTTCCAGAACTTCTTCTCACAGAGCCCGTAACCGTTTTCAGCACTCCTGCTTGAGCTTTTTCCGCAATGTGGCAAACTTCTCCCGGCATGAGGACTAGCCCAGCATTCGGAACGATAGGTAGTTTGCTTCCAGGCAAATATTTTCTGGTTTCTGGAATTACCCGAATCCTTCTGCCAAAAAGCTTTAAAATAATAAAAACTGTGAGGGCTCCAAATACAGCCGTTACCGCAAGATCACTCATAGCCCTGGCTGGATTAGTAAAAAGGTTATCAAGAAAAGTACTAACCCCAGCAAGGAACATAGTCCCGCACATGAAAGCCAAAAAGCCAAGTCCAACCCTTTTTACCATTTTTCTTCCCTCTCTCTATGTTGTTTTACTATATTGGGGTAGGCACATCACTCAAAATACCCCTCATCACCTACGCCCAGGACCAAGCCCTGGCAACGGATACCTCCGCCGGGTGATTACCCGACCCATGCAGGTCAGTGTCTGCCCGCTGGACCGGGTAATCAGCTTGTCAGCATCCGCCCGCTCCCGGTTCAAGCTGAACAGGTATGTCATGCCCACCATGCGGTCAAAGTAGTACTGCTTGATAAAGCTCTCCCCGTCAAGGCAGAACACCCCAACATCTCCATCGTCCACAGGATCCTTGTTGCAGAAAACGATAGACCCATCCGGGAAGTGGGGCTCCATGCTGTCCCCACTGACCTTAACGGCGAACATAGCGCCCTGTGGGTCCTCCGGGGTCAACTCGTACAGATCGTATTCTTCCCCCAGGATCGGGGCGGCGATGCCAGCAGCGGCGGCACTCCAAAATAGGGGGATGATTTTGGGCTTCAGCTGGGTAAAGGACTCCTCCATCTCTGCCTGCTCCTTGACGCGGGCTTCTTCTTCCCCCATCACCGCTTGCACAGCGGCTTGACCGTATCGGTCTAATTTTGAATAGCGCGTAGCTACTTTTTGAGCCTCGTCTGATAAGGACAGGGCTTTTTTTGTTTCTTTAACATCATTTGATTCAAATTTAGTAGGCGCATATAAATCTATAACAGATATCCCCAGCACTTTACAAATTTTTGGTACCATGTCCACATCTGGAGAATTGTTCCCTCTTGCCCAGTTATTTACAGTCCCTTTACTAATGCCCAGCTTGTCCGCTAATTGTACTTGGTTAATGTTTGCAGCCTCCATGGAGGAAACAAGATTCAAGCGGATTCTTTCTCGTAAAGATATTTCATGCAGCTCACTCATAAAAATCACCACCTTTTAGACGATGATAGCACACAAAAAAATAAAAGTCAAGAAATTCGTGATTTCCTGTTGACGGTAGCGAAATTATGTGTTAATATCCAAGTAGGTCAAGAAAATCGCTACCAAAAGAAAGGAGGGTTCACCTTGAGCATTGAATTGGCTATCAGGAAGTATTTGATTGACCACGGGATAAAACAGTCATTTGTCGCCGAGAAGTGTGGCTGGACACGGCAAAAGACAAACGCAATCGCGACTGGAAGAACGAAAATCACGGCAAATGAATACGGTGAGCTTTGTGATGCCGTGGGCGTTCCGTATGACTATTTTTTCAAGACTGCGGCGGCACAGGATTCGGTGTAGAGAGGGGGTGAGCCGGAGTGATCTGCAAAACCTGCGGGTATGAAAATCGGGAGGAAGGTAATTTCTGCCGGAAGTGCGGGAGCAAGTTGATGGAGGTTTGCGATTGCCCAATAAAAAAAGAGCCATATAACTGCGGGCAGGACAAGTGCCCCGGTTACAATCTCTTTGTGCTGGAAGCCAGAAAAATGCGAAAGGGCCAGAGGTTACAAACCTAATTGCTTCTTGGCGAGCTCGCAGCCAAAGTCGATGGCAAACTGACGCAAACCTTCGGCTGTAAATTTCCCTGCTGCTGCCAGCGCCTTCTTGAAACGAGCTACTGCAACCTGCGTTTTCGGCGTTTCAGTGATGATATCTGGCAAAGTATCAACAACCCGCCCCTGAAGTTCGGCATCTAACTCCCCGTCTTCCTCAATCAGCATTGCGGCAGCTTCGATTGCTGATAGGGTCCATGGGTAGGGTTTCCCACATTTCTTACAATACGCCGCACGCTTGTATTTAGGGGGCGGAGCCAGTACACCAGGAGGGAAATGCCACTCTTTTATCACCGATTGGCAAGACGGACATTTGTCCAGCATTTCTGCGCCGCATACCTCGCAGTATTCTTGACCAGCAATTCGGTCTCCGGAAACCAGTGCGTGCCCATTTTTGCAAACATGGGCGTAGTAATCCATCATAAGGCAAACCCCGTTTCTGTATGTATTTGAGCAAGTGCAAGTTGCTCTATTCATTACGATTATACAGAAAACTGAGATAGAATTAAAGAAAACAGATGTAAACAATCTGTGAACGCTTTGAAAAGGGAATGTGAGAAGGAGACAGACCTCGGCCCCGGCGGAGCCGGTGCGTCCCAGCGCGTGAAAAAGCCGCCCTGTTGGGCGGCAAAAAGGAGGTGAAAGCAAGGTGGCATCCTGCGTTATTAGCGGCATGATCGGATTTTCTCTGGGGGTTCTGCTCCAGAGGATGTCCATCCATAAGGCCCTCGGCAATATGCCTCCCACAATCTGTGACTGCTGCGTATGGAAGAAATCAAACGAGTGGCGGTGGGATGCGTGGAAAAGCCGTCACAGGAGGTGACGGCAAAAAGGGAGCAGTCATTTGGATTTTTTAGGCGGCGGAATAGGTACAGGACGTTGGCGCTGGGGCTCAGGAGCGCTGTCATAAGTGGGTCTTGGTTGAGTCGGCTGTGGTATGGCTGGTCTATTCGGCTGGGGCGGCATTTATCTGTTCCTCCTTTTCGGTGTCCGCATATGTATATCGAGCCTTAAAATATGCGTCTGTATCTTGTTCAGCTTTCTTCAAAATCGACTCGATCTCCGGGAACTTAATCCCATTGGTGAACTGATCCTCTAAGGCTGTAAATTTTGCCTCGTGCTCTGCGATCTGCTTTAAAAGTTCCTGGTCATCATAGCCGACGATGTCAAGTGACAGCCAACCGTAATCTATCTGAAGGATGAGCTTATTTAGCTCTGGAAGCAGGTAATTCAATGACGCAATCTGTTTTGCATAAGGAAGATTGACGCTATATGCCTGTACAAATTGCGCACAAGCGATGACGATCGCCCATAAAGCAGGCATGGTTTTTGAAATGCTCCAGACAAGTACGCTAACAACTGAAGCAACCAGCGCTGCTGTGGAGATTTGATAGTACAGCCTGGTGGCTCTATCAAAATGTCTCCGGTAAAAGCATCTTTTATATTCTATCGATTCGTACATACGGAAGTAGCGCTCCCTCATCGAACCACCGCCTTACAACTAATTCTATCATGGATCACAGATGAATGCAAGTAAAAGCACCCCTGCGGGTGCTACCAACACTCACAGGGGCAAGCGAGACCAAAACATACGAAAAATCAGCCTCTGGCCTCTATTATAGCTGGTCCAGAGGCAAAAATCAAGGAGGACATACCATGAAATTACCTGATAACAAGTATCGCATCCCCCAGCGCCACCTGACGGTTGCGGCGGAGGGCCTGCAGGAGCTGGCACGGCGGCTGGAGTACGATGCCGCTGCCCTTGCCACGGTGGAGATCCGCGAGGGCAAGCTGCGGGCCGCTGAGCTGCTGGAGCAGGCGGAGGCAGTCCGTGAGTCGGCAGACTTCTTCCTGGGACTGTAGGTATATAGCGATGGGAAGATCAGCAAAGCCGATCACCGGATGCACCGTTATTGTGCCTATGAGCGATTCCCTGGCCGAGAGGCTGGCACGAATCCTGGTGGAGCACGCTCTGAAAAGGCAAGACCTCACAGCGGAAATCACTGTCCGGGAGCGCCAGCCCCATGACACGAATGGCTTCATCCAACCGGTAATCAGCACCCCGGAGGGCCGGGCGGCCTCCCGCCGAGCTATGGAAGAATGCTTTCCCGGCATCATGGAGGGGCCGTGACCGGACAGACGGTAGATATTGCCGTTGCTACCCACCAGGAGGCCGTCGAGTTTGGCGTCCAGCAGGCCCCTGTATGGATTGTAAAGGAGACGCAGTAATGAGCATTTAGGAACAGGCTATTACTCTGTTGGAGGCCCAGCAGAGTAATAGGGATTTTGGCATTGGCAATTCCGTTTCTGACAATGCTTTTGTGGGAAGTTTGGAGGTAAGAGGTTTATGGAAGGTACGTTTTTCATTACGCTCGACTATCTCAAGCAGTTGGGCGCGTGCAGAGAAGGGCAGCGGGAGTTTCAGCGTGTATTCCCGGATGGGGGAGAGTATCAGGCGATACTTGATCGCTGTGCAGACGAAGGTCGTCTTGATTTTGGAAGCTGGCTTCTTAATCACATCGGCGCAACAAACGATGTACGCATTTATGAAGAAAAGATCGATGCTCCTAATCGCGGCATTATTTTTGCTGGGGATATTAAGCTGAAATCTGGAGCAAATGTAAAGTTTTTGTTTTCTGGCGAGAGCATCGAGGCAGGCGAGGGCATCCAGGCAGGCGAGGGCATCAAGGCAGGCTGGGGCATCAAGGCGGGCCGGGGCATCGAGGCAGGCGAGGGCATCCAGGCAGGCGAGGGCATCGAGGCAGGCTGGGGCATCGAGGCAGGCCGTGGCATCAAGGCAGGCTGTGGCATCAAGGCAGGCCGTGGCATCGAGGCAGGCAAAGATTTCTGCGTATTTGCAGGACTTAATATCAAGAAATCAGAATGGCCGATTTTTGCGGTTGTAACTGCAAAAGAAAAGCCCACTAATCTGATTTCTGGATATTGGAAACAGAGGGAGAACACACTATGACACCAACAAAAGACATTGCCCATGCGCGGCGGGAGTCTCGCCGGCCGCTGCGGCATGAGACGGCGACATGGCAGACGGCAGCGCTTGGGATGTTCGGCCTGTCCCTGGCGGTGAACCTCAGCACATGCGGGGCGCACAAATTGGACCGCCAGGCGTGGGCGGCCCGGGAGGCACAGTACCAGACGGATCTCCAGAACGCGGAGCAGGTACGGGACCACGCCGTCCAGGAGCTGGGGGTGCTGGCCGCGCGGGTGTCCAGGGACCAGCAGGCCCGGGAGGAGCAGGCGGCGGCCTATGAGGCCCTGGGGGCCTGGGCATACCTGGGAGAGTTTACCATCACCGCCTACTGCCCCTGCGAGGACTGTTGCGGCCGGTGGGCCGACGGCGTGACGGCCAGCGGGCTCCCGGCAGGGCCCGGCATCGTGGCCGTGGACCGGTCGGTCATCCCCCTGGGGAGCACAGTGGTCATAGACGGCCAGCGGTACCTAGCGGCGGACACAGGCGTCACCGGGAACCGCGTGGACGTGTGCGTTACAGACCACGCACAGGCGGAGATGTTCGGCGTACAGAGCGCGGAGGTGTGGGTTGTGTCATGAAGGAGACCTACAAGAGCCGTGTCTACACAGACCGGCCGTCCTACACTGACTTCGACCCGCCCCATAAATTTCAGGCAATCATCAGTATCGTTGAAAAGCGACTGATGGAACATCCGAACGCAATCTGCTCCTATTCCGGCGGCGCGGACAGCGACATCATGATCGATGTAATCGAGCGAGCGCGGACGGGCTTGAATCTGCCCCCTATCAAGTACGTATTCTTTAACACCGGCCTGGAGATGAAGGCCACGAGGGACCACGTGAAAGCCACAGCCAAAAAATATGGCGTTGAGATTGAAGAGGTTCGTCCAAAGGTCAACATCGTCACAGCGGCCAGAACATACGGCATCCCGTTCGTCTCAAAAATCATGTCCGGAGGATTGTCCGATTGGCAGAAAAAGGGGATCCCACTGTCCATTGCAGATGAATACAACGATGCGGAGAACAAGCCTACAAAGCGGGAGGAGCTGCGGAATCGGTATCCAAAATGTGAAAGCGTCATCAATTTCCTTTGCTGCTGCAACAGCGCTGGGGAGCCTCGACCGAATATCCAGCTTGTCATCAATTCATCCAAATATATGCTGGATTTTATTAGTGAATACCCACCGGATTTCCAAATCAGCGCCAAATGCTGCGACTACTGTAAAAAGCAAATCGCTCACAAAATCCAGAAGACTTACGACATGATTATCACCGGCGAACGCCGGGCGGAGGGCGGTATGCGGTCGGTCCCCCGAAAGGACAATACCACACTGTGCTTTGGAGAGACTAGCTCCGGCCAGTACCGCCTCCGGCCGCTGTACTACGTTACGGACTCTGACAAGGCGTGGTACAAAGACTACTACAACATTCGGTATTCAGACGCATACGAGGTCTACGGTCTGACCCGGACTGGGTGCTGCGGGTGCCCAATCTCCTACAAGGCAGTGAAGGACCTGGAAAAAATCCGACCCTATGAGCCCAATGTGGTCAAAGCGGCGTGGAATATCTTTGGCAAGAGCTATGAGTACCGCGCGAAATATAACGCATATAAAGAGGCCCGGCGCATGGAGGACCATAGGAAAATCCTCAAACACCAGTTGAGCTTGTTTGCTCAGGAGGTGGTTTGATGATGCTTGACTGCCGCGACTGCATTGTTGCGGACGATCCAGCCGTCCGCGCCAAAGCCAGACGTCCAAAATAAATCCCACGACCTGCACGGATGCGTCTGTGACCGGGTCTGCATAATACAGAAAGTGAGGAAACCCCATGTCAGTCAAAATCACCCAATTCGAGGCGGAGAACGTCAAGCGTATCAAGGCTCTGACGCTGACGCCTGCGGAAAACGGCCTCACGGTCATCGGAGGCCGCAACAACCAGGGCAAAACCTCCAGCCTGGACGCCATCGTCTGGGCCCTGGGCGGGGAGCGCTACCGGCCCTCCCAGGCGGCCCGGGAGGGTTCGGTGATCCCGCCGAAGCTCCGCGTGGAGCTCTCCAACGGCATCGTGGTGGAGCGCTCCGGCAAGAACAGCGACCTGAAGGTCACGGACACCCGTGGCCGCAGGGCCGGGCAGACCCTGCTCAACTCCTTTGTGGAGGAGTTGGCGCTCAATATGCCCAAATTCATGCAGTCCACCAGCCGGGAGAAGGCCGACACCCTCCTGCGCATCATCGGTCTGGAGGACCAGGTGCGAGAGCTGGAGCAGGAGGAAAAGGAGCTCTACGCCCGGCGGCGCACCGCAGGTCAGCTCTACGACCAGAAATCGAAGTACGCAGAAGAGCTCCGCTCGTGGCCGGAGGCCCCGTCGGAGCCCGTCTCCGCCCTGGAGCTCATCCACCGCCAGCAGGACATCCTCGCCCGCAACGGCGAGAACCAGCGCAAGCGGGATCGGGTCAAGAAGCTGGACGAGCAGTGTGCCATTGCAAGAGAGCAGCTGGAGTCCCTGGAGAGGCGCGTCCAGGAGGCGCAGGAGAAATACACAGCCCTCCGCGCGGACTGCGAGACCGCCCGGCGGGACGCCCTGGACCTCCTGGACGAGTCCACGGAGGAGCTGGAGCGGAGCCTCCGGGACATCGAGTCCGTCAACGCCAAGGTCCGCGCCAACCAGGACAAGGCCCGGGCCGTGGCAGAGGCAAAGGACTTCGGCGACCAGTATGCCGCCCTCACGGAGGAGCTGGCGGAGGTGCGGAAGAGGAGGCTGGATCTCCTGAGCGGCGCGGACCTGCCCCTCCCGGGGCTCTCCGTGGAGGACGGGGAGCTGACCTACCAGGGTCGCCCGTGGGACTGCATGAGCGGCAGCGACCAGCTGAAGGTTTCCACGGCCATCGTCCGGGCGCTGAATCCGGATTGCGGTTTTGTGCTCCTGGATAAATTAGAACAGATGGACCTGGAAAGCCTGCGGGAGTTCTCCGCCTGGATGGAGTCTGAGGGCCTGCAGGGCATCGCCACCAGAGTCAGCACCGGGGAGGAGTGCTCCATCATTATTGAGGACGGGTGCTGCCGCGGGGGCATGGCCGGGACCGCGGCGCCCGGCCCGGCGGCGGACAATGTGCCCGCCTGGCAGAAAGGAGTATTCTGATGCGAATCATCACCGGAAAACAGGCGGGAGCCCTGAAAACCGTCATCTACGGCCCAGAGGGCATCGGAAAGAGCACCCTGGCCGCCCGGTTTCCCAAGCCGCTTTTCATCGACACAGAGGGCTCCACCCGCCACATGGATGTCGCCCGGATGGAGAAGCCCTCCAGCTGGACCATGCTCCTGGAGCAGGTGCGCTACATCCGCAACACGCCCGGCGTGTGCGAGACGCTGGCCATTGACACCGCCGACTGGGCGGAACAGCTCTGCATCCGAAGCATCTGCGCCAGCAAGGAGATCGGCGGCATCGAGGATATGGGATACGGCAAAGGCTACGTCTATCTGGCCGAGGAGTTCGGCAAGCTCCTCAACCTCCTGGAGGAGGTGGTGGATCGCGGCGTCCATGTGGTCCTCACCGCCCACGCCATGATGCGCAAATTTGAACAGCCCGACGAGATGGGGGCCTACGACCGCTGGGAGCTGAAGCTTCAAAAAAAGACCGCGCCGCTGGTCAAGGAGTGGTCGGATCTGCTGCTCTTCGCCAACTACAAGACCATAGCCGTAGCCACCGACGAGAAGGGGAAGAAGTTCAAGGCCCAGGGGGGCCGCAGGGTGCTCTACACCGCCCATCACCCCTGCTGGGACGCGAAAAACCGGCTGGACCTCCCCGAGGAGCTGCCCCTGGACTTTACCGCCCTCGCGCCCTACATCTTCCCGGCTGCCCCCGCACAGCCGGAGCCCGCGCCCCCGCCTGACCCCGATAAGACGCCTCCGCCGTCACCGGGCGGCGATCCCGGCCCATCACCGCAGGATAGTCCCGGGCCTGCCCGTCCAGCAGGGCAGAGTGGTTTCGTGGATGTACAGCATGCCGCCGCGGGGCCTCAGCCTGGGTCAGCCACCGCAGAAAAGACCCATATTGCCCGTCCGGCAGGACCCGGACCCGACTCCGGCATCCCCGCCGCCCTCCTGCCCCTGCTGGAGAGCGCCAACGTCACCGAGGACGAGGTGCGGGAGGTGATCGCCCAAAAGGGGTACTTCACCAGGGACACCCCCTGGTCCGCCATGGAGTCCTCGGGGTTCGTAGAGGGCTGGGTGCTCCCCTTCTGGGACAGGATCGTGGAGATGATCGAAAATAATCCGGACAGGTTGCCCTTTTGAGTACAACTTTTGCCTGCTCTATACTATATTTATATCAATGAACAGGAGGCCATCCTATGAGCCAGTACGATTCCACCCCCCGCGAGTTCGGATGGGACGACGAGATCCAGCGGGACGAGTCGTTCCAGGTCCTCCCGGAGGGGGACTACCGCTTCACCGTCACCCGCTTCGAGCGGGCCCGCCACTCCGGCAGCGAGAAGATCCCCGCCTGCAACAAGGCCGTGCTCACCCTGTCCGTCAGCGGCCCCGAGGCATCCGGCGAGGTGCAGACCAGCCTCTTCCTCCACAGCAAGTTCGAGTGGAAGCTGTGCCAGTTCTTCACCGCCATCGGCCAGCGCAGGCCCGGCGAGGCCATGCGCATGAACTGGGGGGCGGTGCCGGGGTCCTCCGGCATGTGCCGCGTAGGAGTCCGCAAGTGGACGGGCAACGACGGCAAGGAGCGGGAGGGCAACGAGATCAACGAGTTCTACGACCCGGAGGCCGCCCCGGCGGCGGCCGGCCAGCCCCAGCCCCAGCCCCAGCCCCAGCCCCCCGCCGCCTGGACCCGGGGGAGCTTCTGATGGAGCTGCGGCCCTATCAGGAGGAGGCCCGGCGGGCCGTGGAGGGGGACTGGGAGGGGGCGTTCCTGCGCACCCTCCTGGTGCTGCCCACCGGGTGCGGGAAGACCGTCGTCTTCTCCAAAATCATTGAGGACATGGTCCGGGAGGGGAGGCGGTGCCTCATCCTAGCCCACCGGGGGGAGCTGCTGGACCAGGCCTCCGACAAACTCCTGAAGGTCACGGGCCTGCGCTGCGCCGTGGAAAAGGCGGAGGAGACGTGCCTGGGCAGCTGGTACCGGGTGGCGGTGGGGTCGGTTCAGAGCTTGCAGCGGCCCTCCCGCCTCGCCCGGTTCCAGCCGGATCACTTCGGCTGCATCGTCGTGGACGAGGCCCACCACGTACTCTCCGACGGCTACCAGCGGGTGCTGGAGCACTTCCCGGACGCCCGGGTGCTGGGCGTCACCGCCACCCCGGACCGGGGGGATATGAGAAACCTAGGGCAGTACTTTGAGCACATCGCCTACGAGTACACCCTCCCGAAAGCAATCAAGGACGGCTTTCTCTGCCCCATCAAGGCCGTGACCATCCCCCTGCAGCTGGACTTGTCGGGCGTTGGCGTCCAGGGCGGGGACTTCAAATCCGCAGACATCGACACCGCCCTGGACCCCTACTTGCATCAGATCGCGGCGGAAATGGAGAGCAGCTGCAAGGACCGCCGGACCGTGGTCTTCCTGCCCCTGGTGAAGACCTCGCAAAAATTCCGGGACATTCTGAACGCCCGGGGCTTCCGGGCGGCGGAGGTCAACGGCAGCAGCGCGGACCGGGGGTCAGTCCTCAAAGACTTTGAAGAGGGGAAGTACAACGTCCTGTGCAACTCCATGCTCCTCACCGAGGGCTGGGACTGCCCGGCGGTGGACTGCGTGGTGGTGCTGCGGCCCACGAAGGTGCGCAGCCTCTACAGCCAGATGGTGGGGCGCGGCACCAGGCTCTTCCCGGGCAAGGAGGACCTGCTGCTCCTGGACTTCCTGTGGCACACGGAGCGCCACGAGCTATGCCGCCCGGCCTGCCTCATCTGCGAGGACGAGGCGGTTGCCCGGAAAATGACCGAGAACATCGAGGCGGCCGGATGCCCGGTTGACATCGCGGCGGCGGAGCGTCAGGCGGGTGAGGACGTGGTGGCACAGCGGGAGGAGTCCCTGGCAAAGCAGCTGGCCGAAATGCGCTCCCGGAAGCGCAAGCTGGTGGACCCGCTGCAATTCGAAATGTCCATCGCGGCGGCGGACCTCGCGGGGTACAAGCCCGCATTTGGTTATGAGATGGGACCACCATCTGATAAACAAAGAGCGGCACTGGAGAAATTCGGTATATTCCCTGATGAAATCGAAAATGCGGGCAAAGCCTCTCTGTTGTTAGACCGGCTGGAAAAACGCCACACGGAGGGGCTGTCCACGCCGCGGCAGATCCGGGTTCTGGAGAACTTCGGATTCCGCAGCGTGGGGACCTGGTCCTTCCAGGACGCAAAGCACATGATCGACCGCATGGTGGCGGGCGGCAGCGGCGGGAGATGGAGGGTGCCCGCGGGCGTGGACCCGGCGGCCTACTGTCCGGGGAGGTAACGGGTGATGAAGAATACCTTTGATCTGCTGGAGGTCCTGGACTACTTAGACCCCGCGGAGCTCTGCTACCAGGACTGGATGTTCGTGGGCATGGGGCTCAAGGAGGCGGGGTACCCCGTCTCCGCCTGGGACGAGTGGTCCCGCAGGGACGGGGCAAGGTATCACAGCGGCGAGTGCGAGAAAAAATGGGAGAGCTTCAAAGGCAATGCGGACCCTGTCACGGCGGGGACCATCATTCAGATTGCGCGTTCCAGAGGCTGGCAGACTGCGCGGAGCGAATATGGCGCTTCGGAGCAGCACGGGCATGAGATGGGCTGGGACGACTGGATCAATCTGGACACGGGTGGCACGATGGGTGTTGTGGATCGCAACTGGCTTGAGCCCCAGGAAATCGCCGAGCCGGAGTGCTGGGAACCGGAAAAGGACCTTATCCAATATCTGGAGATTTTATTCAATCCAAACGACTTTGTGGGCTACGTCACACGGTCCTTTGAGAAAGACGGGAAGCACCTTCCCACCAAGGGGTGCTACGACCGCACCGCCGGACAGATGGTGGAGGAGCTGAAAAAGTGCGGCGGCGATCTGGGGGCGGTGCTGGGGGACTACGATCCCGGTGCGGGGGCCTGGATACGCTTCAACCCCCTGGACGGAAAGGGGGTCAAAAACGAGAACGTCACCGGCTTCCGCTACGCCCTCATCGAGTCCGACAGCATGGACCTTGGGGAGCAGAACGCCCTCATTCGGGAGCTGGAGCTGCCGGTGGCGGCGCTGGTCTATTCCGGCGGCAGGAGCCTCCACGCCATTGTCCGCATTGATGCCGCCTCTTATGAGGAATACCGCACCCGTGTTGACTACCTGTATTCCGTCTGCGAGAAAAACGGGATGAAGGTGGATAAGCAAAACCGCAATCCCTCCCGGCTCAGCCGCCTCCCCGGAGCGACCCGGAACGGGCATAAGCAGTTCTTAGTGGAAACCAATATCGGCAAGCCCTCCTGGGCGGAGTGGCGGGAGTGGATGGAGAGCGTCTCGGACGACCTGCCAGACCCGGAGGGGGATCTCACCACGGACCTGCCGCCCCTCGCGCCGCCGCTGATTGCGGGCGTTCTGCGGCAGGGGCACAAGATGCTCCTGGCAGGCCCCAGCAAGGCGGGCAAGAGCTTCGCCCTCATCGAGCTTGCCATCTGCATCGCGGAGGGGCTCCCGTGGCTGGGGTTCCAGTGCGCACAGGGGAGGGTCATGTATGTCAACCTGGAGCTGGACCGGGCGTCGTGTCTGCACCGCTTCCGGGATGTGCGGGAGGCCATGGGCTCGCCCGGCGCGCACAGCGTGGATATCTGGAATCTCCGCGGCCGGTCCATCCCCATGGACATGCTGGCGCCCAAGCTCATCCGCAGGTGCATGAAGAAAAACTATATCGCGATCATCATAGACCCTATTTATAAGGTCATCACCGGCGACGAGAACAGCGCCGACCAGATGGCGAAATTCTGCAACCAGTTCGACAAGGTGTGTACAGAGCTGGGCTGCGCCGTCATCTACTGCCACCACCACTCAAAGGGCTCCCAGGGCGGCAAGCGGAGCATGGACCGGGCCTCCGGTTCGGGAGTCTTCGCCCGGGACCCGGACGCCCTGCTGGACCTCATCGAGCTCCCGGTCAGCGAGGAACTGCGCAGGCAGGCGGTGGGCAACGCAGTTGGGGAGGCCTGCGGGGCGTACCTTGACAAGCTGGAGAAATCGGGCGAGGTCGGGCAGGACGACCTGTGCAGCGAGAAAGCCGCCCTCGCCGCCTGTGAGGCCGTTCTGACGCCCCGGGAGTATCAGGATATGCTGCCCGCCGTCGAGGCAGCGAGAAGGGCGGCACAGGCCCGTACCGCGTGGCGTATCGACGGCACCCTCCGGGAGTTCCCACGGTTCCCGCCGGTGGATTTGTGGTTCGATTTTCCTGTTCACCGAAACGACGAGAGCGGCGTGCTGGGGGACATCGACCCGGAGAGCGAGGCCCCGGCATGGCAAAAGAAAAAGCCGTCCGGACCGCCTCCCAAGGATCGGAAGAAGGATCGCCTGGAGGCCCTGGACACCGCCTTTGACGCCTGCGATCTGGAGGGGAGCGGGGAGGTCTCCCAGAAGGATTTGATGGAGTACACGGGCAAGGCAAAATCTACCGTACAGAATTGGGTGGATGAGCACCCCGGCTTTACCCGGGAAAACGGGATCATTCGCAGGGTCCAAAGGTCCAAAAACGATGAAAAATGATTTTTGGAGGGGGGTCCAAAAATAAAAATTGGACCCTGTCCAAAAAATTGGAGGGGGGTCCAAAAAAGGGGGTCCAAAAAAGCCCCCCTTATAGGGGGCTTTTTTTGGACCGCCCCCTTTTGGTACCCACCCCTGAACGCGAGAAAGGAGGAGAGCGAAAATGCGACTTGAATTTTTCCTTCCCATGATCCCGCCCACCGCCACCCACCAGGAGAAGCAGGTTGGGGTGGTCAATGGAAAACCCGTCTTCTACGACCCGCCGCAGGTCCGGGACGCCCGCGCGAAGCTCACCGCCCACCTGGGCGCCTACAGGCCCCAGCAGCCCATGGAGGGCGCGTTGCGTCTGGTGGTCAAGTGGTGCTTTCCCAGGGGGGAGCATAAGGACGGCGAGTACCGCACTTCCAGGCCGGACACGGATAACCTGCAAAAGCTCCTCAAGGACTGCATGACCGCTGTGGGTTTCTGGAAGGACGACGCCCAGGTGGCCTCTGAGGTCTGTGAGAAGTTCTGGGCCGAGATACCCGGCATCTACATCCGGGCGGAGGAGGCAGGCCCGTGAGAGAACAGTGGGATTTCCCCTTTGAGCGGGAGGCTGGGCAGAACCTTCCGCTGCCGGAGGGACTGTCCCTCGCCGACCGGATGGCTTACAGTGCCCTGCGGAATATCTACCGGGCATTCCACGCCGGGGATATCGGCCGGGACCGGGCCGGGGAGGAGAAGCAGCGCCTGCGCCGCGCCTGGGAGCAGGCCAGGGAATCGGAGGCGTTCGAGCGGAAGCTGTGCGCCTATCACACGCGGCTCATCCGGGGCGTGGAGCGGGCCGCGTGCCGCTGCCGGAAGGAGCCAACGGCGGAGAACGCCCTGTACCTGTGCGATGTGCTGGACGGAATTGAGAGGCCGGAGGTGGATGAATCAGGCCGCAGCGGGCAGGTATGAGATTGCCGGGAAT
>CAJUQS010000125.1 GCA_910588365.1 uncultured Oscillospiraceae bacterium | reverse complement strand
GGGTCCGCGCCTGCGGCGGAAGGAATGACGGAAGTGTATGAGAAGCGGGATGAAATTCGGGAGCAGATCGAGTATGACCTGATTGCCGACAGAGCCAACCGGGAGCAGATCAATGAGCTGGTGGAGATCATGCTGGAGGTTGCTTTGAGCCGAGCGCCCACCATGAAGATCGGGCGGGGCGCGGAGTACCCCACAGCTTTGGTCCGGCAGCGGTTTGAGCTTATCGACAGCAGCCACATCGAGAAGGTGCTGGACGGCATCCGGGAAAACACCACCCGCGTCTGGAACACCAGGGCCTATCTGCTGGCTGCGCTGTTCAACGCCCCAGCCACCACGGACAACCACTACACGATGCTGGTCAACCACGACCTCTACGGCGGCGGATAGCCGTCTTTTTCTTGACCCGAACACGGGAGAAAGGAGCTTCCCATGAAGCGACCCCTTGCTTACATCACCGCCGCCTGGAGCGGCAACGAGTACGAAAATGCAGAGAACGCCGCCCGGTACTGCCGTCAGGTGTACGAGGCTGGCTATTCCCCCATCTGTCCCATCCTGCTCACCGCCCGATTCCTCCAGGATGCGGTCCCCCAGGAGC
Source organism: uncultured Oscillospiraceae bacterium (assembly GCA_910588365.1). GTDB lineage: Bacteria > Bacillota > Clostridia > Oscillospirales > Oscillospiraceae > Pelethomonas. The sequence goes on along the minus strand of CAJUQS010000125.1, from coordinate 1,908 downwards.
ATAAGGACGGCATCGACATGGCGCGGGACTACCTCCGGCGCTCCCGCGTCCTGGTGGTCTGCGGGCGGACCGTGGACGAGACAGTGAAAAACGACATCGCCACCGCCCAGCGCCTGCGGATCACCGCCACCACCCTGGACGGCATCCTCGCCGTCAAGCTCCAGGGGAGGTGACGGCCCATGCAGGAGGAAGTGGAGAACAGAACGCTGACGCTGATGGTCAACGGCAGCAAGTTCACCGGGCGGATGTTCAAAGCGGCTATCGCCAAGTACATGGCCCACCGGAAGGAGGTCAAGCACCAGAAGCAGCAGAAGCGGGACACCCCTGTGGTTCCCCACGGCAGGCAGACCGTGAAGCAGCTGATTGGGCAGAATCAGGGTGTGTCCAACATTGAGCTGACCGACCCCTCCATCCAGCAGTTTGACCGTATCGCCCGGAAATATGGCGTAGACTACGCTATCAAGCGGGACCGGAGCAGCAATCCGCCCAAGTTTCTGATTTTCTTCAAGAGCCGGGACGCGGACGCGCTGACCTCCGCGTTCAATGAGTACGTTGGAAAGAAGATCAAAAAGGCTTCCCGGCCCTCGGTGCTGCAACGGCTGGCCCACTTTAAGGAGCTGGTGAAGAATACCGTTGTCGACCGGGAGAAACGGAGGGAGCTGGAACGGTGAAGCAGATCAACGTGAAAAAGCTGGTGCTGCTGAATCTGCCCTATGTGTTCCTCGGCCTGTATGCCACCAAGCTGGGGCAGGCGTGGCGGCTGGCGGCAGGAGCGGACGCTTCCGAGAAGCTGCTGCACATCATGGACGGCTTTTCCGCCGCGTTCCAGTCCGCCCTGCCCAGCTTCCACCCCGCCGATCTGGTGGTGGGGCTGCTGTGCGGCGCGGCCCTCCGGCTGGCGGTCTACATGAAGGGCAAGAACGCCAAGAAGTACCGCCACGGCATGGAATACGGGACCGCCCGTTGGGGCAGTTCCCAAGATATTGCCCCTTATATCGCGCCCAAGTTTGAGGACAACATTATCCTGACGCAGACGGAACGGCTCACTATGAACAGCCGTCCCAAGGACCCCAAGACCGCCCGGAACAAAAATGTGCTGGTCATCGGCGGCTCCGGCAGCGGCAAGACCCGCTTTTTTCTGAAGCCGAACCTGATGCAATGCACCTCCCAAAATTATCCAGTTTCGTATGTTGTAACCGACCCAAAAGGGGACATCGTAATCGACACCGGGAAATTGCTCCAGCGCAATGGGTATAGAATCAAAATTCTGAACACCATCAATTTCAAGAAGTCCATGCACTACAACCCTTTCGCCTATTTGCACAGCGAGAAGGACATCTTGAAGCTGGTGACGACCCTGATTGCCAACACCAAGGGGGAGGGCAAGGGCGGTGACGATTTTTGGGTCAAGGCAGAAACCCTTCTTTACACCGCCCTGATCGGCTACATCTACTACGAGGCCCCGAAGGAGGAGCAAAACTTCTCCACCCTCATTGAGTTCATCAATGCGATGGAGGTCCGGGAGGACGATGAGGAATTTAAGAACCCCGTGGATCTGATGTTTGACGAGCTGGCGGAACGGGACCCCAACCACTTTGCCGTCCGGCAATATGCAAAATATCGCTTGGCGGCGGGTGATATATGCTCTAAGCGACTTGTTAATTCACTGATTTTTCGGTGATATGCGAGGACAGCTTAAAGCATATTTCATTTTGAGGAGGTCTGTGCTATGGCAAAAACCAAGATTGCGTTGCTCTATGAACGCCTCAGCCGCGACGACGAATTAAATGGGGAGAGTTTTTCAATCCAAAATCAAAAAATCATGCTGGAGGACTTCGCCCGCCGGAATGGGTATCTCCGTTTCAAGCACTTCACGGATGACGGCGTTTCTGGAACCCGCTTCGACCG
>CAJUQS010000124.1 GCA_910588365.1 uncultured Oscillospiraceae bacterium | reverse complement strand
CGGCCCCCGGTCATGTATTCGCAGCCGTGGTCGCCCACGCCCTCCACCACAGCCGCCGCTCCGGAATTGCGCACACAGAACCGCTCTCCGGCCCGGCCCGCGATAAAGGCTTTTCCGGAGGTGGCGCCATACAGGGCCACATTGCCGATGATGATGTTCTCATCCGCCTTGAATGCCGCTGTCTTGGGCGGGTACACCGCCAGCTTGCCGCCGGACAGCCCCTTGCCGAAATAGTCGTTGGCGTCCCCTTCCAGCTCCAGGGCCAGCCCCCTGGGAATGAACGCGCCGAAGGACTGGCCCCCGCCGCCGGTACAGCGGACCGTGACGGCGTCCTCCTCCAGCCCGCCGCCGTGGAGGCGGGTGATCTCCGAGCCGAACAGGGTGCCCACCGCCCGGTGGGTGGAGGTGACGGGCAGGGAGATCTGGCATTTCCGGCCCTTTTTCAGCGCGTTTCCCAGCTTGGCCAGCAGCACGGACTGGTCCACCGTCTCTTCCAGCTTGAAATCATACCTGTCAGCGGGGTCGAAATGGGTTTTATATCCCTCCCCGATGTAAGGGCTGCCCAGAACGGCGGACAGGTCCACCGCGGCGGCCCGGCCGTTCACCGCGCGTTCCCGCTGTTTCAGCAGGTCGGTGCGGCCCACCAGCTCCTCCACGGTGCGCACACCCAGCTTCGCCATGTGCTCCCGCAGCTCCTGGGCGATGAAACGCATGAAATTGACCACATATTCCGGCTTTCCCTTGAACCGTTTCCGCAGTTCGGGGTTCTGGGTCGCCACCCCCACGGGGCAGGTGTCCAGATTGCACACCCGCATCATAACGCAGCCCAGGGTCACCAGCGGCGCGGTGGCAAAGCCGAACTCCTCCGCCCCCAGCATACAGGCGATGGCTGTGTCCCGGCCCGTCATCAGCTTTCCGTCGGTCTCCAGCACCACCCGGGAGCGGAGCCCGTTTTGGATGAGGGTCTGGTGGGTCTCCGCCAGCCCCAGCTCCCAGGGCAGGCCCGCGTGGTGGATGGAGGTCCGGGGTGCGGCCCCGGTGCCCCCGTCCCAGCCGGAGATGAGCACCACCTGGGCCCCGGCCTTGGCCACCCCCGCCGCCACGGTGCCCACGCCCGCCTCGCTCACCAGCTTGACGGAGATGCGGGCGCTGCGGTTGGCGTTTTTCAGGTCGTAGATGAGCTGAGCCAGGTCCTCAATGGAGTAGATGTCATGGTGGGGCGGCGGGGAGATCAGCGGCACGCCGGGGGTGGAGCAGCGGGTCTTGGCGATCCAGGGGTACACCTTCTTTCCAGGCAGGTGGCCGCCCTCGCCGGGCTTGGCCCCCTGGGCCATTTTGATCTGGAGCTCCTGGGCACTCACCAGGTACTCGCTGGTGACCCCGAACCGGCCCGACGCCACCTGCTTGATGGCGGAGCAGCGGAGGCCGTTTCGCAGCCGCTCGGGCAGCTCGCCCCCCTCGCCGGAGTTGGACCTGCCCCCCAGCAGATTCATGGCCTGGGCCAGACACTCGTGGGCCTCCTGGGAGATGGAGCCGTAGCTCATGGCCCCGGTCTTGAACCGCTTGACGATGGACTCCACACTCTCCACCTCGTCCAATGGGATAGGGGTGTCCGCGTATTTCATCTCCATCAGCCCCCGGAGGGTGTGGGGGGAGTTCTCATCGTCCACCAGGGCGCTGTACTGCTTGAACAGGCCATAGTCCCCGGTGCGGGCGGCCTGCTGGAGCAGGTGGATGGCCTGGGGGCTGTACCTATGGTCCTCCTGTCCCGAGCGGGCCTTGTGGGTCCCCGCCGAGTCCAAAGTAAGGTCCACATCAAGCCCCAAGGGGTCGAAGGCCCGGCTGTGGTTTCGGTCCACCATGGCCTCGATCTCCTCCAGGCCGATGCCGCCAATGCGGGAGACGGTGTTGGTAAAGTATTCGTCCACCACGTCTTTGGCGATGCCCACCGCCTCGAAGAGCTGGGCGGACTGGTAGGACTGGAGGGTAGACACGCCCATTTTGGAGGCGATCTTTACGATACCTCTCAGGATGGCTTTGTTGTAATCGTCCACCGCCGCCCCGAAGTCCTTGTCCAGCATCCCCTCGTCGATGAGCCGGCCGATGGTCTCCTGGGCCAGATAGGGGTTGACCGCCCGGGCCCCGTAGCCCAGTAGGGCGGCAAAGTGATGCACGTCCCGGGGCTCGCCGGACTCCAGGATGACGGACACCGCCGTGCGCTTTCGGGTGCGCACCAGATGCTGCTCCAGGGCGGACACCGCCAGCAGAGAGGGGATGGCCGCGTGGTTTTCGTCCACCCCCCGGTCGGACAGGATGATGATATTGGCCCCGCCGCGATAGGCCCGGTCGGCGGACAGCTTCATCTGGTCCAGCGCCCGCTTCAGGGGCATATTTTTGAAATACAGCAGGGACACCGTCTCCACGCGGAAGCCGGGCCGGTCCATGTGTTTGATCTTCAGCATATCCACCGAGGTGAGGATGGGGTTGTGGATCTGGAGCACCCGGCAGTTTTCAGCCCGCTCCTCCAGCAGATTGCCGTCATCCCCCACGTATACCGCGGTGTCGGTGACGATCTCCTCCCGGATGGCGTCGATGGGCGGGTTGGTCACCTGGGCGAAGCGCTGGCAGAAATAGTCGAACAGCGGCCGGTCCCGGCGGTCCAGCACCGCCAGGGGAATATCCGCCCCCATGGCGGCGGTGGGTTCCGCCCCTGTCCGGGCCATGGGCAGGATGGCGTCCTTGACATCCTCCCAGGTGTAGCCGAACGCCTTCTGCACCTGTGCCAGCCGTTCCGGCGGGCAGGTCTCCACCCGGTGGTTGGGAATGGCCAGGTCCTTCAGCTGGAGCAGCTCCCGGTCCAGCCATTCGCCGTAGGGGCTGCGGGCGGCGCAGCCCTCCTTGAGCTCCTCGTCACCGATGACGCGGCCCTGGACCGTGTCCGCCAGCAGCATTTTCCCCGGCTCCAGCCGGGATCTCTTCAGGATATGGGCAGGGTCGATGTCCAGCACCCCAACCTCGGAGGACAGGATGAGCCGGCCGTCGTCGGTGAGGTAATACCGGGCGGGGCGCAGGCCGTTGCGGTCCAGCACCGCGCCCACCTGGTCGCCGTCGGAGAACAGGATGGCGGCGGGGCCGTCCCAGGGCTCCATCATGGCGGCGTAGTATTGGTACAGGTCCCGGCGGGCACGGGAGAGATTGGGGTCGTTCATCCAGGGCTCCGGGACGCACACCATCACCGCCAAGGGCAGCTCCATGCCGCTCATCACCAGAAATTCCAGGGTGTTGTCCAGCATGGCGGAGTCCGAGCCCCTGGCGTCCACCACTGGGAACACCTTGTCCAGCTCCCCCTCCCACGCCGGGGAGGACATGGTCTCCTCCCGGGCCAGCATCCGGTCCGCGTTGCCCCGAATGGTGCTGATCTCCCCATTGTGGGCGATGAGCCGGTTGGGGTGGGCCCGCTCCCAGGAGGGATCGGTGTTGGTGGAGAACCGGGAATGGACCAGGGCGATGGCGGAGGTATAGTCCTCATCCTGCAGATCCAGGTAGAACTGCCGCAGCTGGCCCACCAGGAACATCCCCTTATACACGATGGTCCTGCTGGACAGGGAGGCCACATAGGTGTCGCCGCTGGACTGCTCAAACTCCCGCCGGGCGATATAGAGGCGGCGGTCGAATTCCAGCCCCTTTGCCAGCCGTTCCGGGCGGCGGACGAAGCCCTGGACGATCCGGGGCATTTTATCCCGCGCCTTCCGTCCCAGCACCTGGGGGCATACCGGCGCCTCCCGCCAGCCGATGAACTCCATCCCCTCCCGCTCTGCGATGAGCTGGAACATCTTCATGGCCTGATTCCGGCGCAGGTCGTCCTGGGGGAAGAAGAACATCCCCACCCCGTAGTCCCGTTCGCCCCCCAGCTCAAAGCCCAGCTCCGCCGCCGCTTTGGAGAAGAAGCCGTGGGAGATCTGCAGCAAAATACCCACGCCGTCGCCGGTCTCGCCTGCGGCGTCCTTTCCCGCCCGGTGCTCCAGCTTTTCCACGATCTTCAGCGCGTCGTCCACCGTCTGATGGGTCTTTCTGCCCTTGATGTCCACAACGGCTCCAATGCCGCAGGCGTCGTGCTCGAACCGGGGGTCGTACAGGGGGGCCGCGGGCCCCGTTTCCTTTTGTCTCATAGCGAAAACCTCTTTTCGGGGTCATATGAAGTCAACGGGACGGCCGCCCAATGAGCGCCGTCCCGTTCTGTCAGGCGTCTCTGCCCGGTCAAAATTTCTCCAGCACCTGCCGGGCGGTGTCCGCCAGCCGCGCGCCGTGGTCCATGCTCCGCTTTTGGAGCCACCGGTGAGCCTCCGCTTCCGTCATGCCGTCCTGTTCCATCAGCAATGTTTTGGCCCGCGCCACCAGCTCCTTTTCCTCCTGGCTGCGCCGGGCGGGGGCCTGACTGGTCTGAGCCAGCTGGGCCAGCATCCGCACCGAGGCCAGCAGCGACCCCCGGCCCACCGGGGCAGGCAGCTTGAATATGCCCGGCGCGGCGCACAGCTCCAGTTGGGCCTGGGGGGCCACCATCAGCATGGCGCACCGCTGGGGCAGGTCGAAATACAGCGTCTCACAGCTTTCGTCCGTCAGCTTGAAGCCGCACACCACCAGGTCCAGCCGCAGCTTGGCCACCGTCCGCTTCACCTGGGCGGCGCTGCGGCAGGTGAGGCAGGAAAATTCTCCGGTGCTCTCCAGCGCCTCCCGGAGCCGGTCGCAGTTGGACTGGCGCTCAAAGGCCACCACGATCTGCCGCATGGCCCTCACCTCGCTTCCGGGAGATTCAGTAGTTCATCATGTATTTGTCCCGCTCCCAGCTGGAAACGCGGGTGCGGTACTCGTCCCACTCCGCCTCTTTTCCGGCGATGTACTGGCTGGAAACGTGCTGGCCCAGGGTATCCATCACCAGCTTGTCCTTCTTCATGGCGAGGAGGGCCTCCTCCAGGGAGCCGGGCAGGGCCTCGATACCGTGGCGTTTCCGAACGACCGGGGACATGGCGAAGATGTTCTCGGTGACCTCCTCCGGCGGAGTCATCCCCTTCTCGATGCCGTCCAGCCCTGCCGCCAGGCAGACGGCCAAAGACAGGTAGGGGTTGCAGGCCGGGTCGGGGCAGCGCAGCTCCACCCGGGTGGCCTGTCCCCGGGCGGCGGGGATGCGGATGAGGGCGGAACGGTTGGAGGCGGACCAGGCCAGATAGCAGGGAGCCTCGTAGCCGGGGACCAGCCGTTTGTAGGAGTTGACCAGGGGGTTGGTGACGGCGGCCATGCCCTTCATGTGGGCCAGTATCCCCGCGATGAAAGCATACGCCTCCCTGGACAGGCCCTTGGGACCGTTCTCATCGAAGAACACGTTTTTCCCGTCCCGGAACAGGGACATGTTGGTGTGCATTCCCGAGCCGTTGATGCCGAAGATGGGCTTGGGCATGAAGGTGGCGTGGAGTCCGTTTTTCTGAGCCAGGGTCTTCACCGCCAGCTTGAAGGTCATGATCTTGTCGGCGCACTGGAGGGCGGGGGCGTACTTGAAGTCGATCTCGTGCTGGCCCTGGGCCACCTCGTGGTGGCTGGCCTCGATCTCATAGCCCATCTCCTCCAGCGCCAGGCAGATCTCCCGCCGGGTGGACTCCCCATGATCCAGGGGGCCCAGGTCGAAATAGCCCGCCTCATCGTTGGTGCGGGTGGTGGGCTTGCCCTCCTCATCGGTCTGGAACAGGAAGAACTCCGCCTCGGGGCCCACGTTGAAGGTATCGTAGCCCATGGCCTTCGCTTTCTCCAGCACCCGCTCCAGCACCCCCCGGGGGTCGCCCACAAAGGGAGTGCCGTCCGGGTTGTACACGTCGCAGATGAGCCGGGCCACCTTGCCGTGCTGGGGCCGCCAGGGGAAGATGACAAAGCTGTCCAGGTCGGGGTGGAGGTACTGGTCCGACTCGTTGATGCGGACAAACCCCTCGATGGAGGAGCCGTCGATCATGATCTGGTTGTCCACGGCCTTCTCGATCTGGGAGGCGGTGATGGCCACGTTTTTCAGCTGGCCAAAGATGTCGGTGAACTGCATTCGGATGAATTTTACATCCTCCTCTTTCACCATTCGAATGATATCCTCTCTGCTGCAGCCCATAAATAAGATCCCCTTTCTGTTTCCCCGCAAAATAGAAATCGGCGCTCCTCCCCCTTCCGGGGCGGAACGCCATTGTTCACGCCTGAACTACGGCCAGTATAGCCGGTAGAAGCATGAAAGTCAAGACAATATTTGCAATCTAAATATATTTTATTGCGTATTACAAGGATATGGCACAACAGCAACACCTTTATATGCAAGTTTAATATTTTAATCTTGCAGTTTTGAAGGCGAACCAATTGACAGCGGAACGCGATGGGAATATAATAGAGCACAACAGCTTCGACGGGGGGAGTACATGTCATGTGCGGAATCGTAGGCTTTACCGGGCGGCGGCGGGCCGCCCCCATTTTGCTGGACGGGCTGGCCAAGCTGGAATACCGGGGCTATGACTCGGCGGGCCTGGCCGTCCGGGACGGTGATGAGCCGGCCCAGGTGGTGAAGGCCGTGGGCAAGCTGCGCAAT
>CAJUQS010000123.1 GCA_910588365.1 uncultured Oscillospiraceae bacterium | reverse complement strand
CCGCTTCTCCGTATACGGCGCGTAGGAGGACACCGACAGCAGGGCGGCACTCCGGGCGTCACAGGTGACGTTCCGCCGCCAGACGCCGTTGCCGTCCTTGCGGGTGTAGGCCAGCCGGGCGGTCACATCGCCGCTCTCCTGATCCAGGGAGTAGGAGGCGGAGGCCAGCGTGTACTTGCCCAGCCCCAAGGCGGCAGTCTCCCGCACCTTCTTGTCCAGCGCATCCTTGGACAGTACGCCCTCCAGCTTGGCGACGCCCTCCAGCTCGGCCTGGGTCAGCCCGGCGCCGGTCTCCTGGGCCGCAGCCGGGGCGGCGTCATCGGCGGCGGACTCCGCCAGCCCGCCGGCGCTGTTCTGCGCCCGCTTCTGGGCCTGGGCGTAGAGCTCCGACAGATTCACCAGCTTGCCGGTCTGGGCGTCCACAAAATAGTCGTCCCCGGCCTCGGGGAGATAGCGCAGGGAGGCCGTCTTCCCCTCCTCGTCCAGGACGTACTCCAGCCGCAGAGCCAGGGTGTCCCGCAGGAGTCCGCCGGCGGACTCCTGCCCGGCGGCGGGGGAGGCGGAGGGTACGCCGCCAATGACGCTGCCCTCCAGGCTGTCGCGGCTGAAGCGGATGACCGCCCCGTCGCTGGAGCGTACGGTCAGAGAAAAGCTCAGGGGGGAGGGCAGGCCGCCCAGCAGGATCCGGCCGCTGAAGCGGCAGGTTCCGCTGTCAAGCCGGCTGTAGCTGTCCTCGGAGAAGACGGCGGTCTCCAGGGGTGCCTCCAGCACCTTCTTCAGAAACGCCTCCCCGCGGGCGCGGACCTGCTCCGGTGTGAGGGCGGGAAAGGCCGGGGGGAAGGTCCCCGCGGTGCTGCCGGTATTCTCGGAGAGGTTGTAGCTGAGCACCTTGCCGCTGCCGGTGGCGGTGACATGGATGCTGTCCTCCTCCCGCTCCCAGTTCATGCTCCACACGGGGGCGAGCTCGTTCTCCCAGAGCTCGCCGTGGAATGTCTCATAATCGTCCCCGATGCCGAGGCTCTTTTTGGCCATGGCGGCCGCCTGGGCCAGCCGCTGGTCCGTCTTCGCCTCCGCCGCCAGGGCCGGCGTGCCCAGGGTCAGCAGAAGCAGGGCTGACAGGAATAAACTGAAATATCGTTTCATACGCGTCTCCTCCCGATGTTTTTTGGGGTGTTCTGCTATTTTGACGCACGGCCCATGGAAATGTTCCCAGAAAACGCAAAATTTTTTGTACACCTTGACGTTGCACAATAACATACAACTTTCCCCCCGTTACACACCTATGTGTAACGGTTTTTTGCTTGCAAAAAAAATCGGACGCGGCGATCAATGCGCCGTTGTCCGATCTGCGCCGTCACGAAATCATTTCAGAAGGAGAACACAGTATGAACTACACGAAAAACTACCGTCTGCCCCAGTGGGTCAAGGAGGACCGGATCATGATGGATGATTTCAACGCCATGAACAGCTCCATCGAAAACGGCCTCACCACAGCAGTAGGCAGGGCCGACAGTGCCGTTGCCACCGCCAACAGCGCCAAGCAGATCGCTGACGCCGCCGCTGCCGCCAGGCCCTACGCGG
>CAJUQS010000122.1 GCA_910588365.1 uncultured Oscillospiraceae bacterium | reverse complement strand
CTGGACGTGACTATCAGGCCGTGCTTGCGGCGTTCACAAAGAGTAAGGTTTCAATGCCTCGATCTGGAAAGTGGGCAAACGCCGGAATGGCGCGAGGCCGAGGCGTTGATCTCGCTTGGTGCGTGTACGACGCCCAACATTTCGGAACAGCACAGCGGCGCAGGCGCCTGTTTCTTGTCGCAGATTTTAGAGGAAAAAGCGCCGGAGAAATACTGTTTGTCCCCAAAAGCCTGCGCGGGTATTTTGAGGCGGGCGGAACGCCGCGGCAAGGACTTACCGCCTTTGCTGAAAACAGCCCTGATGCAGCAGGCGGGATTGTCGAGGTCCTGAACGACCAGGGCGGCGATTCCATGACGGTGGAGCGGTCCGGCATTTCCCCCACCCTCCGCAGCCAGACCCACGGCAATCTGCCAGTCATTGCCAGCGCGCTGTGCATGGGAACCGGGCAGGCCAATGCTGGTATTCTGGACAATCAATCCCCCACCCTGACCGCGGCCCATGAGCGGCCCCTCCTGGTGCATCCGCAGATTGCCGGAACACTGTGCGCCTCCGGCGCTGGCCTCTCCCGTCCCGCCGGGATGGGGAGTGAACTGGACTTCTGCGTCACCAGCGCCGGATTCCGGCATAAGGCTGGGAGCGCGTCAGGAAGTGTGGGCTACCAGGAAGAAACGGCTCCGACCTTACTCGCAAACCAGCAAAGCAGTGTGTTTGTCAGTGCGGTGGATTGCCGTAATCTCCGGGAGACGGAAGAAATCAGCGGCACATTGCAGGCAAAAACCAAATCGGGAGGTTATTCGCTGAACTATCAGAATCCGGTCCGTATCAGCTTTTGTGTGCGGCGGCTGACCCCCCTTGAAGCTGAGAGGTTGATGGGGTTCCCGGATTTTTGGACGGAGTACGGCCACGATGGTAAGCCTATCAGCGATACCAAGCGTTATTCTATGTTGGGCAACAGCGTCGCCGTCCCGTGTGTGGCCTACATCATGCAGGGCATCCGGGATGTGCTGCGAAAGGAGGTGTAACCATGCCCTTTGTCCCTGTCCCGAAGGACCTCGCCAAAGTAAAGACGAAGGTTGCGTTCAACCTGACCGCACGCCAGCTCATTTGCTTCGGTGCGGGCGGTCTGATTGGCGTACCCGCCTATATGCTCACCCGGAACAGTCTCGGCAACGAGGCGGCGGCTCTGCTGATGATCGGCCTTATGCTGCCCTTCTTCCTGTTCGGCATCTACGAAAAGGACGGCCAGCCCTTAGAGAAGGTGCTGGGCCACTTCATCCGGGCGCAGTTCCTCGCCCCCAAGGTCCGTCCCTACCAGACCGACAATCTCTACGCCGCTATGGAGCGGCTGAATCATCATGAAAAGGAGGTACACGCGATTGCAAAAAAAGCAGGAAAAGCAAGTAAAAAATCTGCAAGCGGCAAAAAGACAGCACAAAAAAGATAAGGCCGACCTGCGGGACACCATCCGCCTGACCCCGGACGCCAAGCTCACCAGCCGCCAGAAGCGGCGGCTGTCCGCTTCCGTCCAGAAGGCCAAGCGGGACGGCAAAATCCCCCGCACCGCCCAGCAGACCATCCCCTACCGGGAGATGTGCCG
>CAJUQS010000121.1 GCA_910588365.1 uncultured Oscillospiraceae bacterium | reverse complement strand
CTTGGCGCCGTTACTTTAAGCGAAAATAAAGAACTGCTAAAAGAAAGGTTAGGTGCGATTATGAAATTTAAGAAAAAATCAAAAGCAATTCAGCTTTTGACTGGTATGCTGACGTTATGTATTGTTTTTAGTGCAGCTTTCATCGGGATTTATCCTACTGCCGCCGCTGCGGATGTGCCAAATTCGATAAATACAGAAAAATCCGTACCGCCGCTGTTTGATAATTCGCAAACAGCAGACAATTCGTCAGAAATGGAAACATTGGATTTTAAGGGAACATCATATTATTTAGTTTGCAATGAAGCCCAGCTCAGAGCGATTGGCACAGGCAAGTACGGCATGAACCTGAATTATATGCAGCAAGCGGATATTTCCTTGTCCGCAGGTGACTGGGTTCCCATCGGAACATGGGATGCCCCTTTTACAGGAACCTATAACGGAAACGGCTTTGAGATCACGGGCCTCACCATGACCGACCCGGACGCAGAGATTATAGGACTGTTTGGGGTTGCGAAAAAAGCACATATTTACAACATTACCCTGCGGGACTATGACATCGCGAGTGCGGGAAAAAATGCCGCTAATAAGTCGGTTGGAGCAGTCCTTGCGATTGGACAAGGGAGCCGTTCCTATGATAATTTTGTCTATCCCAAAGAAGCAGCCGTGAGCATTAAGGATAATTCTTCAGAGATAGAGCGGTATTATAAAGCCGGCAGTTTGCCTATGTTTGAAATCACTTTCCCCCGGCTGGATGAAAAAACGCAAAAGAAATGGCTTGAAAGAATCTATGCGGATGGGGACTTTGCATTTTTCTCCGTCGCCGTGCGCCGGCTTGACGCAAATTCCGCTCTGCTTACCGGCTTCGCAGAAAAAGCGTATACCGATGAAGAAATGGCGTTTTTCTCCATCTTGACGGACTGCATGGACGAGGCGGAGCTGGAGCTTTGGCTGGATCGCGCTTTGGAAGATGGAAACTGGGCGTTCCAATCCATGCTCTATAATAAGCTGAACCGGGACGACGAATTTAACGAGCTGAAAGAGAAACAGGAAAAGGAGTGGGCCGAGGCGCAGATGGCGGAATATGAGGCGGCAGGCGTCACAATGGTGGATGAAAAGACCTATTATTATCAAGGACAGTTGGTCAATATCTTTCTGGACATCCGGAGGGATGGCTCCTTTTATACGCTGAATATGAACCCGAAGGGAACCGTCAATATTAAAATCACCCGGGACACGAACGACGATATCACAGGCGCCGCCTATATGACCGAGGCGGAAGCGGCTGAGCTGTTGGGGGATATGGGATGACCCGGATGATACGACTGATGTGGAGCTGATCCCTGTTGATTTCAAGACTGTAGCGGCAGGAGAAACGATCTTCCTGGGGAAATATACATTGTCCGAGGGGGACGATATTTTGTACGACATTTCAGCGAAAACAGGAAATAGAATGAAGGTCTTTTTCGCTAAGGATGGGCAGAAAGATGTGGTCTATTGGTCTGTGCATAACCTGCGGCAGCCGGGAGAACCGCTGAAATGCGCTGCGGAATTTACCATCGGTCCTCCGGCAAAGCCCGGAACCTACCAGCTGTACCTCCAGGCCACAGACGGTGCTCTGGGAAATGTAAAGGGCAGTATTTCGATTGCGCGGGCAGACGTTTCGTAACAATTTCAGGATAAGAGCCTGACGCGTTGACGACAGCATACCGCAAAACAGCAGCGATAGCCGGGAAAAGGCTATCGCTGCTGTTTTCACGGAAATTACGTCCCGGACATCTCCCACTTGTCGATCACCTCGCCGCCTGCCAGTCAGCAGGAGTACCGCAGCAAGGATGAACAAAAGTCGTCTCTTTTTCGTCGTTTTTCCTCCTTATTTATCGGTTTGAGTATCGGAGCTTTTTACCACGTCCGCCGCGCCCTCCCGGCCACCGGCGGCCAGGCGCAGGTCCTCCACCAGTGTCAGGGCCGTCTCCAGCACCTGGTCCTTGGGCGTCAGAACCAGGGTGATAGCCGGCACCTCCCCGGCGTTCACCGACAGGCGGCGGCGGTACTTGGGGCTGGCGCACAGGGCCACGATGGCCTCCGTGTCAAAGTCGGCGATGACGAAGCGCAGCTTATCCCCCCGCTGGGAGATGTCGGAGATGCCGGCCTTGGCGGCGGCGGCGCGGAGCATGGCCACGTCCAGCAGGGCGTAGACGGATTTGGGCGGGTCGCCGTAGCGGTCCATGAGCTCATCCAGGAGATCCGCCGCGTCCTCCTGGCTGCGGATGGCGGCGATGCGGCGGTAGAGGTCCATCCGCTGGCCGGAGTCGGGGACGTACCGGTCCGGGATGTTGGCGGAGACCGTGAGGTCCGCGGCGCACTCGCTGACCACCCGCTTTTTCTCCCCCCGCTCCTCCAGCACCGCGTCCTCCAGCAGCTGGAGGTACATGTCGTAGCCAACGCTCATCATGTACCCCGACTGCTCGGGGCCCAGCAGGTTCCCGGCCCCCCGGATCTCCAGATCTCGCATGGCGATCTTGAACCCGGAGCCGAATTCCACGAACTCCCGGATGGCGGTCAGGCGCTTGCTGGCCACCTCGCTGAGCACCTTCCCCGGCCGGTAGGTCATATAGGCGTAGGCCCGGCGGGCGCTGCGGCCGATGCGGCCCCGGATCTGGTGGAGCTGGGCGAGGCCCATTTTGTCCGCGTCCTCGATGACCAGGGTGTTGACATTGGCGATGTCGATGCCTGTCTCAATGATGGTGGTGCACACCAGGATCTGGGCCGAGCCCTCCACCATCTGCTGCATCACGCCGGAGAGCTGCTGCTCGTTCATCTTCCCGTGGCCCACCACCACCTTCACGTCCTCCCCCACCAGCTTCTGGATGCGGGCGGCGGTCAGATCGATGGTCTCCACCCGGTTGTGGAGGTAGTAGGCCTGGCCGCCCCGGTCGATCTCCCGGCGCAGGGCGTCGCCCAGCATGGCCCAGTCGTGCTCCACCACGTAGGTCTGCACCGGCTGGCGGTTGTGGGGCGGCTCCTCCAGGGTGGACATGTCCCGCAGTCCCGAGAGCGCCATGTTGAGCGTGCGGGGGATGGGGGTGGCGGAGAGGGTGAGCACGTCCACCTGACGGCTGATCTCCTTGAGCTTCTCCTTGTGGGTCACGCCGAAGCGCTGCTCCTCGTCCACCACCAGCAGCCCCAGGTCCTTGAACCGGATATCCTTTTGCAGCAGCTTGTGGGTGCCGATGAGCACATCCACCTTTCCCGCCCCCAGATCGGCGAGGATCTGGCGGACCTGGCCGGGGGTCTGGAAGCGGCTCAAAACCCGGATGCTCACCGGAAAGGAGCGGAAGCGGCTGACAGCGGTGGAGAAGTGCTGCTGGGCCAGGACGGTGGTGGGGACCAGAATGGCGGCCTGCTTGCCGTCCAGGATGCACTTCATCACGGCCCGCAGTGCCACCTCCGTCTTGCCGTAGCCCACGTCGCCGCAGAGCAGGCGGTCCATGGGCACGGGCCGCTCCATGTCCTTTTTGATGTCCGCGATGCACCGCAGCTGGTCGTCCGTCTCCGCGTAGTCGAAGGCCTCCTCGAACTCCGTCTGCCAGGGGGAGTCCGGGGAGAAGGCGAAGCCCGGCCGGCGCTGCCGCTCGGCGTACAGGGCGATGAGGCCCTTGGCCAGATCCTTGGCCGCGGCCTTGGCCCTGGACTTCTGCTTGGACCAGTCGCTGCCTCCCAGCTTGTTGAGCTTGGCCGGGCGGGGCTCGCCGTCGGCGGAGATGCCGCCGCCCCCGATGTATTTGGAGATCAGATCCAACTGGGTGGCGGGGACATAGAGGCTGTCCCCCCCGGCGTAGGCGAGCTTGATATAGTCCTTCTCCACCCCGTCCACAGGCATCTTGCGGATGCCCTCAAAGCGGCCGATGCCGTGGTGGGTGTGGACCACCAGATCGCCGGGGGTGAGATCGGTATAGCTGAGGAGCTTCTGGCGGCTGTCCTTCCTGGCGCTTCTGACAGGTGCTTTCTTTCCGGCGCTGGAGGCGGTGAGCTGCCCTTCGGTGAGCACCGCCAGCCCCAGCTGGGGGTACTCCGCGCCGGCGGAGAGGGCGCCCACCGCGATGCGCAGCTCCCCGCGGCCGGGCATGGTCCGGCAGTCGAAGTCCAGCGCCGCCGTGAGCCCCCGCTCCCGCAGCATCCGCTGGAGGTTTTTCGCGCGGGTGGGGTTCCCGCACAGCAGCAGCACCGCGAATTCAGCGTCCCGGTAGTGCTCCAGATCCCCGGCGGCGGACTCGATGCTGCCGCCGTAGGCGCTCAGCTGCTTGGCGCTGAAGGAGAGGAGGGTCCGCGGGTTCAGGGGGTAGCGGGAGGTGGGCAGGGACTCCATCATGCACACGGGGAACGCCCCCAGGCGCTCAAGCCACTCGCCCTGGGTCATCAGCAGACGCACCAGATCCCCGTCCTTCTCCCCGGCGGCCAGCAGGGACTCCGTGTCCTCCCGGGCCTGCCAGAGCACGTTTTTCACCCGCTCGCCCACCCGTCCCGTCTCGCCCACGCAGACCAGGGCGTCCGGGGGCAGGTAGTCGAACACGCTGGCCGGCTCCGCCCCCGGCAGAAGCTCCGCCGCGGGCAGCAGCAGGGCGGAGGGGAGGTTCTTGGTCCGCCGCTGGGTGACGGTGTCAAAGGCGCCCAGGGAGTCGATCTCGTCGTCAAAGAACTCACACCGCACCGGCGCGTCCATGAGGGGGGAGTATACGTCCAGGATGCCGCCCCGCAGGGCGAACTGGCCCACGCCCTCCACCTGGGCGGTCCGGCTGTACCCGGCGTCCACCAGCCGGCGGGGCAGATCCCCCAGATCAAAGCGCGCGCCCACCTCCAGCGTGATGGCCGCCTCCCGCAGCCGCTCCACGGGGCTGGTCTTTTGCAGCAGCCCCTCGGCGGTGCAGACCACCGCCCGGCACCGCTCCGCGCTGAGCTCGTAGAGGGCGGCGATGCGGCTGTGCTCCCACTGGCGGGAGATCACCGTACCCGCCCGGACGAACAGCTCCCGGGCAAAGAGCTTCACGGGCCGGCACCCCAGCAGGGCCTCCAGATCCTCGCACAGCCGGACGGCCTCCCCCTCGTGGTCGCAGACCATCACCAGGGGCCGGCCGGACTCGGCCGCCACGGCGGCCGCGATCTGGGCCCGGTGGACGGGCCCCAGTCCGGTGATGGCGGCGGGACAGCCCCCGCCCTCTACGGCGGCGGCCAGCGCCCCCGCCTCCGGGATGCGCAGTAGGGTTTGCAGCAGCTGTTCCATGGCGGTCACCTCATCAGTTCGGAAGTCATTCTTTTCTTTTGAAAAAGAAAAGAATCAAAAGAAAACTTTGGCGCGAGACGGGCTCCGGTCAAAGCACGAAAAGGCCCACGCCGGTCCACAGGGGAGGGCGTGCAGCCGAGGCGATCTATGTGTACTGTGCATCCTACCGTTTTTTGGGATGTTTGTCAAGGGGAACGTTGAGATATGAACCAAGCCCTCATATTATTATTTCCGAATTTTTAATGCGGAAATAATATTACCGGCTGGCGTCCCACGGCGTTCCGGTCCAACACCAAGGCTGTCAACGCGGAGTTCGGTATTCAGCCGGACAGGAAGCTGGCCAGGCGCGTCGAGCTGCTGCGGGAGGGCGTCCGGGGGGTTGCGGACTTCACCGAGAACGGCCTGGCGTTCATCACCAACGGCGGCTGTGTGGAGAACTCCGCCATGGGCTCCCAGAACAAGCCCGCGGCCTGCAGCACCGGGATCAAGCCCGGCGCCGGCCATTGACCGGCGCCGGTTCCTCTTTTCTTAGAACCTGTTTAACATCTCCTCGCGCCCGCCGCCGGGAGAGGCCGGGAGCCGCCCCGGGACAGCCTATGCGCCGTCAGACTGCTGGGGACGGGCTCCGCCGTCCGTCAGGCCCGCCAGCTTAGCGAAGCGGTAGAGCACCGCGGCCAGCTGCTCCCGGGTCATCACATCCTCCCACATATAGTTGGGGGAGCCGTCCGGCAGTTTGCCGCTCCCGGAGATCAGGCCGCTGTTCACCGCCCAATCCCGGGCCTCCTGGCTCCACTGTCCCCCGGCGCTCTCCTGGAATTCCCGGCGCAGGGCCATCCACAGTTCCCGGAATTTCTCCGCGTCCACCGTCTCCTCCTTTTTCTCCTCAAACGCGGGGCGCACCGCCCCCACAATCAGCTTTCCGGCCCGCCGCTTGCGGCAGACCATGCCGCCGTTGGACTGGCTGCCCTGCTCGCTGGTGTTGCCCTCGATGGCCGTCACATCCGCCCCGGCAACGCTCTCCACGATGCCGCAGTGGTCGGTGGCCGCTCCGCCGGGGAAGTCGTAGATCACCACGTCTCCCGGCTGAAAGCCGGAGGTTATCCAGCACCCGGCCCCCTGGGCCGCCCGCATCAGATCGCCGCAGCTGGCGGTCCGCTTGGGCAGCTTGACCCCGGCCTGGGCGAAGCACCACTGTACGAAGATCATGCACCAGCTGTACCCGTCCAGGCCGTACCACTGGCCGTACTTGGTACAGTTGGAGCCGGCCGGGCGCTCCGCGCTGCCCAGCTCCCCGGCGGCAATCCGCAAAACGTCACGAGCCGTCCCCATGGCTGCCTCCCTCACCCGCACCCTTGTCCCGCCGGCTCTGGGTGCCGAAATAGAACGCGATGATCACCGCGTAGATGGTCATAAAGTCCTTGCTGATGGTCCCGGCCGCCGCCATGTAGGCGAATACGGCCGTCAGCGTCAGGGTCACCAGGCTCTTGACGCTGAGCAGGTTGCTCAGACGCCGGATGACGCTCTCACGCATACGGACCCCCTCCTCTCCGTGTCCCTCCGGGACACGTTCCATTCTATGCGGCCGGCCGGGCCGGCGCGAATACGCCCGCTAAAAAGGCGCGGCCAGATGGCCGCGCCTCCTTGGTTAGATGGACGTTATCGTTCAAGGATCTCGCCGATCATCTTATCCACCAGAATCATGCTGCGGGGCATGTGGAAGGGGCCCTTGAAGGTGCTGCCCTTGGTGGAGGGCTGGGTGGGCAGGCCGTCCCGGCGGAGATAGCCGTACCACTCGCCGAACTCCGGGTCCGCGAAGTGGGCCTTGCAGTAGTCCAGTGTCTTGTAGAACCACTCCAGATACTTCTCCTCCCCGGTGTCCTGGTAGAGCATCATGGCGGCGATGAGGATCTCGTTGTGGGGCCACCAGAGCTTCATGTCGTGCTCATAGGCCTCCGGGGGCTTGCCCTGGCAGTCGATGAAGTACAGCAGTCCGCCGTACTCCTTGTCCCAGCCGGCCTCAATGGCCCAGTCGAAGATCTGGGCGGCCCTGGCCACCAGCTCCCTGTCCCCGGTGCGCCGGGCGTGCTCCAGAAGGAACCACACGCCCTCGATGTCGTGGCCGGGGTTCACCGTGCGGCCCTCGGTGTAGTGGAGACGGGGGGAGCCGTCCTCGGCCACGTTCTCCAGCACGCATTTGAGCTCCGGCTTGACATGGTAGCGGAAGATGTCGTCCACGCACTGCCGGGCCCGCTCCTCGTAGAGGGCGCGGCGCTCCGGATCGACCCGGAGCAGGACGCCGGTGACGTTGAGGATGATCATGGGGATGCCGAAGGCCCGGCCCGTGCGGGTCTCGGGGATGGTCTTGGGCCCCAGGCCCGTGGGATCGGCCATGCCCCGGCTCAGGTCCCAGTAGAGGTCATAGCACTGCCGGGCCCGCTCCAGCCGGGCGGCCTCCCCGGTGACGCCGTAGTACTCCGCGTTGGCCAGGGCGCAGAAAGCCTCGGAGAAGTAGTAGCGCCGCTGGCGCAGGGGGGCGCCCTCCGCCGTGACGGTGAAGTACATCCGCCCGCCGGCCCCGCTGTTGAAGCAGTGGGCCTCCATGAAGTCCAGGCAGCTGCGGCTGGCCTCCAGCCACTCCTGCCTTACACCGTAGTTATGGCACAGGAAGGCGTAGATCCAGCCGCACCGGCCCTGCATCCATACGCTCTTGTCCGTGGAGTACACCTCGCCCTTCCGGTCCAGGCAGGTGTACACGCCGCCGTGCTCCCGATCCATGCCGTTTTTCAGCCAGAAGTCCGCCGAGCGGTCCAGCTCGGCCCGGATCCAGGCCCGGGCGTCCATCAATTTCTGCTTGTCCATCTGTTGTTCCTCCTGTTCTCCCTGTTTGGGGCCTCTTCCCCTCTATGTTACCACGACATGTGCGGTGCCGCAAGGAAAAGTTTCGTCGGCCCCGGCGGACTTGGACCGCGCAGACAGAGGCGGGGCGGGCGGCATTTGAAATTCCGGCAAAATCGGACTGAAACAGGCGCAGGTTGAAAAATGGAGCTATGACCAGTGCCAGAAAGAGATTGTATTCTTTCTGAAACGTGGTATAATCTAACCTGAGAAATATTGCCCTTTACAGAAAATACAGGAGGAATCCCCATGAAACTGATGGTGATCGACGGCAACAGCATTGTCAACCGCTCCTTTTACGGCGTCCGGCCCCTGACCACCCGGGACGGACTCTACACCAACGCGGTCTACGGCTTTGTGACCACCCTCCAGCGCCTGCTGGAGGAGGAGGCCCCGGAGGCGCTGTGCGTCACCTTCGACCGCCGGGAGCCCACCTTCCGCCACCTGGAGTACGAGGGGTACAAGGCCCAGCGCAAGGGGATGCCCGAGGAGCTGGCCCAGCAGATGCCGGTTCTCAAGGAGGTGCTGGACGCCATGGACGTGCCCCGCTACGAGCTGGCGGGGTATGAGGCCGACGATCTCATCGGCACCATCTCCCGGAAATGCGAGGACGCGGGCTGGGAGTGCGTGGCAGTCACCGGGGACAAGGACAGCTTACAACTGGTGACGGACCGCACCAGGGTCAAGCTGGTGTCCACCCGCATGGGGCAGACCACCACCAAGGATATGACCCCGGAGACCTTCCGGGAGGCGTATGGCTTCGACCCCATCCACATCATCGACCTCAAGGCCCTCATGGGGGATTCCTCCGACAACATCCCCGGCGTCAAGGGCGTTGGCGAGAAGACCGCCATGGCACTGGTGCAGAGATACCAGACCATCGACGCCCTCTATGCCGCCATGCCGGACATCGAGGCCAGGCCCGCCATGGTCAAGAAGCTGGCCGAGGGGGAGGAGAGCGCCCGGATGAGCTATCATCTGGCCACCATTGTCACCGACGCGCCCCTGGACTTTGACCCGGGGGCGAACCTGCGGCGGCCCGTGAAACCGGAGCTGCGCCAGATCTTCCTGCGTCTGGAGTTCAACAAGCTGCTGGAGAAGATGGACCTGACCGAGGCGGCCGCCCCCGCAGCGGTGGAACAGGAGGAGCGCGAACATATCACCCATGTGGAGGTCGTGGAGACCTGGGAGCAGGCACAGAGGATGCTGGAGGCATTCCGGCGGGCGGACCATGTGGCGCTGCTGGCACTGCCGGATCTCGCGGGTGTGGCGGCGGATTGCTCCACCGGGGAAAGTTCGTCTATTGCGGGCGAGTTCCATTTCAGCCGCTACCGGGGGGATTGGAACCAGCTTCTGACTGCCATCTTCTCGGCGGACATCAAAAAGGTGTCCCACAACGTCAAGGACCTGACCCGGACCCTGCTGGAAAACGGCCTCCCGGCGGAGGGGTTTATCTTCGACACGGCTCTCGCGGGCTACCTGCTGGACGCTACGGCGGGCAGCTACGACATCGCCCGGCTCTTCGCCTCCTGGTACCAGGAGGAGCTGATGAAGCCCCTGTACCTGGCCCCGGACGCCTTCTCTCCCCTGGCGGACCGGGCCCAGGCCTGGGCCTCCTTTCTCAGCCATTTATCCGCCGTGGACGCCCTCTACGGGGCCATGCTGCCTAAATTGAAGGAGACCGGTGTGGAGGACCTCTATTTTAACGTGGAGCTGCCCCTGTGCCGGGTGCTGGCGGAGATGGAGCTGGCGGGATTCCGGGTGGATGCCGGAGCCCTGCGGTCCTTCGGCGGGACCCTCACCGCCGCCATCGAGACGCTGGAGCAGCGGATCTACTCCTACGCCGGGGAGTTCAACATCAACTCCCCCAAGCAGCTGGGCAAGGTCCTCTTTGAGGATCTCCACATGCCCCACGGCAAGCGGACCAAGACCGGCTGGTCCACCAACGCCGACGTGCTGGACAAGCTCCGGGGCGTCCACCCCATTGTGGAGGAGGTGCTGGAGTACCGGCAGTACACCAAGCTCAAGAGCACCTATGTGGACGGGCTTTTGAAGGTCATCCCCCCGGACGGGCGGGTGCGCACCAGCTTCCAGATGACCGTCACGGCTACGGGGCGCCTGAGCTCCACGGAGCCCAACCTGCAAAACATCCCCACCCGCACGGATCTGGGCAGCGAGCTGCGGCGCATGTTCACGGCGGAGCCCGGCAAGGTGCTGGTGGACGCGGACTACAGCCAGATTGAGCTGCGGCTGCTGGCCCACATCTCCGGCGACAAGGCCATGCGGGACGCCTTCCTCTCGGGGGAGGATTTCCACACCGTCACCGCCGCCCATGTCTTCGGCGTACCCCTGGAGCAGGTCACCTCCCAGATGCGCCGGGCGGCCAAGGCAGTGAACTTCGGCATTGTCTACGGCATCTCCGCCTTCTCCCTCAGCCAGGATCTGGGGGTGACGGTGGCGGACGCGAAGGCGTATATGGACGCCTACTTTGAGCGCTTCCCCGGCGTGAAGCAGTATATGGACGGCGTGATTGAGCGGGCCCGGACGGAGGGCTATGTGGAGACGCTGTTCCGCCGCCGCCGCGCCCTGCCGGAGATCAAGGCCAGCAACTTCAATACCCGCTCCTTCGGGGAGCGGGTGGCGCTGAACATGCCCATTCAGGGCACGGCGGCGGACATCATCAAGCTGGCCATGGTGAAGGTTTTCGCGCGGCTCCAGAGGGAGAACTTGCAGGCGAAGCTCATCATGCAGGTCCACGACGAGCTGATTGTGGAGTGCCCGGAGGAGGAGGCCGCCGCCGTCCGGGCCCTGCTCACCGAGGAGATGGAGGGGGTGTACGAGCTGGCCGTCCCCCTGACGGCGGAGGCCCACAGCGGGAAAAACTGGCTGGAGGCCAAGTGAGATATGGAGTTTGCCATTGTGCCTATGACCTCTGCCCACCTGGAACAGATTGAGGCCCTGGAGAAGATCTGTTTCTCCGATCCCTGGTCCAGAAAGACCCTGGAGGATATGGTGTCCAACGAAAGCGCGGTCAATCTGGCCGCAGTGGACCCCGCCGGCCTGGTTCTGGGGTATATCAGCCTCTGCAGGGTGCTGGACGAGGGATATATCAACAACGTGGCCGTCCGGCCGGAGGCCCGGCGGCAGGGGGTAGCCACTGCCCTGCTCCAGGAGCTCCGGCGGCAGGGCGGGGAGCTGGCCTTCATCTCACTGGAGGTCAGGGAGTCCAACCAGGGGGCCAGGACCCTCTACGACGGCCTGGGCTACCGGGAGGCGGGACGGCGGCGGGGCTACTACTTCCACCCCAAGGAGGACGCCATCATTATGACATTGGAGCTGAAGAAATGAACTTGGACATCATGACCCCGCCGGCGCTGAGAAGGGCCTATGAGACAGACCTGCGGGAGGCATTCCCCCCGTCGGAGCTCAAGCCCCTGGCAGCCATGGAGGGGATGCGGGAGAGGGGAATCTACGAGCCCCTGTGTCTGACAGAGGACGGCGGGGAGCCGGTGGGCTACATGCTGCTGTGGAAGCACCCGGAGGAGCCCTATGTGCTGGTGGACTACCTGTGCGTGCCCGCCCGGCTGCGGGGCCGGGGCGTGGGGGGACAGCTCATCGCCATGGTCCGGCAGCGGGATCCGGCGGACACGATGTTCATCGGCGAGTCCGAGGCCCCCACCGGAGACCCGGCGGCGGACGGGATCATCCTG
>CAJUQS010000120.1 GCA_910588365.1 uncultured Oscillospiraceae bacterium | reverse complement strand
TGTGCGGATTGGCGAGATAGATTTTTTGCCCTGCAAGGCAAAAAGCCGCAGAAATCCTGACGGATTGCAAGGATTTTTAACGCAGTCAGGGCGGAAAATATGCCGCCAAGGCGGGCGCGGGGAGATGTTAAACAGGCTCTCAGGACCGCCGCGCCCTGCGCTTTCTGCCCTTGCTCCGGCCGTTCCCCCGCGGGAGGCTTCCGCCCACCAGGGCCGCCAGCAGCCCGCCGGCCGCCATGGAGAGGCCCAGTCCCGTCAGGCCGTTCTCCACGGCAATGGCGTCGGCCGTAAAGAAGGCCGCCGCCAGGGTGAGGGTGAGGAACACCACGACCACCACGGGCACCGTCAGCATAGCGCCCCCCTTCCCCCGCAGCACGCTGTACCCGCACCCCAGAAAGGACGCCAGGGCCGCGGCCACACATACCATGGGGTAGAGGCTCTCCATTCCCAGGACGCCCCTGTCCACCAGCAGCGCGCAGACAAACTGCAGCGCCACATAGGACGCCAGCGCCAGAACTCCCCCCACCACGCTGTTTTTGACCATCCCCTGGGGCAGGGACATAACGAGCTTTGACATAACAGAACCTCCCGGCATTCTACTGATAAATCAGTATATTGGCCGGGAGGTCCTGTTATTCTGCTGGACAAAGTCTAAGAGCTTATTTCGTCTCGCCGCCGGAACCCTCCTCGATCTGAGGGGGCTCCTCCGTCCTGGCCTTCCGGCCCTTCTTGTCCACGGGGGGGTTGCTGTTGTTGGTGGACACGGCCCACTTGGTCAGCTCCATGCGGACGCGATCGTCGCTGGTCTCGATGACGATGTTCTCATCCGTGACCTGGACAATCTTTCCAACAATACCGCCGATGGTCGTGATCTGATCGCCCTTCTTCAGGCTGCTACGCATCTCCTCCGCCTGCTTTTTCCGCTTGTTCTCCGGACGGATCATCAGGAAATACATCACGGCCAGCATGACGACCATCATCAGCAGAAGGGAACCGGATCCTGGCGCGGCGTCGGCTGCATAAAACATAGGCATATCGCTTTTCCTCCTTACCCACAAGATACGTTTGTCCTGCCAAAACAAAGCGCTTCTGCCATTATACCTGAGTTGGACAGGTTTGGCAAGTCCTAAATTCCGGCGGGGACGCCGGTTTATCCGGTAAACGGACCGCCGGTTCACGCCGGCCCGAAAAAAATTCCGGCGGATCGTTGCACGGCGGCGTACAACCTTCCCCCCTTTCCCGCCATAGGTAACAGGCCGGCCCGCAGCGCCGGGCTGAACAGCCGGTGTGTGCTCATGCACCGGCACAGAGGAAAGGAGGACCACGATGGAGACGCAGCAGTGCCGCGGCCCCTGCAAATGGCACGTCCGCGAAGCCGCAGGCGGCAGAAGGTCCTGTGTCAGCGGCACATCCTGGATACACCGATGATCTACATAAAGCTATTCCTCGACTATCTTGACGCGATAGAGCCCCTTGGGGACGCCGAGAGGGGGCGGCTTTTCACGGCCTTGCTGCAATACGCAAGGACGGGCGAAGCCCCGCAGCTTGGCGGTAACGAGCGGTTTCTCTTCCCGATGATGCGGGCGCAGATTGACAGGGACGAGGCGGCGGCAGAGGGTCTGTCCGAGTCCAGGAGCGCAGCCGGGAAAAAGGGCGCGCAGGCAAAAGCCAGCAAAGCCAGGCAAAACAGGCAAATGCCGGATTTGCCCGGCAAAGCAAGCTATGACAAGGACAAAGACGAAGAAAAAGGCAAAGAAAAAGACAAGGACAAAGGCGAAGACAGGGACGACGGCGGGGAGGCCGCCGCCGCCGTGACCGCCTGCCTGGACAAGGTCAATCCGCAGCTGTCGGAGCGGAGCAGGGACGAGCTGGCGGGCTTTGCCCGGGTCATGGGGGCGGAGGTCTGCCTGCGGGCCATTGACGCCGCCCTGGACGCGAAAAAGGCCAACTGGCCGTATATCAAGGCCATTTTGCAGGCCAAGCAGGCCCAGGGTGTGCGGTGTCTCGCGGACTGGGACGCGCTGGAGGAGCGGCGTCAGAAGCCCGGGGAGCGGAGACGGGCCGGGACCGGCAACCCGTTCCTGGCCATGCTGGAGGAGCAGAAATGAACCTGAACGAGACATTGCGGATTATGGCGGTCATCCGCAGCGAATACCCGAGCTTTGGCGGCAGGGACCTGTCCGGCGGGGATCTGGACCGGAAGGCCGCCCTGTGGCAGGAGATGTTCGCGGATGACGAATATGCCCTGGCGGCGGCGGCGCTCAAGTGCTTCATCATCGAGGACACAAAGGGCTTTGCGCCGTCGGTCGGGCAAATCAAGGGCATCATGGCGCGGCTGGCCGACGCGGGCGGCATGGACGAGGACCGGGCCTGGGAGCTGCTGCGCCGGGCCGCCTCCCGCAGCGCCTACGGCGCCCGGGAGGAGTACGAGCGATTGCCAGAGGAGCTGCGGCGCGTGTGCTCGCCGGGGCAGCTCTACGAGTGGTCCCAGATGGATTCGGACGTGTTCAACAGCGTCATCGGCAGCCACTTCCGAAAGAGCTACCGCGCCCGGCAGGAGAGCCGCAGGCGGGACGCCCTGCTCCCGGCGGCGGTGAAGCGGCTGATTGCCGGTGCGGCCGGACAGGCGGCGCTGGAGGACGGGACGCGGCATAGCGTATGATTCTCGAATTTTAAATTTGGGAATCATATAGTCGACGCACTTGAGAAGAGGTAAAAATAGGTAATTGCGAAAGTCCGCAGAGATAACGAGGGAAAAGAGCGGTTCATCAATCGCAGGGAGAGGTTAAGGAAAGAGGAAACAAAACCATCCCCTCACCGGCAAAGAGCAACGAGGGGGCATCCGAGGTATGAAAGACCATTTAGGCAGCAAGACGGCGGACACGGCGGAAAAGATGCCGTTCGTGCAGC
>CAJUQS010000119.1 GCA_910588365.1 uncultured Oscillospiraceae bacterium | reverse complement strand
GCCTGTTGCAGAATCCTGGGTGGATTGCAAGGAAAACCGGCAATGTATGGCGGCAAAAGGGCCGCCCTTTGGGCGTGTTGCCATTTTTCAAACAAGCCCTAGTCATAAAGAAAAGAATGGCCGCCTCAATACGCTTCTAAATACAGGTCCCCGCTGGTGGTATTCACCTCGATGCTCTCGGGGCCCCCGGCGCCGCAGGCGTAGCTGTCACCGCTCCTGGTGAGGGGCAGGCTGCTCTCCAGATCGCCGCTGATGGTATTGTATGTCAGGGTGAACTCCAGGTCCTCCGGCACCTCCAGCTCCACGTCGCCGCTCTTAGTCACGCAGCTGACAAGGCTGGCCGTGCCGTCCAGGGTCAGCTCCAGATCCCCGCTGGTGGAGGAGGTGTAGATCTCGTTTGTGCCGTTCAGCTCCAGATCGATGCCCCCGGAGATGGTCTCCGCATGGCACTCCACCGCTGCTCCGTTGTAAAAATCAATCTCACCGCTGGTATTGCGCATGTTCAGCGCCCCGGTCTGGACATCGCTGAGGTAGAGATCCCCGCTGGTGGAGGTCAGGCCGATGGCGTCCGCATAGAAGCCGCAGAGGTCCACATCCCCACTGATGGTGGCGATCTCCAGGCTCCCTACGTCCATATAGTCCATCACCACATTGGCGGAGACGGTGCTGATCTCCAGCCGGTCCAGCAGGCCGCTGGGGCAGTACACCACCAGATCCCCATAATTTCCAGCTGGTCTGAGGGTCAGATGTCCGTCCTCCAGCTGCCAGCTCAGTTGTCCCTCCTCAGCGCCGTACTGGACCGTGCCCTCGCCCGATTCCCACACCCGGACACTGCCGGTGGAGCACTGGATGGAGATGGACTGGACCTGGTCGGGCTGGAGCTCCTGCATATCGCCCTGGTTGGCGAAAAGGTAGGAGAAATTCTCCCACTCCTCTGCGGCCTGTTCCACCGCCTCCTCCATATGGGGGACGTCTTCCGTAAGCCAATCCATCGTTGCTGTGCGCTCCGCCCGGCGGTCATTGGCGTACCGGGCCACCGTCCCCACCAGGACCACGGCGGCCGCCGTCCACAGGGCCGCCCCGATCAGCTTCCGCCGGCCCCACTTCTTTGGCGGCTGATAGGCCCTGGTCCCGCCTCCGCCAGGGATGCGGGAGGCGTCGGGACATGCAGGAGGCATTACAGGCTGGGGTTCCTCCGGCTGTCCCTCCTCCTCCAGAATCCGCCGGGCGATGGTATCCAGGTCCTCCATGCTGGCCACGGCCTCCTCCTCGCTCATCCCCTCCTCCATGCGGTCCGCCAGCATCTCAGCGTAATAGGTCAGGTGCTGCTCCGCCCGCTCCGGGCCCAGAGCCGTCAGTCGGAGGTAGAGATCATTGAGAAACTGCTTGCGCGTCATATCCGGCACTCTCCTTTATCAAATCATATATCCGCTGGATCTCCGGCCAGCTGACCAGGAACTGATCGATCTGGCCGATTCCGGCAGCGGTGATGCGGTAGAATTTTCGGAGCCTGCCGCTGTGCTCCACCGTGTACACGGTCAGGCATCCCGCCGCCTCCAGACGGCGGAGGATGGGGTAGAGCGTGGACTCGGATATCTCGATGCACCCGGACAGATCCTTGATGATCTGATAGCCGTAGGAGTCCCCCCGCCGCAGGACGGACAGGACGCAGATGTCCAGCAGTCCGCGTTTGAGCTGAGGATCGATCATACCCATGCCCCCTTTCGTATAACACTATACAACGCATTGTACTAAATGTCAAGAGGTATTCTGCTATATTGTCAATTTGTTGAAAGCGCACCTAGGGATCGGTTTTTGGGGCCTGCGCAGAATCGCCGGCAGCACGCGGAACATTTTTCCGTGGCCGGGCCGCAGACGAAACCTGTCTTCAGGAGCTTTTCTCTCCGGACTGATATACACAGAAACAGAAGCGGCAAAAACCTTGAAAAAATCAATGGTTTTTGCCGCTTCCTGTCAAGCCTTGTAAAAAGTTATCAGACGGTTTCCAGATGAAACATCTCTCGCCGCCGGCCACTCCGCCCGTTGTCAGGCAGGCGCTAAGAAAAAGAACTGGCCACGGGATCCTCCGCCAGCCGCCGGCGCAGATCCCCCGGGCCGTCCGCCGGGGGCAGGCAGGCTCCGTCCCGGCAGAGGTACAGCTTCTCTCCGGCATCCGGGATGGGGACGCTCTCCGTGTAAGGCGCCAGTCTCGCCAGTCCCCGGCTGTTTTCCGCCGTTTTTGCCAGGACGGTCAGGCGGTATGCCTCACCTGCGCCCGCCAGCCAGGCCGGCGCGGAGCCGCTGCTGGCGCACACCAGCTCCCGGACCGGATACAGGGCCTCCGCCATCGCCAGCAGAGCGAAGCATCCCCCGGCGGGATACCGCCGGAGCTCCCCGGCCAGCCAGTTCAGCTGCTCCCCGGCCCTGGCGCGAAAGCGGCTCTCCGCCGTGAGCTGCGCCAGCCGCACCAGCGCCAGGGCCGCGGCGGCATTGCCGGAGGGGACGCCGCTGTCCCAGACCTCCTTCTGCCGGACAATCAGCCGCTCGCCGTCTGCGGCAGTGCGGAAGAAGCCGCCGCCCTCTCCGTCCCAAAACAGCTCCTCCATTTTGTCCGCCAGCTTCACCGCCTCCCGCAGGCAGGAGGTGGAAAAGTTGGCCTCATACAGCTCCAGCAGGGCCCAGCAGTAGAAGGCATAGTCGTCCAGCTGGCCCTCCACCGCCGCCTCCCGGTCCCGCCAGCGCAGGTATAGCCGGCCATCCGGCCGGGCGAGCCGGGTCTTGAGGAACAGCCGGGCGCTCTCCGCCGCCCTGAGATACCGGACCTCCCCCAGGACCCGGTATGCCTTGGCCAAGGCGGAGATCATCATGGCGTTCCAGCTGACGACCACCTTGTCGTCCCGGTGGAGGGCGGTCCGATGCCGCCGGAAGGCGGCCAGACGGCGGCACTGCTCCCCGTGCTCCCGCCAGGCCGTCTCGTACCGGGAGTCCTCCAGCAGATGGGGGACGCTCTCCGTCCCGGCGACAGCAAACCGGTGGCAGAAGGCCGCCGCCTCCCCCACCCCCAGGACCTCCTCCACGTCCGTCCGGGTGAGGAGGTAGAACTTTCCCTCCTCGCCGCCGCTGTCCGCGTCCTGACCGCACGCGAAGCCGCCGCCGGGCAGACGCAGCTCCCGCAGGGCGTAGTCCAGGGTGCGGCAGGCCGTCTCCCGGTAATAGGGCCGCCCCGTCTGGGCGTAGGCCTCCAGGTACGCGCAGGAGAGCAGGGCGTTGTCGTACAGCATTTTTTCAAAGTGGGGCACCTGCCACCGATCATCGGTACTGTAGCGGCAGAAGCCGCCGTTCAGCTGGTCAAAGATGCCGCCCCGGGCCATCTGAACCAGCGTGGTCTCCGCCATCTCCAGACTGCCCAGGTCCCCCTCCCGCCGGGTCCGGTCCAGCAGGAACAGCAGGGTGTGGGGCGAGGGAAACTTGGGCGCGCCGCCGAAGCCGCCGTTCTCCCGGTCAAAGTCCTGCCGCAGCCGGGAGGCCGCCTGCCGGAGCAGAGCCCGGTCCGGCTGTGCGCCGCTGTGCGCCTCCCGGCGGCCCAGCTCCCTGGCTGCCTGCTGTCCCAGCTCCAGCAGACGGCTCCGGTCGGACTGCCACAGCCGTTCAATCTCTTCCAGCAGCTCCACCAGCCCCAGCCGGCCGCCCCCGCTCCTGGGCGGCAGATAGGTTCCCGCCCAGAAGGGTTTCTGGTCCGGGGTCATCAGAATGGTCAGCGGCCAGCCGCCGGATCCGGTCAGCGCCTGGCAGGCCGCCATATATACCCCGTCCACGTCCGGCCGCTCCTCCCGGTCCACCTTGATGGAGACAAACCCCCGGTTCAGTACCCGGGCCACCTCCTCATCCTCAAAGGACTCCCGTCCCATGACGTGGCACCAGTGGCAGGTGGAGTAGCCGATGGACAGAAAGACCGGCTTGTCCTCAACGATGGCGGTGTGAAAAGCCTCCTCCCCCCAGCTGTTCCAGTGGATGGGGTTTTCCGCGTGTTGGAGCAGGTAGGGGGATTTTTCGTATTTCAGTCGGTTTTCCTTTGTTGCGTTCTCAATTGTCTCGTTCATCCAGCAGTGATCCTCCCGATTGTTTTTGTCGAAACGGGTCTTTTCCACTGCTAGTATGGTCAAATCTTCAGAAAAAATGAGGCCGCAGTCCGAAAATGTCAAGGGTACACGCAAAAATTATAAGAAGTCGTATCACTAGCCGGAAAAGATTTCCGCTCCGGGGCGGTGGACATTTTGCGGCGGCTGTGCTATAGTAGGACTATTGCTTTTCCATTAGGGCTTGTCTGAAAAATGCAAACATGCCCAAAGGGCGCCCAGATCCTTCATACACAGAAAAGGAGAACCTATGAAACGAGCTGTATCCCTGGTATTGGCATTTATCCTGGCCATCGGCCTCTCGCCCGCCGCGCTGGCCGCATCGGCGGCCTACGGCAGCGACGTGTGGCTGAAGGATACGGTCCTGCAGGACGGCGTCGTCCTCAGCGACAATACCTTCTGGAGCGGCGGCTATGACCGGCCGCGGCACGAGTACTACATCACCTACTCCCCCGGCGCCTCCAGCGGCAGCCCCTCTGTCAGCGGACTGCCCAGCTGGCTGCTGGACCCCAGCATGAGCGCGGACCAGTCCGCAGCCACCGTCTCCAGCGGCAGCGTGCGGCCTGTGGCGGCCTTCGGCTCCTCGGTCTGCGACCGGCTCACCGCCAAGGCGGCGGCGGAGTACTATGAGCAGCAGGGCTACCGGGTGGTGGGCGCCATCAACGGCGACTTCTACGACACCTCCAGCGGCTACCCCCTGGGTATGCTGATCTCCAACGGGCAGCTTCTCTCCGGTTCCGGCAACTACTACGCCGTGGGCTTCCGCGCCGACGGCAGCGTGGTCATGGGCGAGCCCAAGCTGATGGTCACCGCCCGCACCGACACCCAGAGCATGAACCTGGCGGCGGTCAACAAGCCCCGCGTGGAGGGCGGCGGCATCACCCTCATGACCTACTACTACCGCAACGACCACTCCGTCCCCGCCTCCTCCACCGGCATCACAGCCCTCTGCACCGTGGTGGAGGGCCGGCCCGCCATCGGCGGACAGATGACGCTGCAGGTGGAGGAGGTTTCCGAGGACGCCGCCTCCCGGACGCTCCAGGAAAACCAGGTGATCCTCACCGTATCCGCCTCCGGCTATGCCGACGGGGTGGAATTTCTGCGCGGGCTGGTGCCCGGGCAGGCGGTCACCCTCTCCTTTGTCACCCAGGACCCCGCCTGGAACGAGGTCACCGAGGCCATCGGCGCGTTGTATCTGCTGGTCAAGGACGGCAAGGCCCAGAGCGGCTTTGAGGCCACCGCCGCTCCCCGCACCGCCGTGGGCGTAAAGGCCAACGGCGATCTGGTACTCTACACCATCGACGGACGGCAGAACACCCACAGCATGGGCGCGTCCCTGGGGGTGCTGGCCCAGCGGATGGAGGAGCTGGGCTGCGTCACGGCCCTGTGCCTGGACGGCGGCGGCTCCACGACGGCGGCGGCCGCTCTGCCGGACAGCACCTCCGCCAAGGTCCTCAACTCCCCCAGCGACAAGAGCCTGCGCAAGGTGTCCAACCACATCGTCCTGCTGGCTCCCGGACAGGCCACCGGCCAGCCCGGCAGCATCTACCTCACGGCCGGCGCGCCGGCGGTGATGGTGGGTCATACGGTGGAGCTCTCGGCCACCCTGGCGGATACCAACTACTTCCCCCTGTCCGGGAACGTGGAGCTGACAGCCAGCGCCGGACAGATTGCGGGCAGCGTGCTCACCGCGCCCATGGTCAGCGGCCCGGTCACTGTCACCGCCTACTCCGGCGGACTGTCCGCCCAGCGGGAGGTGCTGGTGGTGGACGGCCCGGACGAGATCACGCTCCAGCGCAGCGGCAGCGATATCGACGGGCTGAACATCGCCCCCGGACAGAGCGTCCAGCTGACGGTTGCCGCCAAATACAACCATCTGCCCCTGGAGGTCTCCAACAGCGAGTTCAGCTGGCGGATGGAGGAATCTCTGGGCACAGTGGATGAAAACGGCCTGCTGACCGCGGCCCTCACCCAGGGCAGCGGGTATCTCACCGTCTCCCGGGGCAGCGCCAGCGTCACCATACCCATCTATATCAAGGCCGACGTTCCCTTCGTTGACATGGAGGGGCACTGGGCCAGCACCTATATGTCCGGGCTCTACCACCAGGGCATCCTCACCGGCACCACCGTGGACGGCAAGCTGTACGCTTACCCGGACAAGGGCGTCACCCGGGCGGAGTTCTCTGTGCTGCTGTGCCGCTATCTGGGAATCAACGCGTCGGATTACGCCGGCGTGGTCACGCCCTTCACCGACCTGGATCCGGTGGATGCCTGGGCGGGGGACTACATCCGCGCCATGTACTCCCTGGGCATTGTCAACGGCATCACCCAGCAGGACGGCACGGTCATCTTCGATCCCCAGGGGACGCTGACCCGCTCCCAGGCGGTGACCATGCTGGGCCGGATGCTGGCGCTGAACGGCGGCGGTGAGGAGCCCGACCAGCCGGATCGGCCGGGCGTCCCGGACGGCGGGGAGATGTTCATCGGTCTGGAGCCCATCGACGGCGTGACCTATCCCGAGGGGTATGATCCCTCCCAGCCCGCGGAGCCTGTGGAGCCCGCCCAGCCGGAACCCGCGGCCCCCCTGGCCGATCTCAGCCAGTTTACTGACGCGGACCAGATTCTCCCTTACGCGGTGGAGCATTTCCAGACCATGGTTGGCCTGGGGGTCATCGGCGGTACCGACGGCCGTCTGGATCCCGACGGGATCATGACCCGTGCGGCGGTGTGCAAGGTCCTGGCCACGCTGCAGGAGCTGTAAAACAACCATCAAGAAGCCCGTCTGGCGGATTATTCTGCCAGACGGGCTCTTCTCTTCATATGTATCAGCTATACGGGAAACAAAATTTCGCGCAAAAAGCTCTTTTTTGATCCGTTCTCTCTCAAAAACGGATGTCTGCCCCGCTATTTGGCGTACCGCTCGAAGAAACGGAAGCTCATGGGCCACACGCCTCCCGCCACCAGAACCATGAGGAAATAGCGGACAGCGTGGGCGGCCTCGTGGCCGCCGCACAGCGCCAGCAGCGGCGCCTTCAGCAGGGACTTGGCCAGCACCACCAGCACAAGCCCCCCCGCCAGCTTGATCAGCTGCCCCCACCAGGGGGCGCGGTTGGGGAACTGAAGCAGCTGGTTGTCAAAGACGCTCACCGCCAGTACGCCCGCCACCGCGCCTGTCATGGAGTAGGCGTTTTTCACCGCCCCGGCCAGATTGGCAGCATCCACGTCCGCCGGGAAGGGGAAAAGCTCCACAAAGCCCACGAATGCCAGGCTGGCCGCCAGCATCCCCCCGATGATCAGATAGAGCCGGCCAGGAAACCACAGGGTGCTCTCGATGAGCGGGTACAGGGCGAACACCAGCACCACCGCAATGACAAAGCCCACCCCCACATCCGCCGGCGTGTGGACTCCCAGGTACATCCGGGATACGGACACCAGCAGAAGCAAAACGACACACACCGCCCGCAGCCACCACCGCCGGGTGAAACGGGCGATGCCGCCCATCCAGCCCACAGCGCTCTGGGTGTGTCCGCTGGGGAAGCTGTAGCCGCCCGCCTGAGCCCGGGCGGACTCCACGATGGTGAAGTTGGGATCCCGCACCCAGGGACGGGGGATGCGGCAGGCAATTTTCAGCCACTGGCTGACCAGTGTGCCCGCGAACCCTACGGACAGCAGGTAGTACCCCCGCCGCTTGTCCACGCACCAGAACACATACAGGGCGGCCACCATGAAGAAGGTCTCCTCCCCCAGATGGGTAATCAGAGACATCAGCGTGTCCAGAATCGGCATACGGATGGATTCAAACCAGTACAGCAGTTCCATAGGGGCATCCTCCATTTTTACCAGGATATCCCCATTATAATACGCTGCCAGCAGAGAAGCAAGCAGAAAAAGCACTCCGCAGGCGTTTTGCCGCAGGCAGTTTTTGTCTGAGAGCCTGTTTAATATCTCGGCGTGTGCGGATTGGCGAGATAGATTTTTTGTCCTGCAAGACAAAAAGCCGCAGCAATCCATATCGTGCAATGACCCCATCGAGGGGTCATGCACGATTATTCTGCACAGGCGCTCGATGCGCCTGTTGCAGAATCCTGACGGATTGCAAGGATTTTTAACGCAGTCAGGGCGGAAAATAT
>CAJUQS010000118.1 GCA_910588365.1 uncultured Oscillospiraceae bacterium | reverse complement strand
TGTGCGGATTGGCGAGATAGATTTTTTGCCCTGCAAGGCAAAAAGCCGCAGCAATCCTGACGGATTGCAAGGATTTTTAACGCAGTCAGGGCGGAAAATATGCCGCCAAGGCGGGCGCGGGGAGATGTTAAACAGGCTCTCAGATGTGCTTGACCCGGTCCTTCTCCTCGGCCGCCTTGGCGTCATTCCAGTGGCTCATGTCGCCCACCAGATAGCCGGTGATGCGGCGGATCCGGCTGAAGGGCCGGGGAGCCAGATGGTAGTGAAGATCCACATACTCCCCGTCCACATGGACGTCCAGCGTCTGGACCGTGCCGATGGGATATTTTATATTGGCCCGGGCGATATAGGCGTCCAGCTCCCGCTGGCCGATACTTCCCCCGGTGACATTAACCTGCATCATAGTGCGCTCCTCCTTAAATTTTCTCTTTTGCGCAATTTGGACTTTACATTTTTGTAAACAGAGTATATCATGGAATAGTGGACAAGGCGTGTTGCAACAGCAACAACCAAAAAAGAAATTTTCTATATTTGGTATTGTATATGGACAGAGTCCCCCAGATATAGGGAGCTCTG
The DNA here is from genome assembly GCA_910588365.1 of uncultured Oscillospiraceae bacterium. Lineage (GTDB taxonomy): Bacteria > Bacillota > Clostridia > Oscillospirales > Oscillospiraceae > Pelethomonas. The sequence continues at coordinate 6,554 of CAJUQS010000118.1, read as the reverse complement.
AGGAGGAACATCATGGAATACAGCGGGCTGTCAATCTTTCAGAATATCACCGACAAAGAGGTGGAGTCGATGATCCAGTGCTTCCGGATGCGCCGGGGCCGCTATCAGGGCGGTCAGACCATCTGCGCCTACGGCGAGTCCAGCGGGGAGGTGGGCGTTCTGCTCCAGGGCGAGGCGGAACTGGTGCGCTTCGACTATGCCGGAACCCGGACCATCCTGGAGCGGATGGAGACCGGCGGGGTATTCGGGGAGGTTCTGGCCTTTACGCCAACGCTGGGTGACTGCGTGGAGGTTGTCAGCTCAGGGGTCAGCGAGGTGCTGTTTATGGAGTACAACCATATCATGAAGCGCTGCGAGAAGGCGTGCGCCCACCACAGCAAGCTGGTACAGAACATGTTCCGCCTGGTGGCGGAGCAGACCCGGCGGCTGAGCCGCCGGGTGGAGGTCCTCAGCCGCCGCAGCATCCGCGACAAGCTCCAGTGCTATTTCCATCTGTGCCAGCTGGAGGCGGGCTCGGACACCTTTACCCTCCCCTTTACCCTCAGCGCCCTGGCCGACTACATCAGCACCGACCGCAGCGCGATGATGCGGGAGCTGAAGAAGCTGCGGGGCGACGGCGTGGTGCTCATAGACGGCCGGACCGTCACCATGCAGAAGCAGTAAACGGCCTCTGACTGTCCCAAATGTCCCTTCGCAGGCGCGAATAAGCTGAGCCGCCGGGGCAAAGCCCCGGCGGCCGTTATTGTATCTATTGGAGGACCGCCGGCAGGCTGTCCTCTGTTTTCTGGCCGGCGGTATCCCCCGGGGCGTCCTGCTCCCCGCTCTCCGGCACCGGCGGCTCCTCAGCGCCGGAGGGCTGGCCAACAAACCACTCCCGGTCAAACCCGCTGTCCGCGATGAACTTCTCCACGGCGTCCGGGTCCGCCCTGCCGGCGTCCAGGGGCAGGATGAACAGGGCGTGGGGGCCCTCATAGCCCTCCGCAAAGGCGATGGTCCCGTCCGCCGCCATGGTGAAGCTCTGCTGAGAGGGCGATCCCCCCTCATAGAACGCCAGATAGACCGTATGGTCGGCAAACTTCTCCAGATTCTCCACATCCAGCAGATAGTAGATCACCCCGTCCCGCTCCATGCTGCTGACGCCCGCGTCCAGCGTCCAGTTGTTCAGCGACCACGGCGTGTAGCCGGATACCAGGGGCGTAAGGATAAAGCTGCTGGGGGGCAGATCATCGGCGGAGAGCGCGGCGCCGTCCAGCCGCTCCACGCTGGCCACCGCGTAGGTGCGGGACTGGTCCAGGTCCTGCTGCCAGCCGGACAGTCCCCTGCCGGACACCAGTCCCGCCAGGGTGACGCGGTAATCCCCGGTTTCCACGCTCTGGTTGATGAAGACAGCCGTCTCGCTCTCAAACGCCTCCGCCAGCGCGGTCTGGCCCAGTTCGTCCGCCACCTGGGACGGGCTCAGCCACGTCACGGCGGCATAAGCGGACACGGTCAGCAGGGCAATCGCAGCCGCAATGGCGACGCATCTCTGAATGGTTTTCCGTTTCATCGTCATACACTCCTTTTTTGATGGTTCACGGGCCTGCCGGCGCAGCAGTTCTATCGTGCGCGCCTGAAAATCCGGATCAAATGGAAGGCCGTCAACTGCCTTTTTATAATCGTTCCAGTTCATTCGATCTCCTCCTTCAGCAGCTTCCGCAGCCGGTCCCGGCCCCGGGCCAGCCGGGTCCCCACCGTGGCGGCGGGCAGACCCAGCAGCTTCCCAATCTCACGGATGGAATATCCCTCGTAGTAGTGGAGGTGGATGACGGCGCTATACTTCTCCGGCAGCGCCTGGACGGCCCGCAGCAGAGCGCCGTCCTCCGCCGGAGCGGCCGAGGAGGCCGCCGCCTCCAGAGGGACATTTCGTTTCTCCGCCCGGCGGCGGATGTCGCCGGCGCGGTGAAGGGTTGCGCGGATCAGCCACGCCTTCTCGTGTCCGGCGTCCCGGAACGCGACGGGAGCGGACAGCAGCTGCAAAAACACCTCCTGCACCGCGTCCTCCGCATCGGCGGTGGAATCCAGACGGGTGCAGGCCAGGCGCAGCAGCATGGGGCTGTACTCCCGGACAATGCGGCATATGGTTTCATCGGTACCAAACGGAACCATGTTCCTCACTCCCTTCACCCATAACACGTTTCAGCGGGGGAATTTTTTTCATTGGTGGGAAAATTTTCTCCCGGGAGACGGCAGACCTCTCAGCCTGTCAAAAAAGCCCTCTGCAAGAGTTTGCCGCCCGCAGGCGGCAAATAAAATCAAATCGTTTTTCCCGCGGCGTGTACGTGGGAAAAACACTTCACGGGGAGCGAGCGTCGAATTGTGCGCCAAAGGCGCACAACCGAGGCGCAGAGCGAAGCGAATCCCTTCTCAAAAAAGTGGCGCTGCCACTTTTTTGACATACAGCAGAGGACCTCCGCGGCCGCGGAGGTCCTCTCTGTATCCGTTCCTATTTGACGATGACGTTCTCCGCTCCCAGCACCTCCACCAGCTCGTCCACCAGGGACCTGCCCAACAGGCAGGTGGTTCCCATCCGCTTTCCGGTGTCGGAAAAGACCAGCTTCGCAAGGGTATTTCCCGGGAACATACTGATAACCCGGTTGATGTGGGCCAGGGCCGGGTGCCCGGCAGAGGGCAGACGGAGCCAGAGCACCCTCCCGTCCAGCGTCTGGACGCCCGGCGCAGCGGCGCGGGAGGCCTCCTGCTCCGGCGGCGGAGCACTCCCCCCCTCCTTAAGGGGGTAGACCGCGTCGCAGAGGATCTGGGGCGGCTTCTCGTCCCGGACCGACAGCTTCCCCCGGACCAGTACCGCGCTGCCCGGGCTCAGCTCCCGGCCGTACTGCTCCAGCGTCCGGCTGAAGCAGAGCAGCTCGATGGAGCCGGTTTCGTCCTCTACAGAGGCGTAGGCCATGAGGCTGCTGCTGCGCGTGGTGCGGGTGCGGTAGGCGGTGACCACCCCCGCCACGGCGATCCGCTGCTCGTCCTGATAGACCATGGGGCCGCCCTCCTGGGCGAAGTCCTCGTTGACCGAGCCGATGTAGGCCGCGCCCGCGGCCTTGGCGGCGGGGCGGTAGGCGTCCATGGGGTGGCCGGAGAGGTAGAGCCCCGTGATCTCCCGCTCCTGCCGCATCCGCTCGCTCAGATCGTACTCCGGGATATCCGGCAGGGTCAGGTTGGCGGCCTTCCTTTCCGCCGGACCGGCGGCCATGCCGAAAAAGTCCAGCTGCCCCTCCACGTTCTGCCGGCGGCTGCCGGCAATGGAGTCCAGCAGCTTGTCGCTGACCGCGACGAGCTGGCTGCGGTAGGCGCCGAAGCTGTCAAAGGCGCCGGCGCGGATCAGGTTCTCCACCGCCCGTTTGTTCATATCCGTCCCGTACAGCCGCTCGCAGAAGTCCTGGAACCCGGTGAAGGCGCCGCCGGACTCCCGCTCCTTCACCACGTTCTGGATGAATCCCCGGCCGATATTCTTAATGGCCACCAGGCCGAAGCGGATGCCCCCCTCCTCCACGGTGAAGCAGTCCTGGGATCGGTTGACATCCGGGGGCAGCAGGGCGATGCCCATGTCCCGGCACTCGTTGATATACTCGGAGACCTTCTCCGACCAGTCCAGCACACTGGTCAGCAGGGCGGCCATGTACTCCTTGGGATGGTGGAGCTTGAACCACGCGGTCTGGTAGGCCACCACGGCATAGCACACCGCATGGGCCTTGTTGAATGCGTACTCGGCAAAAGCATCGATCTCCTCATAGACGGCCTTGGCTGTGTCCTCCGGAATGCCGTTTGCCACGCACCCGGCTATCTTTCGCTCCGGATCTCCATAGATGAAGGACTGCCGCTCCCGCTCGATCTCGCTGCGCTTCTTCTTGCTCATGGCCCGGCGGACCATGTCCGCCTGGCCCAGGGAGTACCCCGCCAGACGGCGGAAAATCTCGATGACCTGCTCCTGATAGACGATGCACCCGTAGGTGACGGAGAGGATGGGCTCCAGGGAGGGATGCTTGTAGGTCACCAGGGACGGGTCGTGCTTGCAGGCGATGAACCGGGGGATGGAGTCCATTGGGCCCGGCCGGTACAGTGCCACGATGGCCGTCAGGTCCTCGATGGACTGGGGCTTGAGCCCCACGCACACCCCGGTCATGCCGGCGGACTCCATCTGGAACACCCCGCTGGTCTTCCCCTGGGTGAGCATGTCGTAGACCGCCTGGTCGTCCTCCGGGATGTCCTCCAGCCGGAAATCCGGCTCCCGCCGGCGGACCATCGCAACGGCATCCTCCAGCACCGTCAGGTTGCGCAGGCCCAGGAAGTCCATCTTCAGCAGGCCCAGCTCCTCCAGCGTCACCATGGTGTACTGGCAGACGATGGTCTCGTCGTTGCGGGCCAGGGGAACATAGGTGTACACCGGGTTCTTGGTAATCACCACCCCGGCGGCATGGGTGGAGGCGTGGCGCGGGATGCCCTCCAGGGCCTTGGCCGTGTCGATGAGCTTTTTGATTCTGGGGTCCTGCTCGTAGAGCTCCCGGAGGGGCTTCGACAGCCGCAGGGCCTCGTCCAGGGTGATATGCTGGTTGTTGGGGCCGCTGGGCACCTGCTTGGCCACCGCGTCCACCTCGGCATAGGGCAGGTTCAGCACCCGTCCCACATCCCGGATGGCGCCCCTGGCGGCCATGGTGCCAAAGGTGACAATCTGGGCCACCCGGTCGCTGCCATATTTCCGGCGGACATAGTCGACGACCTCGTCCCGGCGGGTGTCGCCGAAGTCCATGTCGATATCCGGCATACTCACCCGCTCCGGGTTCAGAAACCGCTCGAAGTACAGGCTGTACTTCATGGGGTCAATATCCGTGATATGGAGGCAGTAGGACACCATGCTGCCGGCGGCGGAGCCGCGGCCGGGCCCCACGGGGATCCCCGCCTCCCGGGCGAAGCGGACGAAGTCGGAGACAATGAGGAAGTAATCGGTAAACCCCATCTTCCCGATCATATCCAGCTCATAGTCCAGCTGCGCGTGGTACTCCGGGTGAAGTCCCCGGTACTTGGCTGTAAAGCCCTCCTCGCACAGCTTCCGGATATAGGTCTGGGCCGTCTCCCCCTCCGGCACCCGGAACTCCGGCAGGTGGTACTTGCCGAAGGTGAAGTCCAGGCTGCACAGCTCCGCCACCCGCTCCGTATTGGCGATGGCCTCCGGGTACTGGCCGAAGAGCGCCTCCATCTCCTGCGTGGACCGGAGGTAGAAGTTCCGGGGCTCGTAGCGCATCCGCTTCTCGTCCTCCACCAGCTTGCCAGTCTGGATGCACAGCAGCACGTCGTGGCTCTCCGCGTCCTCGGGGGCGAGGTAGTGGCAGTCGTTGGTACAGACCAGGGGGATGCCCGTCTCCTCATGGAGCCGCAGCAGGCCCTGGTTGACCACGGCCTGATTGCGGATGCCGTGGTCCTGGAGCTCCAGGTAGAAGCCGTCCTCCCCGAAGAACTCCCGCATCTCCAGGGCGTAGGCCTTTGCGCCCTCGTAGTTCCCGTTTACCAGCCGCTTGGGGATCTCCCCGGCCAGACAGGCGGACAGGGCGATGAGCCCCCCGCTGTACTGGCGCAGCAGGTCCATGTCGATTCTGGGCTTGATATAGAAGCCCTCCACAAAGCCCTTGCTGACCATGAAGCTGAGGTTCCGGTACCCCTCCTCGTTCCGGCACAGCAGAACCAGGTGGCGGCTCTCGGCGTCCAGCTCGTGGACCTTGTCGAACCGGGTCCGGCCGGGCGGCGTGACATAGACCTCGCAGCCGATGATGGGCTTGACGCCCTCCTTTTTACAGGCGCGGTAGAAGTCAATGGCACCGTACATGACGCCGTGGTCGGTGACCGCCACGGCGGTCTGGCCCAGCTCCCTGACCCTCTTTGCCAGACCGTCGATGCGGCAGAAGCCGTCCAGGAGGCTGAATTCGGTATGGACGTGGAGGTGGACAAAGGACATGGTTTTTCTCCCTTTACATTGTGCGCCGCTGCGCGGCGCCGGGCTTGCCGTTTCTGAGTAGGATCCAAGGCGGCGCTTGCGTCACCCGAGCGGTCGTTCGGCTTTGCCGAATGACGGAGCCAAGTGGGGCCTACGCGGCCCCACACCCCGCGGTTACTTTTTGTGCGCACAAAAAGTACCCAAAAATGCGCCGGGGGTGTCCCCCCGGTCCCCCAAAATAAACGGGGGTTTTTTCAGACACACCTGCAAATGAAGAATTGCGGTGCCCCGTGAACAAGAGAGTCCTTTGGGGCTCTGATCTAGTGGACTGGTACTTGAACAACTCCGCCTGCCGGCCTCTTAAAGGGATGGAGCCTGCAACGGGGGCACTCCGAACCTCTGCCCCGCAAAAACGCACCGATGTGCCACAGCAGGCAGTACGTTAGAACTCGTGGGTAGACACAGAAGGGCGGCAGACGATGGGCAGGCACCATCGGTAGAATCAGACCAGCTACAGCAAAGGGCAAATAATCAAAACATGGAGTATCGCCCGGAGGGCGATGCCGGGGGGACCGGGGGA
>CAJUQS010000117.1 GCA_910588365.1 uncultured Oscillospiraceae bacterium | reverse complement strand
GTTCGGATTGGCGAGATAGATTTTATGTCCTGCAAGGCAAAAAGCCGCAGCAATCCTGACGGATTGCAAGGATTTTTAACGCAGTCAGGACGGAAAATATGCCGCCAAGGCGGGCGCGGGGAGATTTTAAACAGGCTCTTAGACTTCCCAGCAAAGAAGGAATCCGTTTTCGTACGTATTGAGGTTGGAGAGAGTGAGGATAACACCTACTGCTGCTTCCGTCGGAGCACATTGGGAGGATCGTGCAGCGACCAATGGCTAATTGGGATCAATGCCAAAAGCATGGAAGATGTCCCAGCGCTTCTAAAGCGAGCCCGCCAGTTTCAGAGGGCGGGCGTGGAAATGAGGCACACACGCCTATGAGTGAGCTGTAAATCTTTGAGAATCCTGAGTTTGGGACCATTCGGAGCGTGGAGGTGGACGGGGAGCCGTGGCTGGTGGGCAAGGACGTGGCGGCGGCGCTGGGGTACACTGATACCTCTGACGCACTCAAACGGCACGTTGATGATGAGGATAAGCTGACCCGGCGTTTCACCGACTCAGGTCAAAGCCGTGAAATGTACATCATCAACGAGTCCGGCCTGTACAGCCTGATCCTCTCCAGCAAGCTGCCCGGCGCGAAGAAGTTCAAGCGGTGGGTGACGGGCGAGGTCCTGCCCTCCATCCGCAAATCGGGCGGCTACCTGGCCCCGGCGGCGGCAAAGGCCCTGGAGGATATGAGCGCCGCCGTCCAGCTCCTATCGGAGCAGATGGAGGAGCTTTCGGGGCAGATGGGAGAGCTGTCTGGACAGATGGGGGAGTTGCTGGACCGGGAGGACGGGGAACCCGTAGCGCTGGCAGCTCTGCCGGAGCTCCGGCGGCAGGCCCCAGGGATCGCCGCCCGGCGGCGGTGGATGCGGGCCGTGAACGAGAAGCTGGATCTGCTCTCGTCGAAGCTGGGCCGGTCCCACGCCTCCATCCTTCACCAGGTTTACAAAATTATGGAGAGACAGAGCCAGATCTCTCTGGATGAGGAGCGGATGGACGTCATTGAAACATACAATTTGGGCGAATGCTCCATCCTGACAGCAATTTTCTACAATGATTATCTCAGAGCTGAGTTTCAGGAGCTTATCGACTACAATCTGGCTCCGGAAAACCGGGGCTGGTGAGTACAAGTTAAAACGAGTTGGGCGAGGCCGTGGGCCTCGCCCTTTTGCATGGAAAGGGGGTGATTCTACGGCGGAACGCTGGAAGTCGGGCCTGCACCACCCGGTATCTGTGTACGCCAAGCAGGTGACGGCGGGGAAGCTGCGGGAGATGTGCTGCGAGTATGAGATCCTGGCCTGCCGGCGGCACCTGGACGACCTCAAGCGCCAGGGTACGGACGAATTCCCATACATTTTCGATGTCACCAGAGCGGACCGGATCATCCGCTGGTTCGGCCAGTGCATCCAGGTCCGTGGCGTCTACGCCGGCCAGCCCATTGAGCCCCAGCCCTGGCAGATCTTCGACCAGGGGTGCCTGTACGGCTGGGTCCACCGGGAGACCGGTGCCCGGCGGTTCAACCGGAGCTACTGCAAGCGGGGCCGCGGCAATGTCAAG
>CAJUQS010000116.1 GCA_910588365.1 uncultured Oscillospiraceae bacterium | reverse complement strand
GTATAGGGGATGCTGGGTTATATCGAATTTATCCGAGAGGAACGGCCTCACGCCCCGCAGTTGCAGGATGCACTTGCCGCCGTCCATCACGGCCAATTCGTCCACGTCCATGAGCGCCTTGCCCAGCTTCTGATAATTCAGAGAGTGGGACAGCTCACGGCCCCGGCTTTCGCCGGTATTGTAGGTGTCGATGGTCTCCTTGCCCAGCTGGGCCGACAGCTCCTTCAAGGTGGTCGGTTCCTTGCCGCCCAGGAAGATGGAGCAGTCGCAGTTACCGACAATAGTGTCGGCGTTGTCCTTGTAAATGGCCTTCAGCTGGCTTTGGGCCTGCAAAATCAGGCAGGCGGAGATTTCACGGCTTCGGATGGTAGCCATGAGCTTTTCCAGCTTGGGAATCTGCCCAATGTTGGCGCACTCGTCAATGAGACAGCGCACATGGACCGGAAGCCGCCCGCCGTACACGTCGTCGGCCTTTTCACACAGCAGATTGAACAGCTGGGTGTAAACCATGCTGATTAGGAAGTTAAAGCTGTCGTCCGTGTCGCTCATAATCAGGAACAGCGCCGTTTTCCGGTCCCCAATGGTGTCCAGCTCCAGCTCGTCATAGGCGGTGACTTCCCGCAGCTCCGCAATGTCGAACACCGCCAGCCGCGCACCGCAGCTCACAAGAATCGACTTCGCGGTTTTGCCCGCCGCCAAGCGATATTTTGCATATTGCCGGACGGCAAAGTGGTTGGGGTCCCGTTCCGCCAGCTCGTCAAACATCAGATCTACGGGGTTCTTAAATTCCTCATCGTCCTCCCGGACCTCCATCGCATTGATGAACTCAACGAGAGTGGAGAAATTCTGTTCCTCCTTCGGGGCCTCGTAGAAGATGTAACCGATCAGGGCGGTATAAAGAAGGGTTTCGGCCTTAATCCAGAAATCGTCACCGCCCTTGCCCTCTCCCTTGGTGTTGGCAATCAGGGTCGTCACCAGCTTCAAAATGTCCTTTTCGCTGTGCAGATAGGCAAACGGATTGTAGTGCATGGACTTTTTGAAATTGATAGAATTTAGAATCTTGATTCTATACCCCTTGCGCTGGAGCAATTTTCCGGTGTCGATTACGATGTCCCCTTTCGGGTCCGTGACCACGAAGGAGGTCGGGTAGGAATCAGACGTGCATTGCATGAGGTTCGGTTTCAGAAAAAACCGGGTCTTGCCGGAGCCGGAACCGCCAATCACCAGCACATTTTTGTTCCGGGCGGTCTTGGGATCCTTGGGGCGGCTGTTCATGGTGAGCCGCTCTGTCTGCGTCAGGATGATGTTGTCCTCGAATTTCGGGGCGATATAAGGGGCGATGTCTTGGGAACTGCCCCAACGTGCGGTCCCGTACTCCATGCCGTGGCGGTATTTCTTGGCGTTCTTGCCCTTCATGTAGACCGCCAGCCGGAGGGCCGCGCCGCACAGCAGCCCCACCACCAGATCGGCGGGGTGGAAGCTGGGCAGGGCGGACTGAAATGCGGCGGCAAAGCCGTCCATGATGTGCAGCAGCTTCTCGGAAGCGTCCGCCCCCGCCGCCAACCGCCACGCCTGCCCCAGCTTGGAGGCATACAGGCCGAGGAACACATAGGGCAGATTCAGAAGCGCCAGCTTTTTCACGTTGATCTGCTTCACCGTTCCAGCTCCCTCCGTTTCTCCCGGTTGACAACAGTATGCTTCACCAGCTCCTTGAAGTGGGCCAGCCGTTGCAGCACCGAGGGCCGGGAAGCCTTTTTGACCTTCTTCCCGACGTACTCATTGAACGCGGAGGTCAGCGCATCCGCGTCCCGGCTTTTGAAGAACACCAGAAACTTGGGAGGGTCGCTGCTCCGGTCCCGCTTGATGGCGTAGTCCACGCCATATTTCCGGGCGATGCGGTCAAACTGCCGGATGGAGGGGTCGGTCAGCTCAATGTTGGACACGCCCTGGTCCTGCCCAATCAGCTGCTTCACCGTCTGCCTGCCGTGGGGAATCACAGCCGTTTCCCGCTTCTGCTGCTTCTGGTGCTTAACTTCCTTCCGGTGGGCCATGTACTTGGCGATGGCCGCTTTGAACATCCGTCCTGTGAACTTGCTGCCGTTGACCATCAGCGTCAGCGTTCTGTTCTCCACTTCTTCCTGCATGGGCTGTTACCTCCCCTGGCCCTTGACGGTGAGGATGCCGTCCAGGGTGGTGGCGGTGATCCGCAGGCGCTGGGCGGTGGCGATGTCATTTTTCACCGTCTCGTCCACGGTCCGCCCGCAGACCACCAGGACGCGGGAGCGCCGGAGATAGTCCCGCGCCATGTCGATGCCGTCCTTATGCTCCTGGGGGACCGCATCCTGGAGGAAACGGGCGGTGAGCAGGACGGGACAGATGGGGGAATAGCCAGCCTCATACACCTGACGGCAGTACCGGGCGGCGGTCTCCGCGTTTTCAATCTCGTTGCCGCCCCAGGCGGCGGTGATGTAGGCAAGGGGTCGCTTCATGGAAAGCTCCTTTCTCCTGTGCGGCTATCTGCCGCCGTAGAGGTCGTGGTTGACCAGCATCGTGTAGTGGTTGTCCGTGGTAGCGGGCGCGTTGAACAGCGCCGCCAGTAAGTAGGCCCTGGTGTTCCAGACGCGGGCGGTGTTCTCCCGGATGCCGTCCAGGACCTTCTCAATGTGGCTGCTGTTGATAAGCTCAAACCGCTGCTGGACCAGGGCGGTGGGATACTCCGCATCCCGCCCGATCTTCATGGTGGGCGCTTTGGATAAAGCGACCTCCAGCATGATTTCCACCAGTTCATTGATCTGCTCCCGGTTGGCGCTGTCGGCAATCAGGTCGTATTCAATCTGATCCCGAATCTCATCCCGCTTCTCATACACTTCCGTCATTCCTTCCGCCGCAGGCGCGGACCCAGGCCCCGGAGGGGGCTGGGGACAGAATGAATGAGTATTTGGTCGATAAGTATTTTGTTTTTTACGGGGATTAGTTTTCTTAGTATTTAATTGCGCCGGGTTTTCCGTATCCGGCACATCCGCATCCGGGGAAACCGCGTCCGGCTTTACCGTATCCGGGAAACCCGTACACGGTGAAGCCGTATCCGGCGGACCCGTGAACGGTGGCGGCGCGTCCGGGCCAGAGGCCGGGGGCGGCGTTTGGGGCTTTTCGTAGATGGTGTACTCCACGCTGCCCACGCGCCCATGTTCTCCCCGCAGCTGGCGGCGGACCACATAGCCCGCCCGCTCCAGCTCCTTCAAGGTGTTCCCGATGGCCTCCACGCCCTCCTTGCAGATAGCGGCGAGGCCCCGCGTGGAATAATTCCAGTCGTCCGGGAGGGACAGCATGATTGCCAGCAGCCCCTTTGCTTTCAGCGACAGGCCGGGGTCCTTCAAGTGATGGTTCGACATCACTGTGTAATCCCGCGTCCGTTCTACACGATAAACGGCCATGCTTCACTCACTTCCTCAGTAGATTTTGATTTATACGGTGTCCTCCGCATCCTCGCGGGCAAAGCGTTCCTCCAGCCTTGCCACACTCCAATTCTGCTTGAACTGCCCCAGGGGGCCGGGGCCGAACATAGCCCGCGCCCGGTTGTCCATATCCAGCAGCCGCGCCCACAATTCCGGGTGATGGCGGCGGAGCTTCCGCAGCTCGTCTATGCGTTGGAGCGGACAGCACCAGCACGAGGCGCGGTGGTATATCTCATACAGCCCGCCCCAATCGCAGCCCCGGTTGTAGCAGATTTGCAGGGCCTGGGCCTCGGTGATGCCCCACTCCACCAGGGGATAGCGGTTATGTTCATCCGATTTGCAGCGGTGGGCTTCATCGGCGGCGATGCCGATATGGTGCAGGGCATTTTTCTCCTTTTTCAGCCGGTTGACTTCTTTTGTGATGAGATGGGTTTTCAGCTGTCCGGTACACCAGCGCACTTTCATTCCAGGCCAGCCATAGCCAGTCAGAGGCTGACCCATAGCAATACGGCGCTCTATGGCCCGCTTCTGTTGCTGGGGAACATCGAACATCAGCCACTCAAAGCCGTGGGGATGCCGCAGGGTGGTGATGTGGATGCCGCGCTCCTGATAAAGAAAAGCGTCCAGCTTGGCAATATGGGCCTCCATCTCCGGGAACTCCATGCCGGTGTCCGCGTAGAGTACGCAGTCAATGGGCAGGCCCTTCTCGATCATCAGCAGCAATAGACACGAGCTGTCTTTTCCTCCTGAAAGGGAGACCGCCGAAAAGGTTTCGTTACTGTTTACAGCTCCCATGCCGGGAGAACTGCCTTTTTTCGCTCCTTTCCCGCCGTTTACAGCTCGTAAACGGGAATCTCATTCTCATGGACGGGCCAGCACAGCTTGTCCAGCCGATCCGTCAGTTCCTCCAGGTCCAGGCACATACCGCTGGCCCACGGGTCGCCCAGGTCCTCCCGGTACTCCGCCACATACGCGCCGCCCTCGCAGACCACGGACACGCTGGCGACGGCGGTGACGGTCATATCCTCCAGCAGCCACAGCTCCACGCTGCGGGTGGTCAGGACGGCCTCGGCGGTACTCTGGTCAAAATCGTCATACAGCAGCGTGGCCCGCTGGCCGAACAGCTCCGCCCCACGGTAATTGAAGGACTTGGGCTGGCTGCCCTGGGTGGCGAAGGCAAAGACGGTCTCGGCGTGATGCCGGACGGCCTGGAGCAGAGCATGGAAGTCAATGCCGTCCAGCAGCTCCGCCACCTCGTCGGCGGAAAGGCCGCTGTTCTCTCCGATGCCGGAGCGGTACAGCTCCCCAATGGCGTACTCCAGTGAATCCACAGAATACATGGTGATCTACCTCCTATCAGTTTTTGCGCCGTTTTCTCGGCTTGTCGGGCAGGATGTGCCCCTCGATGATGCTGGCGTGTTTACGGATTTGGATGCTGCCCTGCCGCGCACAGGCAAGGGCCTCCCCGTAGCCGCCCTCGGTCAGAAAGCGCCGGACGTACTCCCCCGGCTTCCCCATGGGACAGTCAGCCAGCACCAGAAACTCGAT
>CAJUQS010000115.1 GCA_910588365.1 uncultured Oscillospiraceae bacterium | reverse complement strand
TCCTTCTGGAGGTTGGCGCGGTCCACCTCGTTGTCGTAGGTGCCGTTGGCGGACTGGGTGGCCAGATAGTCCATGCGGTTGAGCATGTCCTGGATCTCCTGCATGGCGCCCTCACCGGTCTTCACCAGGGAGATGCCGTCCTTGACGTTCTTGGTGGCGGCGTTCAGGCCGGTGATCTGAGCGCGCATCTTCTCGGAAATGGCCAGACCGGCGGCGTCATCGCCGGCGCGGTTGATCTTGTAGCCGGAGGACAGCTTCTCCAGGTTCTTGGACAGGGCGCTGGAGTTGTTGTTGTAGTTGCGGTAGGCGTTCATCGCCATAATATTGTGCTGAATTCTCATTGTTTCGTCTCCTTACGATAAATTTTATTGTGCGTCCGCATCCTGCATCGGCACATTATCAATCGTTTCAGATGTCCTGGCCGGGGGCATCCAAACCGCTTGACGCCGGGAAATATATCTCCGCCGGCTCGTCAGCCGGAAGAAACCTAGATGGGCAGATCCGATTGGTGTCCCTTCTGGGGGACCTTGACCAGACGCTGGGGCCTCGCGCCCCCCTCCCGCTCCAGCACCGCGCCGCGCACGATGGGGACCTCCCGGGGGGCGTCGATAGCCAGATAGGCGCGCCCGTTCTCGGATCGGTACACCTGGACGACGATGTTTCCGTCGATGGTGAGGTATTCGCCTGGGGTCAGTGATAGCTTTAGCATAGCCGCCTCCTTAAACCGCCGCGGCGCAGTATCCTTTGCGCCGCCATCCTGCCGGAGCTCTCAGAAGGTATACCTTTTGAGCGTCCCGGACGTGAATCCGTTCACATACTTATTCGGCCTGAACGGGAAAAACTTTAGCCCTTTTTCCAAAATTTTTTAACTGAGCTTAATTTGTCCAAAAGGTATACCTTTTGGGCGTTTCTTTTCCAAAAAAGTGCGGCAAAAAAGCCTGCCGGAGAAATTCCGGCAGGCCTTTTGCTATCCGGCCGCTGTACGCGGTGTATCCTTTTCATTAAAATAAAGTGATCTTCTACACTTTTTTTAAGGAGGGAACTGGAATGTCGCAGAAAACCTACGGCTATGTCCGCGTCTCCACCCGATGCCAGAGGGAGGACCGGCAGGTGATCGCCATGCGGGAGTTCGGTGTGCCAGCTGAGCACATCGTTGTGGAGAAACAGTCGGGGAAGGATTTTAACCGCCCGGTATATCTCCGTCTGATGCGGGTTCTGAAAAGCGGGGATGTGCTGGTGGTCAAGAGTATCGACCGTCTGGGCCGCAACTATACGGAGATTCTGGAGCAGTGGGCCTGCCTGACCAAGGAGAAGGGCGTGGCCGTCGTGGTGCTGGACATGCCCCTGCTGGACACCCGGGGGAGCCGGGATCTCACCGGCATCCTGGTGGCGGACATTGTGCTCCAGCTCCTCAGCTACGTCGCCCAGACGGAGCGGGATTACATCCGCCAGCGGCAGGCGGAGGGCATCGCGGCGGCCAGGGAGCGGGGCGTCCACCTGGGCCGGGAGCGGATTCCCATGCCGGAGCGGTTCGGCGAGCTGGCGGAGGCGTGGTGGCACGGCCGCGTCAGCGCGGTGCAGGCGGGGCAGGAGCTGGGCATCTCCCGCCACACCTTCCAGCGGCGGGCCCGGGAGTGGGGGGAGGAGCGGGGTCTGGCCCGCCAGGCCGGCTGGTGCTGAAGGCGCGAAAAAAGCCGGGCGCTTCCATGTAAGGAAGCGCCCGGCTTATATGAAAAGGTATTGCCTATGTCTCCCGGCTCTGCCGGGGCGTCCCGTCCAGCTCCACGGCGCGAAAATCCGCCGCCAGCAGCTCCCGCAGCTCCGGCAGCATCGCCCGCGCCCGCTCCATCTGCTCCCGCCGGACCTGGAGCAGCGCCCCCCCGTCCCGGAGCCGCAGGCGGAAGTCGGAAAAGCCCCGCTCCAGCAGGGCCGCCTCCCCCCGGGCCGCCCGGGCCAGATCCTCCGCCGTGATGGCCGTCCCGGCGGGAATCCGGGTGGCGAGGCAGGCGTAGGAGGGCTTGTCCCACACGGGCAGCTCCGCCTCCCGGGCCAGACGGCGGATATCCGCCTTGGACAGGCCGCACTCCCGCAGGGGGGAGCGGACGCCCAGCTCCCGCAGCGCCCGCATTCCCGGGCGGTCCCCCGCGTCGTCGGAGGCGTTGCTGCCGTCCAGCACCAGGGGGAACCCGTCCGCCGCCGCGGCCTCCAGCAGGCGGGTAAAGAGGGCCCGCTTGCAGTGGTAGCAGCGGTCCGCCGGGTTGGCGGCCACCGCCGGCACGGCGAGGATATCCAACGCCAGCACCGTCAGCGAGGCCCCCAGCCGCCGGACCGTGTCCCGGGCGTCGTCCAGCTCGAAATCCGGCTGGAAGGGCGTTTTGACGAAGTAGGCCGCGGTCCGCCGGGCGTGGCGGACCGCCTCGTGGAGCAGCCAGGCGGAGTCCACCCCGCCGGAAAACGCCACAGCCGCCTCCGGGTGGTCCGCGAAAAATTGGGAAGTGGTCATGAAAGCCCCCTCTCTTCCTGTCAGACAGGAGTCCCCGGAACCTTCGTTCCGGGGACTCCTTAGGATCTGCTCTGTTTGGACCGCAATGCGCCCGGCTATTACAGCAGGCTCTTCTCGTCGGCCTTGCTGAACAGGTGCATCACGTTGCCGCCGAAGGTGATGTGGATCTTGGCGCCGTAGCCCAGCTCCTTCTGCTCGCCGGTCAGATCGATGGTGGGCAGAATGATGATGGCGTCCTTGCCGGCGACATTCACGTGCATGTGGATGGTCGCGCCCATCAGCTCGGTGACGTCCACGGTGGCGGCCAGGGCGTGGGGCGCGCTGGCGTCGCACATGGTGATGTGGTCGGGGCGGATGCCCAGGGTGATGCCCTGAGGCGCGGTGTTCTTGGCCTTGAGGATCTCCTGCTTGTCGGCGGGCAGCTCCATACGGGCACCGGCTACGGTGACGTAATAGCCGCTGCCGTCCTTCTCCAGCTTGGCGTCGAAGAAGTTCATCTGGGGCATACCGATAAAGCCGGCCACAAAGAGGTTGGCGGGGTGATCGAAGACCTCCTGGGGGGTGCCGATCTGCTGGATGAAGCCATCGCGCATGATGACGATCCGATCGCCCAGGGTCATGGCCTCGGTCTGGTCATGGGTAACGTAGATGAAGGTGGTGTTGATCTTCTGACGCAGCTTGATGATCTCCGCGCGCATCTGGTTGCGCAGCTTGGCGTCCAGGTTGCTCAGAGGCTCATCCATCAGGAAGACCTTGGGCTCGCGGACGATGGCGCGGCCGATGGCCACGCGCTGGCGCTGGCCGCCGGACAGGGCCTTGGGCTTGCGGTCGAGGTACTGGGTGATGTCCAGAATCTCGGCGGCCTCCCGGACCTTGCGGTCAATCTCGTCCTTGGGAACTTTCTTGAGCTTCAGGGAGAAGGCCATGTTCTCGTAGACCGTCATGTGGGGGTAGAGCGCGTAGGACTGGAAGACCATGGCGATATCGCGATCCTTGGGGGCGACATCGTTGACGACCTTGCCGTCGATAATCAGCTGGCCCTCGCTGATCTCCTCCAGGCCGGCGACCATGCGCAGGGTGGTGGACTTGCCGCAGCCGGAGGGGCCAACCAGCACGATGAACTCCTGGTCCTTGATATCCAGGTTGAACTGCTGGACTGCCACAACGCCTCTCTCGGTTACCTGCAGGTTGACCTTCTTCTCCTGCACGGGGGCCTCGCCCTTCTTGGGCTTCTTTTTCTTCTGGTCGCTGCTGTGGGGGTAGATCTTCATGACGTTCTTCAGGGATACAGTTGCCATTCTTTCAGGCGTTAGTGAGAGAGCCACCGCAACTCTCACCTCGGACGAGCGGAGCGAAACTGCCCGTCCATTGCGGCAGGTCTCCACACTGCCGCACCGCACGCCTACGCGGAATTCATCCTTTCTTGTCAGTCTGCCCCGCCATTTTGTGGAGTGGCGGAGCAGCTCGTGATTAGGACCCAAGCGTCACCACTCAAGTCATTTATAGAATAGTCCATCGGCGGCGGAAAGTCAAGGAGCCGCCGGAATTTCGGCAATTGTACAAAGGATACGCCCCCTTTTCTGGCTAATTTGCCAAAGGGCGGCGGCGCGGGGGGGAAAGAGGGGAAGAACTCTCCTTGACATCCGGTGCCAGGTGGATTAAAATAGAGATACTGCGGAGGGGGGCCGTCCCCCTCCATGCTCCGTATGTTTGCGCCATATTTGAGAGAAAAGAGGAACTGTATCATGAAATTTTCCAGCAAGGTGAAAAAGTGCGGCCTCTCCCCCATGCGCAAGTTCCATCCCTACGCCGTGGCCGCCGAGGCCGCCGGCAAGAAGATCTACCACCTGAACATCGGCCAGCCGGACATCGAGACGCCCCCCCAGTACTTCGACGCGGTCCGCAATTTCCAGCTGCCGGTGCTGGAGTACGCCCCCTCCCCGGGACTGCCCGTGCTCATCGAGGCCATCCAGAAGTACTACGACAACCTGAACATGCACTTTGAGAAGGACGAGATCCTCATCACCACCGGCGGCAGCGAGGCCCTCCAGATCGTCCTCAACTGCATCCTGGACGACGGCGACGAGATCCTCATCCCCGAGCCCTTCTATCCCAACTACAACACCATGGTCAACACCTGCGGCGCCAGGATCCACCCCGTCCACACCGCCCCCGAGCAGGGCTACCACTACGCCGACCGGGCCAAGATCGAGGCCGAGATCAACGAGCACACCCGCGCCATCATGTGCACCAACCCCGGCAACCCTACCGGCTGCGTCCTCACCCCCGAGGAGATGCGCATGATGGTGGACATCGCCAAGGCCCACGACCTCTTCATCATCGGCGACGAGGCCTACCGGGAGTTCGTCTACGCCGGCGAGCCCCTCCAGTCCCTGGGCGAGTTTGCCGACGCGCCGGACAACGTCATCGTCATCGACACCGTCTCCAAGCGCTTCTCCGCCTGCGGCGCCCGGATCGGCTGCATCATCAGCCGCAACAAGGAGCTCATGAGCGAGGCCATCAAGTACTGCCAGGCCCGTCTGTCCGTTGCCACCCTGGACCAGATCGCCTCCGCCGCCCTCTACGACGTGGGCCCCGAGTACTTCGCCGCCGTCCGGGAGGAGTACAAGCTCCGCCGGGACACCGTGGTCGCCAAGCTCAAGGAGATCCCCGGCGTCATCTGCGAGTGCCCCAAGGGCGCGTTCTACCTCATGGCCGCCCTGCCCGTGGACGACGCGGACAAGTTCCAGAAATGGCTGCTCACCGACTTTGACGACAACGGCGACACCGTCATGTTCGCCCCCGGCGGCCCCTTCTACGCCACACCCGGCAAGGGCGTCAACGAGATCCGCATCGCCTACGTCCTCAAGCAGAAGGACCTGGAGCGGGCCATGGATCTGCTGGCCAAAGGCATCGTGGCATACAACAACCGGTAAAGCGCAGGCATCTGAATTTTATGGAAACGGCGTGGCTTCGGCCATGCCGTTTCCTTTTTCCGGGCCCGCCCGCGGTTCCGCCCGCCGCGGGCGGGCGAACAATCTGGTCGAACAATATGAAAATCAGCGGGCTTATCGTGGGATAAACAGTCAATTTTTGTGCTGACAAGGGCGGCGTCTTGTGGTATGATGTACCTGTTTGCCCTTGTCCGCCGCCGGCGGGCCTCCCGCCGGCCCATTTCACATGTATCCCGAATACAAAAGGAGTTTACCGTTATGCTTTCCGCCTTACGCCGGGAGCCCGGCTTTTACCGCAGGCTGTGGGTGCTGTCGCTGCCCATCATCCTGCAAAACATCATCACCACCTCCCTGGGCTTTGCGGACACCTTCATGGTGGGCCTGCTGGGGAACGCGGAGATGGCGGCGGTCACCGCCGCCAATGTCCCCATCTTCATCATCCAGGTGGTCATCTTCGGCTTCCAGAGCGGCATGGCCGTTCTGGTCAGCCAGTACTGGGGCCGGGGGGACACGGCCAGCATCAACCGCTGCATGGGCGTGGCGCTCTACGCCGTCACCGCCTTCTCCACCACCCTCGCCCTCATCACCTTCTTTTTCCCCCGGCAGGTGCTCAGCCTCATCACCCCCAACCAGGAGCTGGTGGATCTGGCGGTCAGCTACATCCAGATCGTGGGCTTTTCCTACATCTTCAACGGGATCAGCAGCATCTACGCCGGCATCCAGCGCAGCACGGAGTACCCCGCCTTCGGCATGATCCTCTTTGCCATCTCCATGTGCGTGAACACCTTCCTGAACTTCGTGCTCATCTTCGGCCGGTTCGGCGCCCCCGCCATGGGCGTCACCGGCGCGGCGGCGGCCACCCTCATCTCCCGCGTCGTGGAGTTTGCCGTGGCTGTGGCCTTCGCGCTGTGGAACAAGCGCCTGCCCCTCCACCCCGGCTGCATCCTGCGGCCCGGAAAGGCCATTCTGCGCAGCTTCATCAAGTACTCCACCCCCGTGGTCTGCAACGAGGCCATGTGGAGCGTCGGCACCTCCATGCTGACGGTCATCATGGGCCACATGGCCAACAGCCAGGACATGCTGGCGGCCTACGCCCTCATCGGCAATATCGACAAGCTCTCCACCGTGGTCTGCTTCGGCATCGCCGCCTCGGCGGCGGTCATTGTGGGCAAGGAGATCGGCCAGGGGCGGGACAAGGAGCGGGTCTACCAGGTCAGCTGGACGCTTCTGCTGGTGTCCATGCTCATCGGGGCCTTCGTGATGGCGGTGCTGCTGGTCCTGCTGCCCACCTTCTTCCGGCCGGTGCTGTTCCCCCTGTTCAAGCTGACCCCCGGCGCGGTGGAGGTGGCCGGCTATCTGGCGGTGATCTACGCGGTGTTCATGCCCATGCGGGCCTTTGACATCACCAACATCACCGGGGTGCTCCGGGCCGGGGGCGACGGGAAGGTGGCCTCCATCATCGACATCTGCCCGCTGTGGCTGGTGGCCATCCCCCTGATGGCCCTGTCCGGGCTGGTGTTTCACGCCCCCACCTGGCTGGTGTGCGTCTCCATGCAGGCGGAGAACATCTGCAAGTGCCCCCTGGGTCTGATCCGGTTCCACAGCCGGAAGTGGATCAACGATATCACCAGGGCCTAGCCATGGAAGCTCTGTCGTTTTTTCGCTGTCCCCTCTGCGGGGGACCGCTCACAGAGGCCCCCGGCGGCCTCCGCTGTCCCGGCCGCCACAGCTTCGACCGGGCCAGGGAGGGGTATGTCCACCTGCTGCCCGCCAACCAAAAGCACTCCAGGGCCCCCGGGGACGACAAGGGCATGGCCGCCGCCCGCCGGGCCTTCCTGGACCGGGGGTGGTACGCGCCCCTGCGGGAGGCGCTGTGCCGCCTGGCCGTGGACTGTACCGGCCCCGCCCCGGTTGTGCTGGACGCGGGCTGCGGCGAGGGGTACTACACCGCCGGCGTCCGGGAGGCGCTGATCTCCGCCGGAAAAACGCCCGTCACGGCGGGCGTGGACATCTCCAAATTCTCCCTCCAGAAGGCCGCCAGGCGCTGTCCGGACATCTCCTTCGCCGTGGCCTCCGTCTACCGCCTGCCGGCGGCGGATCGGAGCGTGGACCTGCTGCTCAACGTCTTCTCCCCCCTGGCTATCGACGAATTCAGGCGGGTCCTGCGTCCCGGCGGAACCTATCTCTACGTGGTCCCCGCCGCCCGCCACCTCTGGGAGCTCAAGCAGGTCCTCTACGACAGGCCCTACCTCAACGAGGAGCGGGAGACGCCTTATGAGGGCTTCCTCTACCGGGAGATCGTCCCGGTGGACTACACCGTCCGCCTCCCATCCCCCGCGGACATCCAGGCCCTGTTTCAGATGACCCCCTACTACTGGAAAACGCCCCGGGAGGGCGCGGCGCGGCTGGCGGCGCTGGAGGCGCTGGCGTGTACCGTCTCCTTCCGCATCCACGTCTTCAGCCGCGAGGGCTGACCGGCCGGGTGTATATTCAATTTCTTATGCGTGCAGCCGCCTGTCAAATCGCGCAAAATCGTCGGATTAAATCCCGATATTTTTGTGAAAGTGATGAAATTACAGATTTCCCCTTTGATAAATATACATTTCAGCTGGAAATCTATTGACAAAGAGGGCGGTTTGTAGTATGCTCCCTATCACCCGGAAAGCTGTCCGGGGACGGAAGATTTCTCTTGTATTCATCTGTATATTGAAAGGAAGTAAGACGATGAAAAAATTTGCAGCTCTGCTGCTGGCGCTGACCATGGTCCTGAGCCTGGCCGCCTGCGGGCAGAAGAAGACCCAGCTGAAGATTCTGGATACCGAGTACGCCATTGAGGACTACGCCATCGCCATTGCCAAGGAGAACACGGCCCTGCTGGACGAGGTGAATGCCGCCCTGGCCGCCATCACCGCCGACGGCACCGCCCAGAAGATTGTGGACAAGTATATCTCCGGCAAGGACCACGACCTGACCTTCCAGGCCGACGCCGAGGGCAAGCCCGAGCTTATCATGGCAACCAACGCCTTTTTCCCTCCCTATGAGTTCTATGAGAACGACACGGTGGTGGGTATCGACGCGGAGATGGCCGCCGCCATTGCCGACCAGATGGGCCGCAAGCTGACCATTGTGGACACCGAGTTCGGCTCCATCATCGGCGGCGTCCAGACCGGCAAGTACGACATGGGCATGGCCGGCATGACCGTCACCGAGGAGCGCCAGCAGTCCGTCAACTTCTCCGACAGCTACGCCACCGGCGTCCAGGTGGTCATCCTCACCGAGGACTCCCCCATCAAGTCCCTGGACGATCTGCTCGATGCCGGCGCCAGCTATAAGGCCGGCGTGCAGCAGGATACCACCGGCGACATCTACCTCTCCGACACGCCGGACAACGGCGGTATCGGCGAGGACCGGGTGATCCGCTACAAGACCGGCAACGAGGCCGTCCAGGCCCTGCTGACCGGCAAGGTGGACTGCGTGGTCATCGACCAGGAGCCCGCCAAGGCCTACGTGGAGCAGAACAACAAATAGTCCTGCCGGACGGGCAATGCGAGTCCCCCATGCGGCGATTGGCCCGGATTGCGGCCCGGTGACGGCAGACCGTACATCCACGAAGCCGCGCTGTCCTGCCGGACGGGCAATGCGAGTCTTTTCTGCGGTGATTGACCCGGATTCCGGCCCGGTAACGGCAGCGCCGCTCCAGGCGGCAGACCGGATAACCAGACAAGTCCTGCCGGGGGCGGTGTGCCGCTCCCGGCTTCTGTAATAGAGGCATCCACCGTCACCGTGCGGAAATCTGATATTTGCACCGTGTGACAGATCGAAAGCAGTTCTTTTTGGTCCTTTTTCTTGCAAGAAAAAGGACGAAGGAGGGAGAGAGATATGGCGGATTTCCAGGACACCTTCTACCGCTGTTTTATTGAGGACAACCGCTGGCGCTACCTGACAAGGGGCCTGGGCAACACCCTGCTCATCACCTTTTTCGCCCTGCTCATCGGCGTGGCGCTGGGCGTGGTGGTGGCTATCGTCCGTACCAGCTGGGACAAGAACCGGGAGGACATGCGCCCCGGCCCGGGACGCACCCTGCTGTGCGCCGCGAACGCCGTGTGCAGGGTCTATCTGACGGTGATCCGCGGCACCCCCGTAGTGGTCCAGCTGCTGCTGGGCGTGTTCGTCATCCTGGTGGCCCTGGGCAACGACGTGGTCATCGCCTGTCTGGTCTTCGGCATCAACTCTGGGGCCTACGTGGCGGAGATCATCCGCTCGGGCATCATGTCCATTGACAACGGCCAGTTCGAGGCCGGGCGCTCCCTGGGGTTCAACTATATCCAGACCATGCGCTATATCATCATCCCCCAGGCATTCAAGAACGTGCTGCCCGCCCTGGCCAACGAGTTCATCGTGCTGCTCAAGGAGACGTCGGTGGCGGGTTACGCGGGGGTCATCGATCTGACAAAGGGCGGCGAGATCATCCGGGGCCGGACCTTTGAGGCGTTCCTGCCCCTGATCGCGGTGGCGGCCATCTATCTGGTGATGGTCATGTTCTTCACCTGGCTGGTGGGCAGGCTGGAGAGGAGGCTGAGAAGCAGTGAGCGGTAAGGTACTCATTCAGGTCCGGGACCTGGAGAAGCATTTCGGCAGCGGCGGCACGATCCACGCCCTGGACGGCGTGAGCGCGGACATCAGCAGGGGGGAGGTCGTGGTGGTCATCGGTCCCTCCGGGTCCGGCAAGTCCACCTTCCTGCGCTGCCTCAATCTGCTGGAGCGGCCCACCGGGGGGACCATCACCTTTGCGGGCGTGGACATCACGGACCCCAGGGTGAACATCGACCTCCACCGGCAGAAGATGGGCATGGTGTTCCAGCACTTCAACCTCTTCCCCCACATGACCATTCTGGAGAACATGACCCTTGCCCCCATCAAGCTGCTGAAAAAGAGCAGGGACGAGGCTGAGGGCAAGGCCCTGGCTCTGCTGGAGCGGGTGGGGCTGAAGGATCGGGCGGGCGCCTATCCCAGCCAGCTCTCCGGCGGCCAGAAGCAGCGCATCGCCATTGTCCGGGCGCTGTGCATGGAGCCGGAGGTGATGCTCTTTGACGAGCCCACCTCCGCCCTGGACCCGGAGATGGTGGGCGAGGTGCTGGAGGTCATGAAGGATCTGGCCCGGGACGGTATGACCATGGTGGTGGTTACCCACGAGATGGGCTTTGCCCGGGAGGTGGGCAGCCGGGTGATCTTCATGGACGGCGGCGTTATCGTGGAGGAGAACGCCCCGGCGGAGCTCTTCGCAAACCCGGTAAGCGACCGGCTGAAGTCCTTCCTGGCCAAGGTGCTGTGATATCCTTAAAATAACGATCAAAATCAGGCGGTGCATGGAATTATCCATGCACCGCCTGAAGCTGTCTGCAAAGCTCCTCAGAGGTTCATCCGCCCAGCAAGATTGCCATATGCGCCAGGGTGGCGCTGTCGTTCTGGAACAGCTCATCCCGCAGATCGGTCTGCCGGGCCCCGTTGTGGATCATGCCGCGGCTGGCAAAGACGATCAGGCGGAACAGCTCCGCCTTGTCCCCCGCCCCGCCCTCCCGGCAGCTTGCTACGGCCATGAACCGGTAAAAGGCGTACAGATTGCAGAAGTTGACGTAGCTCTTCCACAGCTCCTCTCCGGAGTTCAAATTTGGCAGGCTCAGCTGGAAAAACAGGGACACCATCAGGTTCTCCATGAAATATTCACGGTCCTTGAATTTCTCCTCATACCGCTGCCGGGCCGCGCGGTAAGGAGTCAGCGGGATTGCTGCACGGGTGGTACCAGCCTGAATCGTCACACCCAAAGCACGTAGAATTTCGCCTTGTATACCAGTATAATCTACACTAGCAGTTTCCAAAGGGCCCAGCGCATGGAGATTGCTGCTTAGGAACATAGCAAGGGCGCTCTCCTCTCGTGGCAAATCCGGGATTTCTTTTGCCTCAGGCAGGGCTCGGGCCCGGGCCAGCCACGCCGCAAGGTCCATCTCCCCCTCCGCCAATTCCCGCAGAGCGAAGCCCGTCAG
Organism: uncultured Oscillospiraceae bacterium; assembly: GCA_910588365.1. GTDB lineage: Bacteria > Bacillota > Clostridia > Oscillospirales > Oscillospiraceae > Pelethomonas. Next base: position 1,032 of record CAJUQS010000115.1, on the reverse strand, counting down.
CAGAATCCGCTGCGGCAACGGCAGGCGGCGGTCTTGAAGCATATCAATACACCACTCTCGGATTGTCTGAAAAAAGGGAACCAAGGGACGGCCCTCCGGCACCGTCAAGATCTTCTGCTCCTTTTTCGGCAGGGGATCGGAGCGGAATTCCACCCCGTCCGGCAGATTCCACAGCAGCTCCAGCACCCCCTCGCAGGCCGGGCTCAGACTTCTCTCCAGATATTCGGGCAGATAGGACCTTGCCCTGGGGAAAACCCGGCAGACCTGCGGAAGGGCGGCGTGATCTTTTTCAATCTGTAAGGCGCACAATCCGTCCTCCCGCAACAGGGGACAGTCGCCACTAGACATGTCAAACTCTCCATAGTGGGTCTCTGCCATGTATCCTTTGCGAATGCGCTTCAGGCCGTGCTCCAAACGGTTGTTCAAATCCTCTGTCCCCTTCTGCCGCTTCAGAGACAGGTAGTCCTTTTTATCAAAGGCAATCCGCCAAGCCTTACAACAGGAGAAGCGGCAGTCCGCCGCCAGACAGTGGAAATCGTCATAGTAGGCAGGACGCAGGTCCTTGTTAATTTTAATGGAGACAGAGTCAGCCATGGGTAAATAAACCGCCTTTCTTCAGTTCGGGAACAGCCAGCCGGGCACGGACAGCTCCTCCGCCCCCGGATCGGCATCCGGGAGGGGCCCGGCAAACTCGCCGGGAACGGTGACATCCGCCGCCGGCTCATCTGCGGCCGGCACATCCACAACCGGCTCGTCTGTCACAGGTACGTCAATTGCGGGTGCCTCCACAATGGGAGTGAACGAAAACACAAAGGTGGCCTGGATATCGTCCCCGGCCTGCCAGGGAACCATAGGCGACACGGCGGCGGAGCCGAACAGGCGCAGAGCGCCCCAGCTGCAGGCCGTACCGCCGGCCTCCAGGCGCAGGACATCCGCCTTAGCCGCGCTCTGGAATCCCACCATCAGCTGGTTGGTGCTGTCACTGTACAACCCGCTCCAGGACGGCTGGAAAGCAGGCTCAGGCACCGCGTG
>CAJUQS010000114.1 GCA_910588365.1 uncultured Oscillospiraceae bacterium | reverse complement strand
CTGGCGGAGGACTACGCCCGCTTGAAGCCCATCGTTGACGCCATTCCCGCCAAGGGCGGCTTCGGAAAGAAGCAGGAGAAGTACAAGGCCGAGCATGACAGCGAGATCAGGCAGTTTTACGCGGTGAAGCGCAAGTTGGACGACGCCGGCCTTCCCGGCAAAAAACTGACCCAGAAGCAGTGGCAGGCGGAACTGGAAATGCTCATGGAGCAGTACGCCGCTGAAACCGCTGAGCTGAAACCTGTCTATGCCGATTTGAAAAAACTGCGGGATATTCAATTCAAGGTGGACTCTGCAATCTACGATCAGCAGCGCCAACAGCAGCAAAGAAAGCAGGAGGTAGAGCATTGACTTCTGAGAGAGGAGTGAAAATTTTATGAGTGAGAAAAACACGGCGATCGAAGCCGCCGAATATCGGTTCCGGTTTGACGAGGCCGGGCGCATCCATGTTCGGAACCTATCCGCTTACTGGATACCGGAACTGACCGTCACAGAGGAGATTGGCGGCACTGTCTACACCGTCACAGGCAGCTATGAGGGGACGGAGAATTTTGTCCGCAGGCTGGAGCGCATTACCGCCAAAAATTTTACAGAAACAATGGAGGTGGGCCGGTGACAAATCCAGCGAGTCATGCTAAAATAGAGTCAACCAATCCTGTACTGACAGTTGCTCCGATAAAGGAGGAGACAGAAATGTCGGGAGCAACAAATAAAATCACGGCCCTCTACTGCCGCCTGTCGCAGGAGGACGAGCGGGCTGGGGAGTCCCTGTCCATTGAGAATCAAAAGAGCATCTTGCTCAGCTACTGCAAGGACCACCATTTCGGCAATCCGAAGTTTTTCATTGATGACGGCTACAGCGGCGTAAACTATGACCGCCCCGGCTTTCAGGCGATGCTGGCAGAAATTGAGGCGGGCCATGTGGCGGTCTGTATTACGAAAGACCTCAGTCGTCTGGGCCGAAACTCCGCGCTGACCGGGCTTTACACCAACTTCACCTTTCCGCAGAACGGCGTCCGGTTCATCGCCATCAACGATAACTTCGACACCGCCGACCAGAACAGTATTAACAACGATTTCGCGGGCATCAAGAACCGGTTTAACGAATTTTATTGCCGGGATACCAGCCGCAAAATTCGGGCGGTTCAAAAGGCGAAAGGCGAGCGCGGCGTACCGCTGACGGTGAATGTCCCCTATGGCTATGTGAAAGACCCAGAGAATCCCCACCACTGGCTGATCGACCCGGAGGCCGCTCAGGTGGTGCGGCGCATTTTCCAGATGTGCATGGAGGGGCGGGGACCGCAGCAGATCGCCAATCAGCTTCGGGCGGACAAGGTGCTGACGCCCACCGCCTACAAGAAACAGCAGGGGCACAGTACTCCGCATCCGGACCCGGAGAATCCCTATGGCTGGTGCGACAGTTCCGTTGTCAGGATTTTGGAGCGGCGGGAGTATACAGGCTGCACCGTCAACTTCAAGACCTACACCAATTCCATCTGGGACAAGAAAAAGCGTGAGACACCAATCGAAAAGCAGGTGGTTTTCCCTGACACCCATGAGCGCATTATCGAGGACGATGTGTTTGAGAAAGTCCAGGGCATCCGCCAGCAGCGGCACCGCATGACCCGCACCGGCAGGAGCAGTATCTTCTCCGGGCTGGTCTACTGCGCTGACTGCGGTTCCAAGATGCAGTATGGTTCTTCCAACAACGGGGACTTCGCCCAGGACTTCTTTGACTGTTCTCTGCACAAAAAGCACAGGGAGAAATGCGGCGGCCACTTCATCCGGGTCAAGGTTTTGGAGCAGCTGGTTCTGAAGCATATGCAGCTGGTGATGGGGTATATCCTCCGGCACGAGGATTATTTCCGAACCGTGATGGAACAGCAGATGAAGCTGGAGAGCGCGGAGAAATTGCAGGTCATCCGCAAGCAGCTCAGCCGGGACGAGAAGCGCATCACCGAACTGAAGCGGCTCTTTATCAAGATTTACGAGGACAATGCCAGTGGACGCCTGAGTGACGAACGGTTCGATATGCTGAGCCAGAGCTATGAGGCGGAGCAGAAGCAGCTGGAAGCCGAGGTCATCACCCTGCGGCAGGACATCGAAGTACAGGAACGACAGAACGAGAATATCGAGAAGTTTATCCAGAAGGCGCACAAATATGTGGGTATCGAAACCCTTGACCCCTATGCCCTGCGGGAACTGGTGCAGGCCATCTATGTGGAGGCCCCGGACAAGTCCAGCGGCAAGCGCCGCCAGAGCATCCACATCAAGTATGACGGCATGGGCTTCATCCCTCTGGATGAACTGATGAAAGGGGAAACGGCGTAACCGAAGTCACGCCGCCCCTTGAAAACACAAGGTTTTCAGGCTTTTGCCTAATACTGTTTTACGACCACCGCCCATTTTGTCCGCCGGGGATTTTTATCCAATCAATAGGCCCATGCCGTCCAGCAGGTCCTCCAGGCCGTCCTCATCCAGGGAGTGGTCGATCAGCAGGGTGTGCTCAGAGACATTCACCTGGGCCCGGCTGATGCCCGGCCTCCGCTCCAGGGTCTCTGAGAGCTCCGCGCCGCAGGCGGAGCAGTGGTTCTTCGCGGTGCAGAAATCGCACTTGATATAGGTAATGGGCAGCGTCTCCGTCATTGCTCCTGTCCTCCAGAGTTTGAACCCCATTAAAGTTCTTTTTGATACTTTTTCTTTCAAGAAAAAGTATGACTGCCTGTATGACTGCCTAAAAGTCCACGCTTGGGAACAGACCGGCGTTGGTATGGGGCAGGAAGCAGGCGGCGACGAACTCGTCCATATAGCCGGGCTCGTTGGAGAGCTCCAGGTAGGTCATGGAGCGGCCCAGCTCGAAGACCTTGTCCCGGGCCTGACTGCTGAGGAGCATGGCGTAGGCGCCGGCCTGGGAGGAGTTTCCGATATAATGGAAGTTCTCCAGGGGGATGTCGGGGAACATGCCGATGGTGACGGCGTTCCTCATGTTGATGCCGCTGCCGATGCCGCCGGCCACGTAGACCCGCTCGATAACCGACGCGTCGAAGCCCAGGGAGGCCAGCATGGTCTGGGTGGCGGAGAAGATGGCGCCCTTGGCCCGGATAAAGTTGTCGATGTCCACCTCATTGATGACCACGTCCTTGGCTCCGCCGGTGTCCTTCTGCCAGGCCAGGACATAGGAGCCCATGCCGTGCTCATCGTGGAGGACGCGCTCGCCCTCCCGGACGAACTTGCCCTTGCCGTTGATGATGCCGCAGCGGAAGAGCTCGGCGATGATGTCGATGATGCCGCTGCCGCAGATGCCCGCCGGGGGCACGTTCCCCACCACGGTCATGGTGGGAACCATAGTCTCCTTGTCAATGACGCACGCCTCGATGGCCCCGTCGGTGGCCCGCATGCCGCAGGAGATGTCCCCGCCCTCGAAGGCCGGGCCGGCGGAGCAGGCGCAGCTCATCTGGAACTCGCTGTTGCCGAAGACAAGCTCCCCGTTGGTGCCCAGATCGATGAACAGGCTCATCTCCGGGCTGTTCCAGATCATGGACACCAGGGCCCCGGCGGTGATGTCCCCGCCCACGTAGCTGCCGATGTTGGGGGCGACAATCAGCTCCGCCAGGGGATTCATCTTCAGCCCGATGTCCCGGACATACAGATAGTCCGCCCGGAAGAAGCTGGGTACAAAGGGCTCCATGCGGATGGGGTCGGCGTGGAGGCCCAGCAGCAGGTGGTTCATGGTGGTGTTGCCCGCCAGGACCATGCGGTAGATGCGGCGGGGGTTGATATTGGCGGAGCGGTACATGGAGGCCAGCATGGGGATGATGGACTCCTTGATGACCGCGTCCTGGAGCCGCTTGCGGCCGCCCACCTTGTCGGACTCGATGATGCGGTTGATGACGTCCGCGCCGTAGCGGATCTGGCCGTTGCCGCCGCTGGCCTTGGCCAGGATCTTCCCGGTTTCCAGATCCACCAGCACCCCGGCCAGAGAGGTGGTGCCCAGATCCAGGGCAAAGCCCACCATGGGATCGGCATTGCTCTGGGGCAGTACGTCCCGGATGAGGATGCGATCACCGTCCCGGCTGATGACGCACTTGACCTTGAACCCGCTCTCCCGCAGGACCCAGCTCAGATCCTTGAGCACGGAATAGGGCAGCATGATGTCGCTCTCGTCCACGCCGGCGGCGGCCTCCACCGCCCGGAGCAGGCGCTCGTTGTCGGGCATGGTGTCCTCCAGGGTGGGCTCGGCCAGCTCCAGGGGCAGAAAGCTCAGATCGCTGCCGAAGGCGATGCCCGCCGACTCCAGCTGGCTCTTCAGGTTCTCAAAGATGGCGATCTCCTCGGGGGAGGAGAGGTCCGCCATCTTCATGCGGCTGCGGTAGGCGGAGGCGATGTCGGGGACCTCGATCTCCGCGTCGCCGCTGACGGTGGCCAGGCAGGCCAGCCGCCACCCGGCGGCGTACTCTTCGCTGGTGATGTGGCGGTTGATGGGGGCGTCCAGGTAGCCGGAGACCAGCCGGACCCGGCACTTGCCGCACACGCCGTTGCCAGAGCAGGGGGCGTCAATGGCCACGTTGGCCTTCCGGGCCACATCCAGCAGTTTCTCTCCCGCGTTGGCGGAGATGACCACCGGGTCGCCGGTCTCAAAGCGGAACGTAATGTTGAACATCGCAGTTTCCTTCCTTATCAGCAGATTTTCGGCTCTACTTATCAGATAGTATACTCATAGCCGGGAAGTTTGTCAAGAAATTGTCAATGCGGGTGGCCATTCTTTTCTTTGTGAGCAAAGAAAAGAATCAAAAGAAAAACTTTTTGCGCGAAACTGCCGTTTCGCTTATGGCCAGCCCACAGCAGGATTCGGCCTTCTGCACAGACAGTTGGTAGAATTTTTGGTGAGATCGCATATAGCATTTTTGTGCGGCAGGTATTACAATTGTCATATAGATTACGGTTGTAGAACTTTTTGAAAGGAGACACTCCCATGAAATTGAGAAGGCTTTTCTGCGCACTGCTGTGCGCCGCGCTGCTGGCGGGGACGGCTCCCGCCGCCCAGGCGGCGGGGCTGCGGGCCAGCGTCGCCACAGGAAAGGTGACCATCAACGGCCATGCTATCGACAACTCCACCGCCCAGTACCCCCTGCTGGTGTACAAGGACATCACCTATTTCCCCATGACCTACTACCTGTGCCGTAACCTGGGCCTCACCACGCACTGGGACAACGGCTCCCGGACCCTCTGCATCACGCCCAACGGCATCTCCGCCCAATACGTGGCGGACACGGGCCACACGCCCAAGAGGGGCACCGTGGCCGTCACCCGGGCGGACTACACGGTGCTGGTGAACACCGAGAAGGTGGACAGCAGCCGGGCCAAGTGGCCCCTGCTCAACTACAGCGGCGTCACCTACTTCCCCCTGACCTGGGCCTTCGCGGTGGAGAAGTTCGGCTGGGACTACCACTGGGACGAGGAAAACGGCCTGCGGATCGACAGCGAGGACGGCGCGTCCACCTGGGGGCCTGAGTTGGACATTCCGCCCATCGGGATTGTGCAGGATCCCCCGGTGTCCACCGGAGAGCGCTCGGAGGGCGAGCTCATCAATTCCGCCAGCCGGGCCTGGGCCAGCGCCGCCTGGGGCAGCAGCCCGGAAAATCTGGCTGTGGACACGGCGGACTGGACCCTGGAGGGCGTCAAAAAGGCCATCGGCGGGGCCCTGGCGGAGCACGTGAAGGGGACCCTGCTGGAGGGACGGCTGACGGAGGTGACCATCCCCTACACCTTCCAGTACCCTGACGGCGTGAAGGCCGGGGACGTGCTGAAGGTGCCCTATACCGCCTCCTACCACGGCGACGAGCGCGTCCTGCCCTCGGGCAGGACCTTCACCCCCACCAGCACCTCGGAGGAGGCCACGGCCTCGGTACGGCTGACGGGCCCGGGCTCCGGCGCCGGGACGGACAGCGCCTTCCAGGCGGGCCAGGAGCTCTACCGGAAGCTGGAGGCCTGCCTCAAGCTGGCGGACATGGAGGCCGGCAGTCAGGATGACATCGGCGCGATGCTCCGCGCCGCCATTGACGCCAGGCTGGCTCAGGCGGGGCTGGCGGACCAGTACCGGATCCAGGCCCTCTCCCTGGGCTCCTACACCCAGCCCGGCGGCATGGCGGCGGGAGAGCGCCAGACCGTCAGCTTCCAGGCGGTTTTCTCCCCCCTGGAGGGGGACGGCGAGGACTTCTCCCTCTCCGGCCAGGCCGTTCTGACAGCCCGGTAGCCGACGGCGGGAGCAGCGGTTCCGCGCCGGATTTTGTGCAAAAAGCAGAAAGAGCCCCCGCAGCGGAGGATGCTCCGCCGCAGGGGCTCTTTGGCATATCAAAGACCTGAAATCCTGCTGCGCCTGGGAGCTGTCCTGTCAGGCGGGGGGGCTTCGTCTTTGAGAAATACATCGTGGCTTTCCGTGGACAGCTCCTCCCGAAACCGGTAGCCCAGCTGGTCAAAGGAGCGGATATCCGCCCGGTTCGTGACGCGGTTCTCCGCCAGCCAGCGCACCATCTGCCCCCGGGCCATTTTGCACATGGTCCCCTTCTCCACAACCTTGCCGACTTTCCGCTCCCCGAACGTGCAGGTGACAAACCGGACATGGGGCGGCAGATGGGGCTCCACCGCCCGGCTGTACTCCTTGGAGGCCAGGTTCAGCACAAAATCCGTCTCCGAGGCCAGCTGGCGGGCCAGGCGGTCCCCCCAGAACTGGTACAGGTCCCGGCAGCCGTCCACGGCCAGCCGGGCCTGCATCTCCAGCCGGTAGGGCGTCACGCCGTCGAAGGGCCGCAGCAGGCCGTAGAAGCCGGAGAGGATCCGAAGATGCTCCCGGAGGTAGTCCAGGTGGCCCGCCTCCATCACGCCGGGCGCCATATAGCGGTACTGGATGCCCTCGTAGGAGAGGACGGCCGGGGTGAGGCCGCGGCGCAGGTCCATGTGCTCCAGCCGCTCCGCGTTCAGACCGGCAATGGCGTCATTGCACCGCCAGAGAGCCTGTAATTCTTCGGGGGACATGCCCCGGAGGACAGCTCTCAGCCGTTCGGCCCGTTCCAGAAAAACGGGCAGGCCATCCACGGCAAAGCTGTCCGTATCCACCGCCATTTTCTTGGCCGGGGCGATGATGATGCGCATGGAGGCCCCTCCTTTTCAGTCGCAAAATGACGAAATCACCCTTGCAATCCGGGAAATCTGCGGTCCCCGGGCTGCTCGATCTCGATGATGCGTACTTTGTTCACAATTTGTTCACCCGTTCAAATGACCTGCTCTTCCAGGCACCTCAAAATCTGTGCAGCAGTAAGCAGAGAGAGCCTGCCGCAGCCTTTCCCCATCAAATCACACCGAACAGCGCCTCCAAGTCCTGACCGGTGATGATCCGGCTGCTGGGCTTCCGGGCGTTGGCCAGCATGGCCTCCACCCTGTTGGCCAGCGCAACATCGATAAACCGCTCCATCTCAATACTCCGCAGCTCAAAAAACAGCGCGGGCTGCTGGTCCAGGCGCGCGCCGACGCCGTACAGCACCGCCGCCACATGCTTGCACATCAGCGCCCAGTCGGGACAGCTGCAGGTAAAGCCGATCTCTTTCGGCCGGGGGAACAGGCCGCCCTCCTCCTGGAACAGTTCCTTCAGCTCCTCCGGGAAGTTTCCCGCCAGCAGCTGTTCCAGGTTCTCCACCTTCCGGTTGCAGCGGCTGATGATATCCTGGCACCGCTCCTCGGACACCGGGCTGATCCGCACCTCCACCTTGTAAGGCGTCTTCCGTGACCCCTGTACCTTGGCCTGGATCTTCCCATTCTGGATCTTCAGGTCAACCACAGCGCCCGTCCGGACGTACCGCTTCCCCCGGTCCAGGCGGCTGTCATAGTCCGCGTAGCGCTCCAGATTCCGGCACCACGCCTGCCCCCACCAGCTCCTGGCGATGGTCCGGCCCTGGATGACCACCGGCTCCCAGACCTGCCCCTTGGCCTGTGCTTTCTTCTGACTGGCCGCCGCGTTTTGCTGCAGCTTCTCCGTGGTGGGCTGGCTGTAGCCGCCCTCGCCCTGCCAATATCTGCTCATCCTCTCACACCTCCGCTCAGTCCAGGCGCAGCAGACGCATCAGGTCCTCGTGGCCCATCTCGGTGATCCATTTCTCCGAACTGCTGCCGATCACATTCTCCGCCAGCTCCCGCTTGGACGCGATCATGGCGTCGATCTTTTCCTCAATGGTCCCCTCGCACACCAGCTTGTGGACCATCACGTTCTTTGTCTGCCCGATGCGGTAGGCCCGGTCCGTGGCCTGGTTCTCCACCGCCGGGTTCCACCAGCGGTCAAAATGGATGACATGGTTGGCCCGCGTCAGATTCAGCCCCGTGCCGCCGGCCTTTACCGACAGCACCACAAAGGGCACATACCGCTCCCCCTGAAAGGCATCCACAATCTCACTCCGCCGGGCTGCCCGTGTCCCGCCGTGGAGCACATATCCTTCCGCACGGAACACCTCCGACAGAAACGCCGCCAGCTGGTCCGTGATCTCCCGGAACTGGGTGAACACCAGCACCCGCTCCCGCTTCTCCCGGATGGTCTCGCACAGCTCCCCCAGCATGGCGAATTTGCCGCTGTCCTCCGCCGAGAAAGCCGCCTGCCCCAGGTATTGGTCCGGATGGTTGCAGATCTGCTTCAGCTTCATAATCAGCCCCAGGACAACGCCCTTCCGCTCGATGCCCTCCGTCTCCAGCAGACGCTCCTCCACGTCCGCCACCGCCTTGCGGTACAGCACCGCCTGCTTTTTCGTCAGCGCCACCCGGTCCACGATCTCCAGCTTCTCCGGCAGGTCGGCGATGACCCGCTTATCCGTTTTCATCCGGCGCAGCAGGAAGGGAGACACCATCTCCTTCAGCCGGGCGTAGCCCTCCGGATTGTCGCTGAGGCCGGAGCAGTAGGCGCGGAACTCCTGGCTGGTCCCCAGCAGTCCCTTGTTCAGGAAGTCGAACAGGGACCAGAGGTTGGTCAGGTCGTTCTCAATGGGCGTGCCGGTCATGGCAATGCGCATCCGGGCGGGCAGCTTTTTGATCTCCCGGGTCTGCTTGGTCAGCGGGTTCTTGATAGCCTGGGCCTCGTCCAGAATGACGCAGTCCCACTGCCGCTCCTGCAGCGGCTTGAGGCGCACGGCCATCCCGTAGGTGGTAACGGTCAGGAACACCTGGCTCTCCGCCAGCTGCTCCTCCAGGGCTGCCGCCTTTTTGCCGTGCAGGATTTGATACGTCAGCTCAGGCGCGAACCGCTCCGTCTCCTTCCGCCAGTTGCCCAGCAGGGAGGCCGGGACGATCAGCAGCGCCCGGGCGTTCTTTTTTGCGCTCCGCAGCTTCTCCAGATAGGCCAGCACCTGCACCGTCTTCCCCAGGCCCATATCGTCGGCCAGACACGCACCGAAGCCCAGCTTGTCCATATAGGCCAGCCAGGTATAGCCGCTCTTCTGATAGGGCCGCAGCTGGGCGCAGAAGCTTCTGGGCAGCACGGCGCTGCGGATGGAGTCCGGCTTTTTCAGGTTTGCCAGCAGCGTGGACAGCCATTCGCCGTTGGTGACCATCGGCCCCGCGTCCGCCTGGGGCTTCTTTGTCTCCATGCCCAGGCGCATGGCCTCCATCAGCGTGACGGCGTCCGGCAAACCGTCCATCTCCTCCAGCAGCGCCCGCAGCCGGGCGTGGTTCACCTCCACCCATTTGCCCTTCAGGAACGCCAGCCCCTCCGTCTGCCCCAGCAGCTGCCGTATGTCCTCCTGGGACAGGGGGACGCCGTCCGCCGTCAGCTCCGGCTGTACGGACACCAGGGTGTCGAACCCCAGCATGGACGGCTGCTTCTCCCCCAGCCGCATGGACAGGGACACAACGGCAGTACGCTTTTTCCACCAGTTGGGGATGCGGCACAAGATGCCCGTCTCCTCAATGGCCTCCACATGGGTCAGAAAGTCGTATGCCTCCTCCGCCGTCAGCTGGAGGGGGTGGAACATCTCCCCGCTCTCCACGAAGGACCCGATCAGTTCTGACACTTCCGCGGCGCGGTTGAGGCAGGAGAGGAGGGCGAGCAGCTTTTCCCGCTCGTTTTTGTATTCTGTCAGCGCGTACTGCAGCGGCACATGGCGGACCCGCCCGTCCGCGTCCTTGGTGGCGTAGGTGGCCAGGAAAGCGAAGGGCAGCGCCCCGTCCTTGTTTTCCACCATATGGAAAAAGATCCGTTCCGGCACCCGCAGACGCTGGCTCTGCTCCGTCAGGTACAGGGACACCGTGCCGTCGTAGGCGGCAATTTCCTGAGCAAACACGGCGTTCAGACGCTGAAAGGCATGCTTCAGCCACTTTTTATCAATGTACTCGGCCCCCATCACGAAGGGCACCGCCCGCAGCAGCCGGTCAGTCTCCAAAAGAGGGGCTTGGGCATTTTCTCGCAGCAGCTCCAGGTCCGGCAGGCTGGTCAGCGATTTGAAGAAGGTTTCGGAGAGCAGGTACAGGAACGCAGCAGAGGGGCCGGCCCGCTCCGGGCGCTCCATCAGGCCGAGGCGGTACAGGGCGGTCCAGCGGTCCGCCTCGAACTGTGCCTGCAGCGCCTGGTCCGCGTCCGTTAGCCGCTCTTGAGTGTCACAGTAGAAACCGTCCGCTGCAAAGATGAACTGTAGCCTGCCCTGCGTCGTTTCTGTCACAAAGATTCCCCCTCTGTTTTCTTTTGTCTGTCATTTTATCCGGTCCTCTTCTGAAAAAATCCAATCGCTGAAAGTCTTTCCCTAAAAAGCGGAATTTGCGGCGAAATAACAGCGAACGTATTATTCAATTCATCAATGTTTGCGACCGAGCCATCAATGAGCAAAAAAGCCGGGGCAAAATGATTGGACAAGTGAAGCTGAAAAAAGACCAATAACACCAAAGCCGTGCGTTGTCCGGTACTCATACCAACGACTGGAACCCGCTCCTACAAAATCGCCGTTGGTAATTTAGGGCGTGTTTGAAAAATGGGAAAATGACCAAGGGCGAGGACTGACCTTGCCTTTTGACCCCGGATGTGAAAGCGTCCGGGGATTTTTTGGCACTTTTCAAATTCGTAACCGCTTGCGAATTTCAAAGCTCGGAATTTTCCCGGACTTCTCCATGCTCCTCCATGAATTTCTCCATAGCGGCCATGAAAATCGCATTCGGTGATGTACCATTCTTTTTGCAGGCGGCTTTGAACTGCTCAGCCCTGTCTCTCCGGACTTTGCAGCCCAGCACGGTCATATTAGCGGCATCCCATTTATTGTTTGCCCTGCGCTTTGATTCAGACAATCCCATTAAATCACCTTGCCCTTATTATATCTCAAATTGCACGGTTCAACAATGTATAATCTCGACAAATACACGGTTTAACTTTTGCGTATTCTCCATACGTGTACACGGTTCAACCGTGCTATAAAGGCAGGGGCGGCGGATCGTCCAGGATCAGCTGTTTTGGGCCCTCCATGACAGCTTGAGCAACCCCCAGACGCGGGCACATCCCCATGTAGTATTTGGACACCCGTTTGTCCCAGGCCGAGCCCTTCCTGGCAGGCGTTCAGTTGCTCGCTGGAGGTCCGGCGGGAACTCCATATCCCGGCCCACCTGATTTCCGGCCACGATGCTCCGTCTGGCGGCAGGATGGATGAAACCGCATATATGCTTCATTATGGTCTTCCCGCTGCCGTTGTGCCCGACAATACCATGGATCTGGCACTCCTCAAACTGAACGGAAATATCCCACAGGATTTGGGCATTCCCGATGGTCAGGCTGACATTTTCTGCTGAGAACATCGCCATATCAATCAAACTCCAGAACAGAATCAAAGCTGCGCCGCTTTGCGGTTACACAGGCTCTGCTTGCCGCTGCTACCTACGTATATCCTGACCCGGCTGTAATTCAAAAGCTATACCCTGTTTTCCCACTCGCTTTTCAACAGACGCAGGAACTCCTTGGAAGCCTTTGAGAAAACCTGATACTTTTTCCATACAATACATAGCCCAGCCTCCAAGGTGGGAGATAGCGGGCGGAAGCAAAGTTCGCTGTCCCCGGTGGTGTTGATGATTTTGTCCAGTGCAATGGCATAACCAATCCCTTTTTTCACAAACAGGGACGCATTGAAGATCAAGTCATAGGTCATGACAATATTCAGTTTACTGACATCCTTTTTCAGCCATGCCATCATATCGCCGCTGATGGAGGTCTGGTGCGATACAATCAACGGCTTGTCCCACAAGTCCTGGGCGCATATCGTTTCCTTCTCTGCCAGTGGACTGTCTTTCCGCATGAGAACACCCCAGATGTCGCTGATAGGAAGCCGCATATACTCGTATTTACTCACATCTACCGGCCCCACCAGAAGTCCAAAATCAATCAGGCCCTTGTCCAGCTTCTCCGTCACGATTTCCGCATCGCCGCTGTAAATGTGATAATGGATCAGCGGGTATTTCTCCTGCAATTTTCCGGCTGTTTGGGCGAACAGAGAAATCGCATCCGTTTCCCCTCCGCCAATGTAAACTTCGCCGTTGATATTGTCACTTGAGCTGGCCAGCTCTGCCCTGGTCTTTTCCATCAAGTCAATCATTTCTTCCGCGCGCTTACGGAGCAGCATCCCCTCCTCCGTAAGCGTGACTTTTTTGCTCCCGCGAATGAGCAGCTTTTTCCCAAGCTCATCCTCTAAATCTTTTAACTGCCGGGAAAGGGGCGGCTGCGTCATCCGCAGAGTTTCTGCCGCCTTGGTAATGCTTTCTTCCCTCGCCACCGCGAGAAAATATTGTAAAACCCGGATGTCCAAGTGAACATCTCCTTATTATAGCAAAGAGATGCATACCTTTCAAGTATGTAATTCTATACTTTATATGAATTTGATATTTTGTAAGTTTGTCTATATAATCCCAACGTAAGGAGGCGGATCTATGATAGAGAGGACGAAGAAGGAACAGATTGGACAGTTTATGGACTTTCTGAAATCCGGCAGGAAGGAAGCGGGGCGGCAGGCATTTGCGGATTGTCCGGCATGGCCATTACCGCCGCAGGGACTGACACCAGAATCAAAGCGGTGGCTACCCTCTCCGAGTACGATATGTCCCGCGATATGAGCCGGTGATCGTCCCCGGTGCGGACCACGCTGATCTCTATGACAACTTCGATAAGATTCCCTTTTTCAAGAACAATCTGTAATTTGATAAAACAACAGGAGGAATTCGTCATGAATACAATGCCTAAAATCGCGCTGGGCGCGTGGTCCTGGGGGGCCGGAGCTGCTGGCGGTGACCAGGTGTTTGGAAACCATCTCTTTGAGGACGATCTGCGTCCAGTGTTTGACAAGGCGCTGGAGCGTGGCCTGAACTTGTGGGATACCGCCGCCGTCTACGGTGAGGGGACCTCCGAGCGCATCCTGGGCAACTTCGTCAAGGACGTGTCCCGTGAGCAGGTAATCCTCTCCACCAAGTTCACCCCGCAGATCGCCAGCGATTCCCCGGAGGCCATGCAGGAGATGCTGGACGCTTGGCAAAAGCTCTCTGAACAGAAATTGCTTGGCAGGAACCTTTCATGCGTTTATCGTGCTCCATATGAAAAATCTGTTGTCAGGGGAGGCATTTTGTGGTAGAGTGGTAAGTGAAAAGACTATTTTTGAGAGGACGAGGTGAGAAGCATGGATAACCATATCTTCCGCGGCGCGGCCCTGGGCTTTAACCGGCAGGACGTCATGGAGTACATCGAGCGCACCCAGAAGCAGGCGGAGGAGAACGCCGCCCGCCTGGAGGCACAGGCGGAGGAGCTGCGCAAAAGCGGAGAGGAGTCCCGCCAGGCCCTGGAGGATCTGACCGGGGAGAAGGAGGCGCTGGCCCGCCAGCTGGAGGATATGACCCAGAGCTGCGAGCAGGCCAAGTCCAACTGGGAGTCCCAGGCCAAGGCCAGAGAGGCCCTGCGCCAGGACCTCAAGGAGAGGGACAACACCATCCGGGAGCTGACCGAGGAGAACCAGCGGCTGTTCTACCAGGTCCAGGAGCTGGAGGGCCGGCTGGACAGCCAGCGCCGTGAGAAGGAGCGGGTGGCCCAGCTGGAGCTGGACGCCCACCAGCGCTCTGAGGAAATCCTGGCCGACGCGAAGGCCCAGGCCGGCGTCATCCTGACGGACGCCCAGACCCGGGCGGACGCCCAGGACCGGGCGGCGGAGAGCCGGGCGGAGGTCACGGTGGCCCAGGCCCAGGCCCGGGCCCGGCAGCTCCTGGAGGAGGCGGAGGGACGGATTGAGGAGACAGCCGCGCACTACGACCAGCTCTTCCAGTCCTTCACCGCCATCACCGGGCACATCACCGGCGAGCTGCGCAAGCTGGACGTGACCGCCTCCCAGCTGCCCATCAGCTTCAACCGGCTGAAGGAGGGGCTGGCGGAGCTCCGGGAGCAGGCCAGGGAGCGTCCTGAGGACGGCGAATAAATCCATCCCCGTTCCGGCACAGTTGGCCGGAACGGGGAATTTTTTAAGCATAACATATTTAAAGGAGAACATTGGACGTGGGGCATGATGCTATCTGCGCATGATAAATTTGGTCGCGTTACCGCTGGTTACGCTCTCCAGGAGTGCCAGCCGCGTTCGCTCCATGTGCCGTGCCATCTCCCTGCCGGCGGCCTCGGCATCGCGGGCTCGGAAGGCGACGCACATGTCCCGATGGCTCTGAGCATAAAATTCCACCTCTGTATCGCTTTCTGCCAGACTGCCGCGATATCTGTTCGTAATATCTGACAGACTTTGCAACGTATTGATCAATAGGCTATTAGAGCTCATGCTGGCAATATGTGAATGAAATTTTCTTCCCCAAGCTGAGTGATCCGTGTGCTGCTCGACAGCGAATTTGTAATTGCCGCAAATTTCCTCCAAGACCATAATCTCCTCGCTGGTTCCACGCTCAACTGCCAGCTTGGTCGCTTGGACTTCCAGCGGCGTACGGACCTCCATGACATCGCTGATGGTGGTGTGCGCTTCCATTTGCAGAATATTATTATGCTCCAGCGAGACAGCGTTGGACCGCAGAAATGTACCCTTGCCCGGGACAGAGGTCAAGACGCCATTAATTCCCAGCGCCTTGATAGCCTCCCGCACACTGGTACGGCTGACGCCGAACAGAGATGAGAACTCATTTTCCGTCGGCAGCTGATCGCCTGGATGTAAGTCATTCTCCTGAATATATTGTACAACAGAATTTACAACCTGCTCTGAAAGTGAAACCCGCTTGATTGTCTTCAATACCTGTCCCTCCACCCTCTTTAATTACAAAACATTATAGCACTATCAGGTGGAAAAAGCAAATGGTTATCCGACGCTTTCTTTATACGGCATTTGGGCGTAGAGGCATTTTTCAGACAAGCCGCGCTATATTCCAGATTCCAGCTGCTTTCGCAGACGGCACGCCGTTGCGGTACAGGCCAATCCCCCTACGGTTGCACATTTCAGCTCCTGTGGAAGCCTTCGCTCCGTATCCACCAGGGCGTCGATAACCTCGTCAGGCGGGATGTAGCTCCGGATGCCGGATAGTGCCATGTCTGCGGCAGTAAAAGCGTTGGCGACGCCTACTGCGTTGCGCTTAATACAGGGGACCTCAATCGGTCCCGCGATTGGGTCGCACACCAGGCCCAGCAGATTCTTAAGGCTCATAGCCATTGCGTGGAAGATTGCCTCGGGCTCCCTGGTAAAGAGGCTGGTTAGCCCTGCGGCGGTGATGGCACTGGATACCCCGACCTCGCCCTGACAGCCGCCGACCGAACCGGAAAAGGAGACTTCCCTTTCAGCCATAACCACACCAGCCAGCGCGGAAACGAACAAGGCGTCGACTATATCTTCGTCCCGGAATCCAAATTGATCCTGCACCGCCGTCATTGAACCAGGGATAATACCTGAGGAGCCGGCGGTGGGCGCGGCCACAATGCAGCCCATAGCGCCGTTATATTCCATTACGCCCACAGCCCTTGCTGCTGCCAGTGGAATGATCCCGCCGGAAACTGTCCGGCCCTCCTGGATTGCCCGCAGCATACGGGGGCCATCCCTGCCGGAGGTAAGGCCGTAGAGCATCTGACTGCCCTTTTCCCCCTCCCGAACAGATTTCCTGATTTGCTCGAAGTGCCTGTGCATCTGCTGCCGGACGGCCTCCTTGGAGCGGCCCGATCGGGCCGCTTCATATTCCACGGATACCTCTGCCACACTCATACGGTTTTCGGCGGCAGCCCTGCATACTTCTTCACAGGAGGCATACCGCTTTTCGGACGGCAGGCTCACGCCATATTCCAGCACCGGCTCTACAACGCTCATCCTGTGTACACCCACGGCACTTCTCAGCGCTTCACACCTCTCCCGAGAGGGCATGGTGGTGAAAGTGAAACAGGTAACGGTCTCACGGCCGTTCTGTCCGCTCTGGACCGAGGCCCCTTTCCCCAGGTTTTCCGGCAGCGGACCGCCGCTCCAGGCAATCAGGTGGTAGGCGTCCGGGCGGATATTCATTTGCACATCATCCACGGCAGAAATGACGATGCTTCCCCCGCCAACAGAGGTGCCCAATACTTTTGTAGCCCGCCCTCCGCGATCTGTCACCGTTATTAACGCGGTATTCTGTGGATAGAGGCCGTCCGGCAGGAAGCTCACCGCAGTCTCGATTCCGCGGTTTCGGGCAAGCGCGACAGCCTCGCGGATTTCCGGGTCGCTCTCGCGCAGGCCCATGGCTCCGCCGATCAGGGCGGCGTCCGACCGGTGGCCGGCATAGGTGGTACGCATCTTGGGACTTAACGCCAGGTGAATGGAAGCGGCCTTGTCCCCCGCGATCCGACAGGCCATCATACCGATGCGTGCCATACCAGCGGTATGGGAGCTGGAGGGCCCGATCATAATCGGGCCGATGATTTCAAATACGCTGATTCCCATATTTGGATTCTCCTAATACTAAAATTGATGGGATTTCTATGCGTCTGTGTACCAAAGGTGGTCAAGCGCTTCGGGTACCGCAGAGGCGGTTGTTATATAACGTCATGGCAGCAGCTGCGGCGCAGATGATTACATAGCCGGTTACACTGAGCATATCGGGGATTTGATGGAAGATAACATATCCCAGTACTGCCGCGAAAAGAATTTGTGAGTAGTCATAGACTGCCACCTCGGAGGCAGGAGCACAGCAGTATGCCGATGTGATACAGAACTGGCCGCCCGTGGCCGCGGTACCCGCCAGCAGCAGAAACACCAACTGTCCAGGCGTCATAGGCGTATAGCCAAAAACAAGGAACGGAAGGGCGGCCAGACAGGAGAACAGGGAAAAAAACAAAATAATCAGATCCTTGTTCACCTTGGACACGCCCAGAATCCGGACCTCTGTGTACGCCAGGCCGGCGGTCAGCCCTCCCAGCAGGGCAACCAGAGCCGATGGCGAAATCATCCCGGATACCGTTGGCTTTAAAATAAAGACGCACCCCCCAAGAGCCGCGCAGGATAGGAGCACCTGTACCGCAGTCGCCCCCTCGCGCAGCAGCCAGGCAGAGAACAGCATCGCGAAAAAGGGGGACATCTTGTTGAGCATCGTTGCGTCTGAGAGAAGCATATGGTCCACCGCATAAAAATTACAAAAGACGCCTACGGTCCCAAAGAAGCTTCTGGAAAACAGGTGTTTCCACTGAGAGCGTGGGACACGGATCGGTATTTTTTCACGCTGGATGAGGAATAGTGCCGCCATCAAGGAAATCAGATTCCGAAAGAACATCTTCTGCATGGACGGAATGTCCCCCGACAGACGGACGAAGGCGTTCATAATTGAAAAACAGAGGGCTGAGCAGAGCATAAAGCAGATCCCTTTTGTACGCTGGCTCATCTTTTCCACCTCGCAAGGGCAGTATGGAGATGCAAGGGGGACCGCACAGTTTAGCGGTGCGGCCCCCCTTTGTGCCCTTTTGTCAATTTTTTAAACCGTGTTATTGGATGCTGCCGGTTACAGCCTCAAAGTTCTCCGCGCCGTACTCCTCGGCGATGACAGGCCATACGGCTTCCCGCACAACGCCGGCAAACTCCTCCAGCTGCTCATCGGTGTACTCCACCACCACGCAGCCGCTGTCGGCCAGCTTCTGCTCGTACTCCTTTGTCTCCTCCTCGGCGATCTCCCAGCGCGCCTCGCTCATGTGCTGGGCAGCTGTCTGGAGGGCGCTGCGCTGGTTGTCGGAGAGGCTGTTCCACCGGTCGGTATTGATATACATCCACCAGCACTCAAAGTGGTCGTTGATGGGCAGATAGTACTTGTTCAGACCGGACAGGTTGCCATAATACATCTCTGCGCCCGCCCCGATGGCGCCGTCCACCACGTGGGTCTGCACCGCGGTGAACATCTCGGAGGAGGGCAGGGGGGTGGCCAGGTAGCCCAGCGTGGTGGCCGTCTTCTCAAAGGTGGTCATGGAGGGTACGCGGATTTTGATACCGGACTTGGCGTTGGGATTGGTGGGGTCGACAGCGTCCACGTTCAGGCTGATGCCGCCGAAATACAGGGGGTAGTTGGCCAGGTAGGTCATGTTGTAGTTGGCCAGCTTCTCCGCGTAGAGGGAGACCATTGGACCGTCCTCGGCAAACACGGTGCGGGCCTCATCCCAGGTGGCACAGAGGTAGGCGGCGTTGGACATGGCGAAAAACTCGTCCATGTTGGATCCCAGGGAGGCAATCTGCATATCCACGTCGCCGATGCTCACGCGTTCCTGCACCACGGTGTAGTCGCCCAGCTGGCTGGCGGGGTAGATCTCGAACTGGATGCTGCCGCCGGAGAGCTCTGTGGCCTCCTCGGCAAAGGCCCGGATTGCGACGTCAGAGGGGGAGTCTACGGGGCGGATGTGTGCCAGGGTCAGCGTGACGGTTTCATCACTGCCGCCGCCGGTGTCGTTTCCGGCGTTGCCGCCGGGGGTGCTGCCGCCGGTATTCTTGTTGTTTCCGCCGCAGGCGGCCAGTGCCATCACCATGGCCAGAGCAAGTACAAAAGCCAAGAATTTTTTCATAATTTCCTCCTTTAACTTCAAGACAGGCTGGATGAAGCGGTATACCAGCAATTATTCGCCGGTAATGTCGAGATTAACCCCCATTCCCTTCTCTACCATACGGTCATAGGCGATGCCCGCCAGTGCCACGTCCAGTGCGCCGGTGCCGATGGGCAGGCAGAGGATGCGCTTCTGGGAGATATCACCGAGATCGAAGGCGCCAACGGCCAGTTCGCCAATGGTCGTGGTGATGCTCTCGGGCGTGAGCTTGCCCGCATCGGCCAGGCTCTTGAGCGCGCCGCGGTGGAGCGCCTGCCCGACGTGGTCCACCACGATGGCATCGGATTGCAGGATCACCTCGTCCTCCGTCTCCTTATAGGAACCCATAGGGAATACAACTGTTCCGGGATTGATCCACTGTGCCTTCAGGAAACTGTCCCGGGCCTGGGTAACGGTGATAATCGCGTCCACATCCTCGGTGGGGGTTTTGGGGTCGTCGCAGACGATAATCTCACCGGTGACCGTGGAGGCCAGATCCTCCTTGAACTTGTCGGCGGCGGGGCGGTACACGTCGTAGACATACAGCTTGTCAATGCCGAACACCTCAGAGATCGCCTCTGTCTGGGTGTGGCCCTGCATCCCGGCGCCGTAGAGGCCGATATTGAGACTCTTGCGGCCCTTGAACAGGTACTTGAGGGCAATCGCGGTCTGCGCGCCTGTGCGAAGGTTTGTGATGTACGCGCCGTCCATCACGGCCTTGAATGTGCCAAGGCGGGGATTGGCCAGCAGGATCATTCCGCTGATGAACGGCAGTCCGGCCTTCTGGCGCTCACCCAGAATGCCGCCCACCCACTTGATACCGGCGCTGTCCTGGTATCCGATGTAGGCTGGCATGGCGTTGAAGAAGCCATCGTAGGGGGGATAGGGGGCTGACTCGCCCAGATCCAGCGTTACCTTGGTGGGGTTGATGACGGTCCCCTCCCCAAAGCCCTTGAAGGTGCGGTCGACGGATTCCACCGCGTCCTTCATGTTGATGACGCTCTTCAGCTCATCAATGGTGAATACTTTTGTCATGCTGCAAACTCCTCTCAAATTAAAATAATGGTTGAAAATAAAAATCCCGCTATCCCGTGGACAGGTTACACAAATCCGAACAGACGAGGCAGGAACAGGGACAGATCCGGCCAGAAGGTTGTCAGGAAAACCACTGGAATGTACCCGAACACCAGCAGCTTCATGGTGGGCCCAAAGATCTCGCTGAACTCGCACTTGCCGATGCGCATACCCAGATAGAGGATGCTGGCATAGGGGGGCGTTACGCCGCCCATGGCCAGGTTGACGCCCATAATGGCTGCAAAATGGACCGGGGAGATGCCCAGCTCTTTCACCAGGGGCAGCAGCAGCGGCGCGCACAGCAGCATACCAGTGGAGTCATTGACGATCATCCCAACCACAAACAGGAAAATGTTCATCAGGATCAGGATGATAACTTTGTTCTGGGTAATGCTGAACATGATTTCAATGAGAGCCTGAGGCACCTGGAGCATGGTTAAGGTCTGGCTGAGCATGAGACAGAAGATAATCATGACCATGATGCTGCCGATAGAATTGATGGAATCAAAGAGCATCTGCTTGATATCCTTGAGCTTCATGGCCTTGTAAATCCAGAGACCCACGGGGATACTGTAAATGGCAGCTACCGCCGCGGCCTCGGTCGGGGTGAACACGCCGCCGTAGATACCGCCCAGGATGATAACGGGCATGAGCAGGGCGGGGATGGCAACCAAGGTGCGGGAGCCGGTCATCTGCAGTTTTTCCTTCATCGGAATAGGGGGCATCAGGACCAGATCAAACTTCCTGCACTCGAGCATATTGATGATACAGAACAGAAGCATCACCAGCAGGCCCGGCCCTACAGTGGACAGGAAGCAGGCCAGAATAGAGGTCTCCGTGATCCAGCCATAAATGATCATGATGGCACTTGGAGGGATCAGCAGGCCCAGTACGGAGGAAACCGTGACCAGGGCGGTGGCGAAGCCCCGGGGATACCCCTGCTCTACCATGCGGGGAATCATAATGGGGCCGGTGGCGGCCACGCCGGTGAAGCCGGAGCCGGAGATGGCGCCGATTATCGCGCACACCACGACACTGACAATCCCCAAGCCGCCTTTGATTCGTCCGATAAAGGCGTCGCATAGATCCAACAGCCGTTTTGCCACACCGCTGCCGCCCATGAAGGTTCCCGCCAGGATGAACAGCGGGCTTGCCAGCAGTACCGTGCCGATGGACTGGGAATATGCCCAAAGCATCATGCTTTTCATGGACACATTGCCGAAGACGGCCATGAACATCAGCGCACCGCCAAAGCAGTAGGGGAGCGGGATGCTCAGCATCAGCAGGACAATCAAAAGGATAATGTCAATTCCGACCAGAGCTAACGTACTCATTCCTTGTCCACCTCCTCAGTCGTGTTTCCGCCAAAAATCCTCGCGGCATTTTTAAAGGCGTCAATCATCTCCAGCACACCGAAAAAGAGCATGAATACCAGCCCGATAAACATGGCACTTTCACCCAGGAACATGGGGATTTTCAAGATATCGCTGGTCTTCCAGAGCTTCAGGGAATAATCAAAGTACCAGTAGGCCCACCGGGTCAGCCAGATGCACACAACCATTGAGAAAATGTTTTTGAAGCACAGGAAAATCGCCATCGTCTTCTCTTTCTTGATATAGAGCGTCAGGATGCCGCACTCAATATGGGTGCGCTGCTCCGATGCCACGGACCCGCCCATCATATACAGCCAGATGATAAAGAAGGTCATCAGCTCCTCGATTCCCATCAGCGGGGCCTTCAAAACATAGCGCAGCACAACCTGATAGGTGATAATCAGGGGCAGCGCAATGGCGCAGATATAGCAGATGACGCGCTGTACGGTGATAATTCCCCGGTAGATCGCCCGGAATGGCTTGTTTTTGATTTGCTCGCAGTATTCCACAGAGGGCCTCCTTTCTCTTTCCTGAACAGATATTCTATCTGGACTTCCTCAGCACCGTTCGTTCTGCTTCTTATACAGTGCCTTACACAAGGCCAGGTCGGAGCCGGCCATGCCATGCTGGGCGAAATCGCCCATAAAGTCCAGCGTCTGATCGGCGTTTCCGGCGACAATTCCCTCGTTGGCCGGGGTCATTACACCATCCTTCGCCATCATGGCGCACTCAATCGCCACGCCGGCGGCGGAAGACAGCTTCAGTGCGCAGGCAAGGCGCGCACCATCGCAGACCACGCCAAAGATGTTCACAACCGTATTATTGACCGCCCGATTGATACAATCCAAATCGCCGCCCAGCAGCAGGGATGCACCCGCCGCGATGCCCTGGGAGGCCGCTGTGACGCAGGCACACATGGAAGATACCCGCCCAATGCGGTTTTTCACGCAGATAGTGGTCAGGAAGCTGAGCGCCAGGGCCCGGAGCAGCTGCTCCTCGCTGGAGCCCAGGTCCTCCGCCATACTGATCAGTGGCAGGGAGGCGGTCAGCCCCACGTTGCCGCTGGTGGCGCAGCTCATGGCCGGCAGGGAGAACCCCTCCATCCTCGCCTCCGATCCGGCAGCCGTCAGCGCCTTTGCCTTGCGGATGAGATTGCCGTCCGCTCTGCCCATCATGGATAGTGCGAATCCGGCGCCCTTGGCCTTGCGGTCAAAAATGGTCTTCGCCAGGGTCTTGTTCATCGTCACGGCCTCCCGCAGGAACAGAAGCTCCTCCAGGGGCATCTCCGTGGCGTACCGGTAGAAATCCGCCATACGGAAGCTTGCCATCTCATCATGGGCTTCGCTCATAGAGGCGCGGCGGTCATAGGGGATGTTCACCTGTACCTGGCCGTTGGCCTCCCGGTAGACCAGGTTGGTGTGGGTTTTGACTACGACCGCCCGGCCGACGCCCTTGTCCGTTGTGACGGTGCAGTCCATAAACAGGCCCAGGATATCGGTCTCCAGGTCCACGTCCACGGTCACGTTGCCGGACTGGGAGAAGGCCAGCGCCTCCCGCTCGCTCTCCGGGGTAACATTGTGGAGGACCTCCAATCCGGCGGCGGCATCGCCCGCCAGGGCGCCCAGTGCGGCGGCCATCTTCAGTCCCACGACAGGGGTACCCGGAATGCCTACGTCGCTGTTTTTTGTGCCGATGTGGCGGTCCACCTTCACCGCGATCTTCTGCGGCTTTCCTCCCACAGCGGCAGCGGCCTCTGCCGCCACATAGGACACCGCCGTGGGGCCGGTGCATCCCAGAGCGGGGGTGACCTCTTTTTTCAAAATACGGTGCAGTACGTTCAGACTTTCGCTCATGGCATTTCCTCCCTTGAAACAATTTGTATATTTGTATGATATTACGATAATAGTATAATATAATAATAAGGCTGTGTCAATTGCGTTCTTGGAGGAGACTGCGAGCGTCTCCAACAAAGGGACAATTGTGGCTGCATTGTTTGTTGGACGAAAACATTTTTGTAAAAGATCACTAAAAAACAGGCTTTTTAAGGGGATAAAATTAGAACCTATCCTCATAACCACAGGATACTGGATGGACTGGGAAGTTTTTCGCTGGGCAAAGAGAGCCAACACGGTATGATGGGAATTTTTTTGTGAAGGCCCTTGCATTTCCCGCAAAAAGGCGCTATACTCATCTGGACGGGAAACCGTCCCGGAACAAATGACAAGTTGATAGCCAGGGGGGCTGCCGCGCAGCTGAGAGTAAGGCGATTTGGCCTTTGACCCTTTGAACCTGTTGGATAATGCCAGCGTAGGGAGTAGCATCTGTTGCATCTTTGCCTTGAGAGATTGGCGTCAGGAGGAGCTGTGCTTTCGTTGCCGTGCGGGAATGCAGGTACCGCGCGAAAGCGGGAGCGAATGCAAGGTCCTTTTTGATTCTTTTCTCTTTCAAGTAAAAGGAATGGATACCAGAGCGTCCGCGTGGCTTACTTGGCGGATGTTCTGGTATTTTTATTTTTCGGAGGAACCAGTCATGAAAGCAAATCTTTCCATCCAGATCCTGCCCGGCGTCCAGGACGACCGGGAGGTGACCCGCATCGTGGACGAGGTCATCGACTACATCCGCTCCACAGGCCTGCACTACTACGTAGGCCCCAGCGAGACTGCCATCGAGGGGGATGACCTCCACCAGCTGATGGAGATCGCGGAGAACTGTATGCAGGTGGCCGCCAGGGCGGGCAGCGAGAAGACCTCGGCCTACATGAAGCTGATCTGGCGCCCGAAGGGCAAGGTGCTGACCATTGATGAAAAAGTCGTCAGGCATCACCAGTAAGCTCCCGGCAGCGGCCGCCCTGGCGGTGGTGGTGCTGCTGTGGCTGGGGGCGTCGGAGGGCGGACTGGTGCCTGCGTTCATGCTGCCCTCCCCCGTCCAGGTGTGCCGCGCCCTGGCGGCGGACCTCCCTGTGCTGGCGGAGAACGCCTGGGTCACGCTGCTGGAGGCGGCCTGGGGCCTGGGGCTGGGGGTGGCGCTGGCACTGGCGCTGGCTACGCTGATGCACTGGGTCCGGCCCCTGTACCGGGCGCTGTATCCCCTGCTGGTCATCACCCAGACCATCCCCACCATCGCCATCGCGCCCCTGCTGGTGCTGTGGATGGGCTTCGGCATGGCGCCCAAGGTGACCCTGGTGGCGCTGACCACCTTTTTCCCCATCGCGGTGAGCCTGCTGGAGGGCTACGCCAGCACCGACAGGGCCGCCGCCGGCCTGCTGCGCTCCATGGGCGCCACCCGCTGGCAGATCTTCCGGCACCTGGAGTTCCCCTCCGCGCTGAGCCACTTCTTCTCCGGACTCCGGGTCAGCGTGTCCTACGCGGTGGTGGGCGCGGTGATCTCCGAGTGGCTGGGGGGCTTCGAGGGCCTGGGCGTGTACATGACCCGGGTGAAGAAGGCCTACGCCTTTGACAAGATGTTCGCCGTGATCCTGGTCATCGTGGCGGTGAGCCTGCTGCTCATGGCCCTGGTCACCCTCCTGCGCCGCCGGGCCTGCCCCTGGGAGAAGTTCGAGAAGATCGAGCGGAATGATTAGGTGATCATTCTTTTTCTTTGAAAAGAAAAAGAATCAAAAAGAAACCTTTATGCGCTCTGTCACAGGTGCGCATCCAAGGCTTGCGCACGGTGACGGGGCGCGGTTCTGATTGGAGACGAATATGAAATACACGAAAAAACTGGTAGCGCTGGTACTGGCGCTTCTGCTGGCGCTGTCCCTCGCCGCCTGCGGCGGCGGGGAGGCGGGCGGGCTGACGGAGGTGACGCTCTGCCTGGACTGGACGCCCAACACCAACTTCACCGGTCTCTACGCGGCCCAGGCCCAGGGCTGGTTTGAGGAGGCCGGGCTGAAGCTCACCATCGTCCAGCCCCCGGAGGACGGTGCCGCGGCCATCTGCGCCGCCGGACAGACGGAGTTCGCCGTCACGGCCCAGGACTCCATCGCCTCCGCCTTTGCCCTGCAAACGCCCCTGGAGGTGACGGCGGTGGCCGCCCTGCTCCAGCACAACACCTCCGGCATCATCTCCCGGGCCGGGGAGGGCATGGACCGGCCCGCCGGTCTGGCCGGACACACCTACTCCGCCTGGAACACCCCCGCGGAGCTGGCCATGATGGAGCGGGTGGTCACTGCGGACGGCGGGGACTTCGGTGAGGTGACGATCATCCCCAACAACATCGCGGACGAGGCCGGGGCCCTGCGGGAGAAGCAGACCGACGCCATCTGGATCTTCTACGGCTGGGGCGGCATCTCCGCCAGGCTGGCCGGCCTGGACTTCGATTACTTCTATTTCAAGGACATCGACCCGGTCTTCGACTACTACACGCCTATTCTCATCGCCAACAACGCCTTCCTGGAGGAGCACCCGGACACGGCCAAGGCCTTCCTCGCCGCCGCCGCCCGGGGCTACGAGTACGCCATCGAGCACCCCGAGGAGGCCGCCCGGATGCTCATTGACGGGGATGACACCGGCTCCCTGTCCGGCAGCGAGGCGCTGGTGAAGGAGAGCCAGGCGTGGATCTCAGGCCAGTACAAGGCGGAGGAGTCCCGTTGGGGATATATCGATCCCGCCCGCTGGAACGCCTTCTACCGCTGGCTCAATGACAACAACCTGCTGGAGCGGCCCATCCCGGACAATACCGGCTTCTCCAACGACTACCTGCCCCAATGAGCGGTCCCGAGGCCGCCCTCCGGGCGGAGCATGTAACCAAGTCCTACGGCGGACGGACCGTGATCCAGGACGTGTCCCTCCGCCTGGAACAGGGGGAGCTGGTGTGCCTGCTGGGGATCAGCGGGGCGGGGAAGACCACCCTGTTCCACTCCCTGTCCGGCCTGGAGCGGCCGGAGGAGGGGCGGGTGCTCCTCTTTGGCGAGGACGTCACCGGCACACCGGGGAAGATCAGCTACATGCTCCAGCGGGACCTGCTGCTCCCCCACAAGAAGATCCCCGACAACGCCGCCCTGCCCCTGGTCATCCGGGGCGTGAGGGCCCGGGAGGCCCGGGAGCGGGCCCTGTCCTACTTCCCCCAGTTCGGGCTGGAGGGGACCGAGGACAAGTACCCCGCCCAGCTCTCCGGCGGTATGCGCCAGCGGGCCGCCCTGCTGCGCACGTTCCTGGGGGCCCGGGGGGTGGCGCTGCTGGACGAGCCCTTCTCCGCCCTGGACGCGCTGACCAAGCGGGAGATCCACCGCTGGTACATGGAGATGATGGACCAGCTGAGGCTGACCACCCTGTTTATCACCCACGACATCGACGAGGCGATCCTGCTCTCCGACCGCGTGTGCGTCCTCTCCGGCCGGCCCGGCCGGATCGCGGCGGAGATCCGGGTGGACCCGCCCAGGCCCAGGGACCTGTCCTTCTCCCTGAGCGGGGAGTTTTTGGCCTATAAACGGCAGATTCTGGCGCTTCTGGAGGCATAATGGAGCCGGACCGTACCCCGGGCGGGGTGCGGTCCGGCTTTTCTCCTGCCCGGCGGTCAGAAAGATTTCAGGGGAAATTTTGAAAGAACACTTAATTTTCACAGAACAGGGACGATATGGTTAGTGAACACAGGTTGGAAAGCTGTGTAAGCTGGTTTCACCCGGCCCGCGCAAGCCGGTTGAAATAGTCCCCGCGCCCCAGTCCCGCCAGTTCCGGAGCGGTGCGGACAGGCGGCGCACACCCCGGGAAACCGCGTTTCCCAACAGGACGGACGAAAGGAATCGTCCGTAAAAATATTAAGGAGATAAATTATGCGTATTCAGCACAATATCATGGCGATGAACGCCTACCGCAACTACAACAACAACACCAGCGCGCTGAGCAAGAACCTGGAGAAGCTGTCCTCCGGCTACAAGATCAACCGCGCCGGCGACGACGCCGCCGGCCTCGCCATCTCCGAGAAGATGCGCGCCCAGATCACCGGCCTGAACGCCGCCCAGAAGAACGTCAAGGACGGCACCAGCCTGGTGAAGACCGCCGAGGGCGCCATGCAGGAGATCCACGACATGCTCAACCGCATGGATTATCTTGCCACCCAGTCCGCCAACGGCACCTATGACAACGAGGTTGACCGCCTGAACCTCCAGAAGGAGATCACCTCCCTCAAGAGCGAAATCAACCGCATCGCCGACTCCGCCAACTTCAACGGCATCAAGCTCCTGGACGGCAAGAGCCTGTCCGGCCAGCTGTCCAAGGTCCCCGTGGAGTATGAGACCATCTCCACTGTGGACGGCATCAATGTGGATAGCGTCGCCGGCAAAGGCACTAAGGGCACTTTCTCCCTGGACCTGAAGACCCTCCACGGCACGGGTGATACGATTACCTTCACCGGAGAAGATGTTGCCGGCGGTGCAATCAATATTACCCTGAACTACAGTGCGGATACCACGGATTCTACTCACTTCACTGGTGCTACGCTTGAGGAGCAGGCGAAGAGCATCGCCAATGCTCTGGGCATGAATGGCTCTGTTGCCTCCGGCTTCGATGTGTCTGTGGATGGCAGCAAGGTTACGCTGACCGCCAAGACCGAGGGAACTGAGGATGTTGCAAAACTGACCAGCATCAAGACCGCCGATCAGACCATTGCTCTGGGCGCGGAAGATGCAACGAACTCCAAGGCTGGCGTGGCCGGAACTGTGAGCTTCAGCGGCGGCTGGGACGGCCTGTTCTCTGCCAATGGCACAACTACTTCCGTCAACGGCGTCAATGTTCAGGTGGGCGATAAGCTGACCTTCAACCTCAAGGGCAACAACGGCGAGGACCTCTCCGCCACAATTGAAATCACCGCCGATATGCTGGGTACCGACGGAAAGGTTTCCACCCTGACCGCCAATGTCGCTGAGAAGCTGATGAACGCCTCCTTTGATGACAATGCGGATACCGGTATTGATGAGAGCAAGCTCAAGGTTTCCGACCTGTTCACTGTAAATGCCAACAAGAAGGGCACTGACGGCGCGGCCAATGATGGCGGATTTCAGCTGGTTGCCAAGAACGGCGGTTTGTGCGCTGCCACCAATATGCAATTGAAGCGCGATAATCAAGTCATTAGCACAGTTGCGTCTCAGACACCCGAAACAGCTGGTGCTGCTACTACTGCGGTGGCCGAGAAGCATGTCATCGCTAAGGGAACCAACAATTTCTCCGCCGGTGATGAGTTTAAGATCAGCGGCAAGCTGTCCGACGGGCAGGAGTTCAATGTCTCCCTGGTGGCTGGTAAGGATTTTGTCATTGGTGCGGACTATGAAGCTACTATGAACAACATTGTGACTGCGCTGACCGGTGCCGATTCCAAAGTCAAGGTGGACGTAGACGGCAAGAAGGTGGATGCCAACAAGATCTTCGGAGCTTCCACTACCACTGCTGCGACGCATGATTTCAAGGTCAGCGCCAACGCTGGTGCTCTGACCATTGAGTCTACTAAGGCTGGCGCAGAGGGTGTCAAGGGCGTTACCGGCGACATCAGCTCCATCTCTGTCAAGCCCATCGGCATGGCCGAATCCGAGTACACCGCTGAGGCCGCCACCGCCAAGCAGGCCGCTTCCGCAGAGATCAGCTTCGACAAGAACACCCCCTACGGCACTGCCATCCAGATCGGCGACAACACCTATGAGATCGTCAGCGACGCCCGCAATGTCACCGACCGCCGGAATGTGGCTGTGGTGATTGATGACATCGCCAACGCCTCCACCGCCGATATCGCCGCGGCCTTGAAGGACGCGGTGGACAAGGAGGAGGGCGCGAACGGCACCGGCAAGTATACCGTGGCCGCCCAGGGCAACAAGGTGACTGTCACCTCCACAGCCAAGGGCAGCGAGGTCGAGGCCATCAAGGTTGACTTCCCCTACGGCGACGAGAAGACCACTGCCAAGTTCCAGTTCGACCCCGCCATGGTCAAGGAGGGCGCGACCCTGAAGTTCGGCGGCAACACCTACGAGTTTGTGGGCCCTGACGGCAAGGCTTCCGATGACGCCATTGCTATCAAGGTTGACAACTTCAAGAACGCCACCTCCAAGAGCCTTGCCGATGCTTTTGCCGCTGTGGTCAAGGGCGGCGTGGCCGAAGTGGCCGCAGATGGTACCATCACCCTGTCCTCCCTGCCCGGTGAGGACGGCACCATCTCCACCCCCACCGTCACGTTCGCCAACAACCTGACTCTCCAGATCGGCGACACCTCCGACAGCTACAACCAGCTGCGGGTGAACCTGAGCGACATGCACACCACCGCTATGGGCATTGACGGCATCGACATCGGCACCCAGGAGGGGGCCGCCGCCGCCATCGATGTGGTCAAGAACGCCATCAACTACGTCTCCGGCGTCCGCGGCGATCTGGGCGCGATCCAGAACCGTCTGGACCACACCGCCAACAACCTGAGCGTCATGGCGGAGAACATCCAGGATGCCGAGTCCGCTATCCGCGACACCGACGTTGCCGCCGAGATGATGAGCTACGTGAAGAACAACATCCTGGTGCAGTCCGCCCAGGCCATGCTGGCCCAGGCCAACCAGGT
>CAJUQS010000113.1 GCA_910588365.1 uncultured Oscillospiraceae bacterium | reverse complement strand
CCCGGAGGGCGATGCCGGGGGGACCGGGGGAGCTCCCCCGGCGCACTTTTGGTACCTTTTCCTGCGAGGGAAAAGGTACCCCGGGGTCCGGGGCGGGGCAAGCCCCGGGCTGTCGTACAGAACCATCTGCCCCGCCGCTAGAAGGCCGGCGGCAGCTACTGTTTACTCAGCTCCACCAGCTTCCGCAGCCGGTGATTCAGCCCGCTCTTGGTGATCGGCGGGTCGAACTCCTCTGCCAGCTGGCTGAGAGTCAATTCCGGATACGTCTCCCGGAGAATAATGGTTTCCTTCAGCTGAGCGGAGAGGCCCTCTACCCGGTCCAGCTCATACAGCCGCCGGATGGCCAGCAGCTGCTCCTGGGCCGCGTCCACCGCCTTGTCCAGATTTGCCGCCTCACAGTTCACCCGGCGGTTCACCCCGTTGCGCAGCTGCTTCTCCGCCCGGGTGTTCTTCAGCTCCAGGGCCGACCGCGGCGCGCCCATGACGGTCAGCAGCTCCTCTATCTGCCCGCTGCTCTTGAAGTACGTCACCTGACAGCCGCTCCGGGCCGTCTGCCTGGGCTGGCGGCCCATGTCCGTCAGCAGCGCCGCCAGCTCCCGGCTGGCCTGGGCGTGGCTGGTCACCAGCTCCAGGTGGTACCGCTTGGAGGGCTCGGTGATGCTCCCTCCCGCCAGAAACGCACCGCGCAGAAACGCCGCCCGGCAGCACTCCTCCTCCAGCAGGCCAAAGTTGATGTGCAGCACCGGACTCTGCCGGGAGTCAAACCCAAAGGCGTCTATCATCCGGCTGATTTTTTTCATCTCCGTTATCTGAAAGATGTATTTTTGCTCCCCCTCGCCGGGCAGACGGTCAAACCTCACCCCAAACGCCCGGTCCAGAAGCCCCGGCAGACGCTCCGCAAAGTCCCCGCTCTCCGTGATAACCCGCACCTCCTGCGGCGTGAAGGTGTTGCAGTGCAGCAAAACACCGTAGAGCTCCGCCCGGGCGCAGCACCCGCCGCCAAATCCCGTGCGGCACAGCTCCGCCTTCGCCTCGCTGGAAAAGGACATCGCCAGTCACACCTTCTCTCTTGGGCAGTCATACTTTTTTCTTGAAAGAAAAAAGTATCAAAAAAGAACTTTTTGCGGCAAAACTACGTTTTGCCTGTTGAAGGCACAGCCCGGCTGCCGCTCGTCTGTCCGGCCCATCAGATAGTCCAGGCTGACACGACATTTTTTACGTGTTGTCATGTCGTCAAAACACGCCAAAATCAACGTCTAAGTGGTGCAAATTTTATCACACGAAAGGAATAAACGCAATGGACAATTTTATGGAGTGGCTGTATTTTCATTACATCATGCCGGTGTTAGAGGATACAGACCGGGGCGCGTATGAAGAGAATATTATCCGCCTGCGGGAGGCGCTGGATGCCCGGCAGACGACAGATTTTGAAATGACACTGGAGTTCTATGCCAGCGCGGCCTTCCTGCTGGGGGTGCGCATGGGGGCAGGATTAGGGCCTGTCCTGAAAGAGGAACCCCATTAAAGTTTTCTTTTGATACTTTTCTTTTCAAAAGAAAAGTATGACTGCCTGCCTACTCTGTCCGATACCTCCCCAGCCCGGCGATTCGGACGCTGCGCTGGGCGTGGAGCTCCAGCAGGGCAGCGGCGAGGAGTTCTGGGTCATGGCGGACTCTGCCGTCCTGGACAGTGGAGACGGGCCGGCTGACCAGCTCCACGCCAAGCTGTGCGCAGGCGGCCTTGTCGTAATGCAGGGGCTCGGCCCCCTCAAGGGCGTAGTTTGCGGCCACATCGCCGGGGATCTGGGAGGAGTTGACCAGGCAGAGGCGGAACAGTCCGGGAATGGAGTGCTGGAAGATGGCCCGGATGTGGTCGGCGTTGGTGTAGCCCTCCGTCTCCCCCTCCTGGGTCATGACGTTGCCGACATAGATCTTCAGCGCGCCGGTGTCGGCGACCGCCTGGGCGATGCCGTCCACCAGCAGGTTGGGGATGATGCTGGTATAGAGGCTGCCGGGGCCCAGGAGGATCATGTCCGCCTCCCGGATGGCGGCCAGGGCGGGCTCCAGGGCCGGCGGGTGCTCCGGCAGGAGGCGCACCCGGCGGATGCGGCAGTCCTCCCGCTTCTTGCAGTAGAAGATTTTCGACTCGCCCAGAACCCTTGTCCCATTCTCAAACTCGGCCTCCAGCTGCACGTCGGTAGTGGTCACGGGGATGACCCGGCCCGTGATGGCCAGGACCTGGCTCATGCGGCTGACCGCCTGGTCGAAGCTGCCGCCGGAGATGCCGTTGAGCGCGGCCAGGAAGAGATTCCCGAAGCTCTGCCCTTTGAGGGAGCCCTCGGTAAACCGGTAGTGGAGCAGTTCCCCCATCAGGGGTTCCACGTTGGCCAGGGCCTCCAGGCAGTTGCGGATATCTCCCGGGGGGAGCATCCCCAGCTCCTGGCGGAGTACGCCGGAGCCGCCGCCGTCGTCCGCCACCGTGACGATGGCGGTCAGATTGTTCGTGTGGCGCTTCAGCCCCCGCAGCATGGTGGACAGGCCGGTTCCGCCGCCGATGGCGACGATTTTTGGTCCCTTGCCGCTGGGACCACGGTAGATCATTGTTTCACTCATTGGCGATACATCTTTCTTTGCGCTCCTCTGGAGCGCAAGATAAGTTTTTTACGATAGAATTGCGGGCCTACGCCGCCCGAGCGGTCGTTCGGCTTTGCCGAATGACGGAGCCAAGTGGGGCTTACGCAGCCCCACGCCCCGCGGATACTTTTCCCACGCGGGAAAAGTATCCAAAAGCGCGCCGGGGAGACCCCGGCCCCCCTCTCGGGGCCGTCCCAACGGGACGGCCTGCCTCGGCGGGGGATTTTCGGACACGCTCTGCAAATGAAGAATTGCGGTGCCCCGTGAACAAAAGTTTCCTTCGGGGTTCTGATCTAGTGGTCTGGTACTTGAACAACTCCGCCTGCCGGCCTCTTAAAGGGGTAGAGTCAGCAACGGGGACTCTCTGAGTCGATGCGCAGGAAACCTGCACCGCCACAGCAGGCAGTACGTTAGAACCCGTGGGTAGACGCAGAAGTCCCCGTTGCTGACTCTACCCCTTTAAGAGGCCGGCAGGCGGAGTTGT